>NZ_CP044217.1 GCF_008727715.1 Mesorhizobium terrae
ATGGCAGGTAAGATTTCCGGCTTATTTGCAGCCGGCTTAGCGGTGATCGGCTATCGCGCCGGCGTCGAAGAGCCGCCTTATTCCATCGTAGCGCATAGCGGCGAATTGGAAATTCGCCGATACGACCAAAGGCTTGCGGCCGAGACGACTTTATCAGGCAAGACGATGGAAGACACCCGCCGTGCCGCATTCCAAATTCTGGCAGATTACATTTTCGGCAACAACAAGGCCAAAACGAAAATCGCGATGACGGCTCCAGTAGCTCAGTCATCGCAACAGGTCGAGATGACCGCGCCCGTCGGCCAGCAGCGGACCGCCGAAGGCTGGACTATGAAGTTTTTTCTGCCTAGCGATTTGACCGTGGACACTGCGCCGGAGCCCCGAGATCGCAGGGTCAAGCTCGTCATCGTTCCAGAACAGGATTACGCGGTACTGCGCTTTACCGGCCGCCGGGACGACGCAGCCGTGCAATCGCAGATCGCCAGGCTCAAGGCCGCGCTTGCCGGCAGCGAGTGGCAGTCGGCGGGTGAGCCAGTCGCGTGGTTCTACGACCCACCTTGGACATTACCTTTCTTGCGTCGCAACGAAGTGGCCGTAAAGGTCCACTGTGCCGATTTGAAAGACTGAGAGAATGGTCAGGGGTTCATTTTCGCCGAGAAGTGAGCCGGGATTGAACCCACCTCTGTTAGTTGCACGCATCGCCGATCGAGAGATGATAGAGCGAGATCGCAGCAAAGTTGATCGCCGGATCAAGGCGGCGACGTTCCCGGTCGTCAAAACCCGAATGCTTCGACTTCGCAGCCACTCCGAGGCTCAACAAGATGCAGGCCCTGGAACTGGCACGCTGCGAATGGACCGAGCGGCACGAGAATGTTGCTGCATTCGGTTCCAGCGGCACATGCAAGAGCTATGTCGCCCTCGATCTCAGGTTGGCCGCGTGCCAGAAGGGACCGGCAGTCGGCTTCACAATCGCCGCCGCTCTCCTCAGCGAGATAATGTGGGCCCTCGACGAACGACGTCTGCTTCGGTTCCAGAAAAAGATGGCCGCCTACAGGCTCCTCATTATCGACTTTCTGGGCGTCGTGCCGCTGTCCAGGAACGTGGCTGAACTGCTGTTTGAGCTGATCTCGCAACGTTGCGAGCACGCCGCGACCCTCACCACCACCAATCTCCGCTTTGACGAATGGGCCGAAACACTGAGATCGGAACGACTGAACTCGTACTGCTCGATCGCGTCACTCATCATGTAAACATCCTTGAGATGAAGGGCGAAAGCTATTATTGCGCTCAAAACGGCGCCCAAAAAGCGGCCTGAAAACGCTTACGAAAATCGCCAACGGCTCAAGCGTGACACTCTATTGGGGTTACGCGCTCCGACGTTCTCCGATTGAGGCGCCAAGTGACCTACTTTTACGCCGCCCAATGGCCTGGTTTTGCTCCACCATTGACATGGTCAGTAGAAGCAGCGCGATGGCTTCTAAGCGCGCTTCTCACTTGGCTGGAGGAAATTCCAACTTGCTCACGTCATAGCCAAGCGACCGAGCCTTGCGAACCATGATTGATAGCTGATGGCTAGTCGGAGGGCGTCGCGCGTAAATCCAAAGATTTTTGAGCCGGGAATCTGCGCTGATGAACCAGCTCTTGTCTGGCGATGTGTATAAAACCCAATAATTGTAAGTAATGAAGAGCGGGTATCGCACGCGAAGCTTGGCGCGATTGGTGTCGGCGTCCAGGAGATGACCTTTGCCGTTCACCGTCTTGAGTCTGCCGGAAGGCGTACCTTCGTGGCATCCGTCGAGGACCTCGACCTCTTTGGGGCTATTGCCTGTGCGATAGGTTGTAAATCCGGCAACGCAGCCGTCGGTAATCCACATCGGTCTTCGAGCAATCTCCAGCCATGTGCCGCTATAGTGGCCTAACGGGACCTTTGCGACATTTGGCTCGGCGGCGAGCGATACGGTTACGAGCATGCCGAATATCGAAATCAGGAACATCGCCAAACGCATTTTCATCGTAGCCTCTGGTTCTATAGCTCTCAATATAGGCAATACGCTGCGATATACCTTTTGGATTGTTCAGCGCTAGGCCAATTTGGCGAGAGTGAATTTCGTTCATCGATGCCGTGTTGGTCTCACCGAGAGTGTGGCCTGCTGCCGGTACTGGGGCCAAGGGATGAACTGCACAGAGGGGCACCGTTTTATATTTCGGATTTCACGATGGGGAAAGGCAATCAACAACCTTCAACCTCCGCCTGCCGGTGCCCAATTCACATCCCGACAAAGCAGTCCACCTAGGATGCATCCGCGTGTGGTTAAGCTGTCGCGACCGACAATCACCGTTATAGCATAGCTCCTGTCTCGTTTCGGGTCATAGGCGGTTCCTGCAAGCTTCGTATCCGACTTACGATTGAGTGTCATCACCAGTCGGTCGCCGACCTCCTCGCCCTTACTCGTGTCCCTGATCCAGAGATTAGTTGCGCAAATTTTCGAGCCACACGGCGCTATCCTGACCCGGGCATTGCCGTCATCGCGCAACCAAACCCCATCAGGATTACGCTCCTGGGCGGCGAGCGCGGTGCAACCTATAAATGACACAACCGACAATGCTGCGACACGCAATATCACGGCACAGGCTCCCAAAAATTCTAACTTCAATTACGATGGTTACGCAGGAGTCTCGTGTTTGGATCACATCCCATGCATGGAGCCGGCTTTCGGAGCCTGGCCGCCATAACGAGCAGCACTTTGTGATCCGACGATCACTCAAGGGCGTAACAGGAGTAATCTCGGTCAAAGAAAGGCCAACCCTTGAAAACATATGGAATTGCCTACATCGCGACCGGCTTGGTGTTTCTGGCCATTGATGCAATCTGGCTGAGCTTAGCTGCGCAACGGCTCTACCGTCCGCTAATGGGTGACATGTTGGTCGACGGTTTCAGGCTGGCGCCAGCGGCGCTGTTTTATCTCATCTATATTGCCGGCATCGTCGTTTTCGCGATCGCTCCAGCACTTACCAGCGATCGATGGATGACAGCCTCATCATATGGCGCGTTTCTTGGCCTTTTCGCCTACGCGACCTATGACCTGACCAACCAGGCCACACTGAAGAATTGGCCTATCATCGTGACGATCGCTGATCTCTGCTGGGGAACATTTGTGACCGCGGTTGCCGCAACGGCCGGCTTCCTCATCACGCGCGCCATCAGGTCCGCGTTTTGATTTCGCTTATCAAGCCTGACGCAATAAGCCCAACGAAAACAGTAAGCGTGCCAGCGCTCATGGAATTCAACCGAAAAAACGCCTGATATTCGGAAGTGGTATAGGTGTGCATTGGTACGCCGTACCTCCCTTCCAGCCCGAGGTAGGCAAGCAAGGCCGCGCCGATCAAAACAAATGCGATAACCCTCTCCGAGGCTTTGAAAAACGTCGCCGCAATCAAGGCGCACGGGATCAGAAAAATCTCCACGCCCGACGCGGGGCCAAATACCTGTGCGCTCAAGATCGTGTTGCCTATGCCGGCAAGGGGAAGAAGCGCTCGGCCTGTCTTGGAATATCGTCGGGCAACGGCTGGCACTGCCAGGAAAAACGGTGTCGATAGGAAGGTCAAGAAGGTCGGCCAGACATGGTCGCTGACAGCCCAATAAACATAGAGAGGATAAAATGGTTGGTTGGACGCCACCACCAAAGCAACCAGATTGCAGGCCGCGACCATAGGATCGTCGTGCGCGGCATAGGCGGCAACGCGATCCCAAATGTGGCGAACAAATCTCATGAACACGCCCGTCATGCTGGACGCAGGAGGTAGTGGCTCACGCCCCATTCCTCACCGCTGGCGTGCCCGAACAGGCCTGCCGTCGCCAGATAAAAGAGACGCCAGCGCTGGCGCCAGAGCGCGGCGTCGGCACCGTAAACATCGCCGAGGATGCGATCTATCTGCTGACGGTTCGCATCGAAGCACTCCAGCCAGTCTATCGCCGTCTTCTGATAGTGAATCCCGCTCCAGCGCCAATCCCGTTCAACCATGAAGCAGTCCGGAAAATGCCTGATAAGGCCGTGGCTCGGCATGATACCGCCGGTAAAGAAATGCTGGGCGATCCAGTCCGACTCGTTCTTATGATCGAACCGATACGGGCTGTGCTTGTGGCTGAAAACGTGAATGAAAAGCCGCCCCGTATTGGGCGCAAGCCACGTCTTGATACGTTCGAGCAGAACCCGCCAGTTCGACATGTGCTCGAACATTTCGACGGAAACGATTCTATCATAGCCGCCATTGGCTTCGAAGGCGTTCATGTCTGCGGTGAGGACACGGAGGTTGGTAAGGCCGCGCGCCGCCGCCTGCCTTTCGATATGAAGCCGCTGCGGGCTGGAGTTGGAGACGGCGGTAATGGTCGAATGCGGAAACCGCTCCGCCATGAAAAGCGTGAGCGAGCCCCAGCCGCAGCCGAGTTCAAGGATCGACTGCCCATCGGCTAAACCGGCGTGCGCGACCGTCTCCTCCAGCGCCAGACGTTCAGCCTCCGCAAGCGTTTCCTGACCCGTCGGATAAAGGCAGCAAGAATATTTGCGATGCGGGCCGAGCGTGAGCGCGAAGAATTCGGGCGGCAATTCGTAGTGCTGCTCGTTGGCAGCGTCCGCATGTTCGGCGATTTGGTGTTCGCTCATGGCGCGCGCGAAATCGCATTCCTCCCGTTGCGATGCTAAGGTGAGCTTTCGTCTCGTACGCCCGACCAGGAACTCAATGCCGATTCGCGCCAACGGGTCGGGAAGCGGGGAGCGTTCAGCGGCGCGGATCACTGAGGCAATCAAGCTCATCGAATGTCTCCATCGGGTTTCGCGTCTGCGGCGCGTTGCGGGCCCGGCCAGAACGCGTTGACGCGGTGCTGATAGTCGCGAAATGCCTCGCCTCGCGAGCGCAGCATATGAGCTTCGAGCGGGGGAATGCCGGACGCGTGAACGAGGAGCCAGTACATCAATAATGGCCCGGCGAGCGCCAGCCAGCCCCAGGGGTAGGCACCTGAAAGATCGATTGCGATGATTGCGTAGGCGGACCAGCCCAACCATTCGAAAAAATAGTTCGGATGTCGCGAGACCCCCCAGAGCCCGACGTCGCAGACCTTGCCCTTGTTCGCAGGATCCGAGCGAAAATCCGAGAGCTGTCGGTCGGCAAGCGCCTCGCCGGCGACTGCCACGATCAGGACGGCGACGCCGAGCCAATCGAAAAATCTGAGACCGGGCGCCGAATTATGGGCTGCGAGCATGATCGACAGCGCGAGCACCAGGGCGGCCAGCGCCTGTATCTGCAGAAACCAGAACAGGCGTGTGTTGAAGGCTTTCCCCCACTCTTCACGCAATTGGCTGTAACGGGGGTCATCGCCGCCACGAGCGGTGCGTGCCGCGATGTGAATGCCAAGTCGCAGTGACCAGAGGAGCGCCAGCAATGCAACAAGCACCTGACGGACTGTGATCTCGGCATCAGCAAACGGGACAAGGGCCGCTGCCGCGCCAAACGCGCCGGTGGCGAAAGACCAGATCGCATCGATCCAGCCCGACCGGCCAGTACGAAGCGCAATAAGCCAGGCGCCGATCATCGTCGCCGAGACGCAAGCTGCCAATGCGAGAACGAAGATCGCTGCGGTCATGCGCTCCTTTCCTGCGCCGCCGGCCTGCCGGGAGGCAGTTGTTGATCGGTATGCTTCAGCGCAAAACCCGCGACATCGTCGAGAACCGGCGCCAGGAACCGCAACGGAGGAGCAAACGCGCCGATCAGCGTGCGGTGGTTTACACGGTCGTAGAGCTTCGTTTCCGCTTCGCCGCCGACGCTTCTCATTCGTTCGGCGAGCCGAATTGTGTTCCCGGGATCGACGGACGGATCATTGTTTCCTGTCGCCAAGAATGCCGGCGGAGCAAAAGCATCCACGAAGTTGATCGGCTGTGTGTCGGCGAGGCCGTTTTCCGGCCCAAAGATCTGTTTCAGCGTCCGGCTATGAAGGGGGAGAAAGTCATAGGGACCGGCAAGGCCGATAATGGCGCGAAGGTCGACGCTTGCATCGAGATCAAGCTCAAGAAGCCATTGGCGATCGAAGGCCAGCATGGCGGCGATATGGGCTCCGGCGGAATGGCCCATGGCGATGACGCGACGAGGATCACCACCGAACTCCGCAATATGATCGACCGTCCAGCGCATTGCCTCAGCCGCATCCTGGAGGAAGCCGGGGAAGCGAACCTCGGGAAAGACACGGTAATCGGGAATCACGGTGGTGATGCCGCGCTCGGCCAGGGCATGTCCAACGAAGAGGTAGTCGCTTCGCTCGCCATCCTCCCAGCCGCCGCCATAGAAGAAGACGATGACTGGCGACGGCCCGTCCTTCGCGGCCGGATAGATGTCAAGGACATGGCGCGGGTGGCGTCCGTAGCGGACAACGCTAAGGGGTCGCGTCGCACCGATCCTGGCAATCACGTTCAGCAAATCGACCGGAGACGGAAATGCTTTCATGTACCGGCCACTTCTGGCGGCGCTGTGCTGAACGCGTTCCCCGCAGTCATCGATCAGAAACCCACGATCGGACGCAGAAGGCGACCGAGCAATCCGTGAAGTCGCGTATCGCCTTCAAGCGCGGCAAGACACACGCAATCCGATTCCTGCCCAACCACAGGCCGATGATCCACATCGTCGCCGGCCTCATCGAGGTCCCCTGGAAAATACTGGCCGCGCTCGTCAGCCAGCGATCCAGACAGAATCTGCATGAATTCGAGGCCGGTATGTCCATGAGCCGGAAGATGGAGCCCTGCTCTGCCTTTCAGCAGCATGACTTTTTCGTCAGGGCTACCGGGAATCTTGACCTTGCTCCATTTGAACCCCGGCCCAAGCCACTTCCACGGACCGATCTCGCAGTGCTGCATCGCCCGCGGAAGTTCTATTCCCAGTTCCGGATGTTTGATCGTGGCTCGGCCTTCGGTCTGCAAGGATTGAGCAACCTCGAGCCGCTCCATAGTGCGTCCGAAAAAATCCGCAGCGAGCGGAGCGGGTGACATTTCATCCAGGATCGCGCCGCCAACGGCCTCGAAGTGCGCTATACGGTTGCGGCAGACCGCACATCCTTCGAGATGGACGGAGACGACAAGCGCAGGACCTGCGCCCAATGCGCCGGCCGCCATACGCATCAGCGTCTCGTCGCTGGGGTGATGGTTAATCGTCATATATCGCTGTCCAAAAGGGTCCGAAGCCGATTCAATGCGAGCCGAACACGGGATTTTACGGTGCCGAGAGGAATGCCCAGCTCTCTTGCAATCTCCGCATGCGGTTTCTCGGCAAAGAACGACAGCCGCACAATGGTTGACTGATCGATCGGCAGGCTTTCCAACGCCTTGCGCACCCCTTCCTCCCGTTCGGCAACGATGGCGATATCTTCACCCGAAGGCGGCATATCGGGTTCATCAGTCGGATCCAGAAGATGATCGGCAGTCCGAGATCGCGTGCGGCGCAGACGGTCGATCCTTTGATTGCGGGCAATCGTAAACACCCAAGTTGAGGCGCCGGCTTTACCGGGATCGAAATAGGACGCTTTTCGCCATACCGCTATCATGACCTCCTGGGCCACTTCCTCCGCAGCGGCATCTTCAAGGCCCGATCGCATGAGGAAGCTTTTGACGCGAGGTGCGAAATACCCGAAAAGTCGCGCGAAGGCATTCCGGTCCTGCGTCCGCGCAACCGCGTCGATGAGACGGATCAATTCCTCGGGAGACGGCAGCACCTCTTTTT
This sequence comes from Mesorhizobium terrae, assembly GCF_008727715.1. Classification (GTDB taxonomy): domain Bacteria; phylum Pseudomonadota; class Alphaproteobacteria; order Rhizobiales; family Rhizobiaceae; genus Mesorhizobium; species Mesorhizobium terrae. The sequence goes on from NZ_CP044217.1 coordinate 7,759, forward strand.
GCCTTGCCTCGTTCAAAACAACCAGCCTCGCTGCCGGCCGGACCTGCCGCGTATTCCTGGTTCCAATATATAAGCTCGCTGCATCCATTTGCCCTTCATACGCCCGCGCCCTGCGAGTGGATCACGCTTCAAGTGATCTATCGCGCGCCGGCTTCCGTAAATATTGGCAGTTTGGCGCGCGGAGGGAAATCCTTTGACCGGAAAGATTGCAGCAACCGACGGACGTAACGGGTGGGAACCTAGCCCGGCCGCCGATCAAGGCCTCGACATCGCTGTCGTTGGCAGCGGCATTTCCGGGCTGTCTGCCGCATGGTTGCTCTCGAAAAGGCATCGCGTCTCTCTTTTCGAAGCTGATAACCGGCTTGGGGGTCACAGCCATACGGTCGATGCCGCAGGCTTGTCAGTCGATACCGGTTTCATCGTGTTCAATGAGAACACTTACCCGAATCTCATCGCGCTTTTCGACCATATTGGCGTTGCCACGAAGCGTTCCGATATGTCGTTTGCCGTTTCACTCGACGACGGCCGCCTTGAATACTCCGGCACCGGATTGCTGGGCCTTTTCGCGCAGGGCCGGAACGCCATCAGTCCACGATTCTGGATGATGTTGCGCGACCTCGTCCGTTTCTACCGCGAAGCGCCGCGGAATGTTGCAGCGTTAGGAATGATAACCCTCGACGAATATCTCGATGCGGCCGGCTACGGCGACGGCTTCCGCAATGACCATCTCTATCCCATGGCGGCTGCGGTCTGGTCGACGCCGGCAGCAAAAATCGGCGCCTATCCCGCGGCTTCGTTCATCCGATTTTGCCAGACGCACGGTCTTCTGAAGCTTGCTGGCCGACCGATCTGGCGAACCGTCGCCGGCGGCAGTCGGTCCTATGTGCAGGTACTCTCCAAAACCATACCCGAAGTCGTCTCGAACTATCCCGTCAACGCGATTGTTCGCGCAAAAGATGGCGTCGAGATCGTTGGACACGATGGCCACGGTCGCCGTTTCGATCGCGTTGTCATCGCAGCACACGCGGACCAAGCTCTGAAAATGCTGGCCGATGCGAGTATCGAAGAGCGACGTCTGCTTGGCGCGTTCGACTATATCGTCAATGACGCGGTCCTTCACACCGATACGCGCCTGATGCCGGAGCGGCGCCGTGTATGGTCGAGCTGGAACTACATGACGAGAGATGACAATGATGGCCGCAAGCTCGCCGTGACCTACTGGATGAACCGTCTGCAGGGGATCGAAAGCAAGCGGCCGCTGTTCGTAACGCTCAACCCTCACCGCGAGATCGCACCCGAGACGGTCCTCAAGCGAATGAGTTATAGCCATCCTCGTTTCGATGCCCGGGCGATGCAGGCGCAAAAGGAGCTTTGGTCGCTGCAAGGGCGCGGCAACACCTGGTTCTGCGGCGCCTATTTCGGCGCAGGGTTTCACGAGGATGGGCTGCAAGCCGGGCTTGCGGTCGCCGAGGCGATCGGCGGCGTGCGGCGGCCGTGGACAGTTCCGGGCGAATCCGGCCGCATCCATATTCATCACAGCGTGCCCGATCTGCCGGAGACGGAGGCAGCCTGATGCCGGAACTCCGATTAGGGCTGTATGCTGGTTCCGTGATGCATCACAGGCTGCGGCCGACACAGCATCGCCTGCGCTACAGTATTTTCTACCTGCTGCTCGATCTCGACGAAATAGACGTGCTGGCGAAGAAACTTCGCTTTTTCTCGCATAACCGCTTCAACCTCTTCAGCTTCCATGATCGCGACCATGGCGAGGGATCGACATCATCGCCGCGCGACAGGATCGAGCAGCAATTAGAGGAAGCCGGCATCGAATCCGGTGGTCCGATCCGGCTGCTCACCATGCCACGCATCCTGGGATACGCGTTCAATCCGCTGAGTATTTATTTCTGTCACAGGCGGGATCAGTCGCTTTCCGCGATTCTCTACGAGGTCAACAATACCTTTGGACAGCGCCATAATTATCTCATTCCCGTGCCCTCCGGGACTGAGGCGCCAATCCGCCAGGAAAGCCCAAAATCCTTTTATGTATCGCCATTCATGACCACCGGCATGATCTATTCCTTTTCTATCGTGCCTCCCGGAAACGATTTATCAGTTTCGGTTATCGGCCGTGATGACGAAGGACCGCTCATTATCGCCAAGCTGACCGCTGTCAGGCAGGATTTGTCAGACGCCTCTCTAGCCCGCGTGTTCTTCGTCTATCCGCTGCTGACATTCAAAGTCATCGCAGGCATTTACTGGGAAGCACTGCTTATTTGGCTGAAGGGAATCCGTCTCTATCCGCGGCCTTCCCCACCGGATCGGCCCGTCACCATCGGGCGCGGAGCAAACCCTGAAAGCGGTCAAGAGAAGAGCAGCGTGCATGACGTTTGACATCAAGACGAGAACCTTGAGCGGCTTTAAAAGGCACAGAGAAAGCGTGATCGCGCATTTGCTTGGCCGAATGATCGCGCGGATCGATTGCGGCCACATCACCGTCGTGCTGCCATCCGGTGATCGGGTCGAGCATTCTGCCGCGCGGTCCGGACCGTCCGCGACGCTTATCATCCATGACTGGCGAGCAATCCGGCGGCTCCTCAGCCACGGGGATTTGGGCTTTGCGGAAGCCTACATCGACGGTGATTGGTCAAGCCCGGATCTTGCCGCACTACTGGAGTTGGCGGCACGAAACATCGCTGTCCTCGATCGCAGCATTTCCGGTTTCTGGCCTGCTCGCATCTATAATCGCATACGTCATTTTCTGCGCGCTAACAGCAAAACTGGAAGCCGTAGAAACATTTCCTTCCACTATGATCTCGGCAACGCATTTTACGAGCGCTGGCTCGACCCGACGATGACCTATTCATCGGCGCTTTATACACATCCAAACCTGACGCTTGAAGAGGCCCAGGAAGCCAAGCTGTCACAAATCGAAGAACTCCTGGATCTTCAGGGCGGCGAGAATGTCCTCGAAATCGGCTGCGGCTGGGGAGCCCTGGCCATGAGGTTGGCTCGCGCAGGTGCTCACGTTACCGGCATTACCCTATCGACCGAGCAACTGGCTTTCGCTCGAAAGCGCCTGGAGCAGGAAAAGCTGGTCGACAGTGCTGCTTTGGAATTGACGGACTACCGCGACGTCGAGGGTTCCTATGACAGGATCGTATCGATAGAAATGCTGGAGGCGGTCGGCGAAGCCTACTGGCCGGCTTACTTTGAAACTCTGCATGATCGCCTGAACGTCGGCGGCATAGCCGTTCTGCAGGTGATCACGATCGATGAGGCGCGCTTCGAGGCTTACCGTGGCTCTCCCGATTTTATTCAGCGTCACATCTTCCCAGGCGGGATGCTTCCGACCAAAGCAATCATTGCCGACCAAGGCGCACAGGCCGGCCTGGAGCTGGTTTCGACGCAAAGTTTCGGGCCGAGCTATGCGGCCACACTTTCCGACTGGCGCAAACGCTTCCTGGCGTCCTGGCCCGACATCGCGGCACTGGGGTTCCCGGAGCGCTTCCGCAGGCTCTGGAACTATTATCTCTGCTACTGCGAGGCTGGATTCAGAACCGCAACCATCGATGTTGGCTTTTTTGTCTTCGCCAAAAGCTGACGTTTCAGCTGGAGAATGACAATTTCTTAGGGACCTGACAGTCTACTCTCACGCCGCCGCAAAGGGCTACATCGGATTACCTGGGCGGTCACCAGCAACAAACTTTCCATCAGCATCGGGCGCCTACCGGTTTCGCGCGACGCGTTCCTGCCGCTGACAAGAGCAACGATAGCGAGTCTCGATGCCGATGATCGGCACGCGGTAACTCAAATCTACTTTACCGGGAAATCCATAACGCAGGGGCCTTCGTACAAAGCTTTGTCAGATGACAGTGAAACAAGGAGGACTCTATGACTATGAAGTTGTTGAAAGCCGCTATGTTTTCCGTGGCACTTGCGATGTCCGGAACCGCTTATGCGGCCAATCCAACGGTAGGCGGCGCGCCGATGTACGCCAGCAAGAACATTGTCGAGAACGCCGTCAACTCGAAGGATCACACGACCCTTGTAGCTGCCGTCAAAGCAGCAGGCCTCGTGAAGACGCTCGAAGGACCGGGACCATTTACCGTGTTCGCACCGACCAACAAGGCGTTCGCAAAGCTTCCTAAGGGGACTGTCGATACGCTTCTCAAACCGGAAAACAAGGACAAGCTGGTAAAAATCCTCACCGCTCATGTTGTGGCCGGAAAGGTCACTGCCGAGGATCTTATTCGCGACATCAAGAAGAACGGCGGCAAGTATAACATGACGACAGTCAGCGGAGATTCGCTGACAGCCGAACTGAAAGGCAAACATGTCTACATCATCGATGAATCTGGTGGCGCCGCAGAGGTGACCATTCCGGATGTGATGCAATCAAATGGCGTGATCCACGTCGTCAACGCCGTTCTTTTGCCAAAATAAGCGGCATCAGACATGGGCGGTGCTCTGATTGACGGCGTACCGCCCATTTTGACTCGATATCGGCGTATGATTGTGGCGTGGCAAGAACATTGAGCTCGATGCTCATGATTGCCCATTTGGAACGTCGCCCGCGATACTTATTCGCTTCTGTGACGATGTTCGCCCCCATGCCCGTAGCCTAAAATTTCCCGGAGATGTCGATGATCTATCGCCCGCCCAAAATTCCGGCATCATGTATCACCGCCAAGGATGCATGGCTCTCTCGAAGGTCGTTTATTTCCTATGGCGCTGGAGCCGCTGTTGCTTCGATTGTACCCTCGGTGGCGGCCTCAGCTCCTATATCGGCCGCGAAAACGGATTACACCGTTGCCGAAAAGCTGACGCCCAGAAACGACGTGACCACCTACAATAATTTCTACGAGTTCGGTTTGGATAAATCAGACCCTTCACGTAACTCCGCGTCCTTCAAGCCGCTGCCGTGGACCATCAAGGTCGATGGCATGGTTGCCCGACCGACGACCTTCGGTTTTGACGACATTATGAAGATGTTTCCACCGCAGGAACGGGTCTATCGAATGCGCTGCGTTGAGGCTTGGTCGATGGTGATCCCATGGGATGGCTTTCCGCTGGCGGCGCTTCTCGACAAGGTTGAGCCGCTGGGCAGCGCCAAATACGTTGCATTCGAGACAGTAGTCCGGCCAGACGAAATGCCAGGCCAAAAAGGGCTGTTCCAATCGTTGGCGTGGCCGTATATTGAAGGGTTGAGGCTCGACGAGGCGCGTCACCTACTCACAATTCTGGCAGTGGGCATTTATGGCGAAACACTGCCCAATCAGAATGGAGCTCCCATCCGTCTCGTCGTGCCTTGGAAGTACGGCTTCAAAGGCATCAAGTCGATCGTCCGCATCAGCCTGACCGAAAAGCAGCCGTCGAATACCTGGAACACGACGGCGCCCAATGAATATGGATTCTATGCGAACGTAAACCCGAACGTACCCCATCCGCGATGGAGCCAGGCGACTGAAAGGCGCATCGGGAGTAGCGGTTTTTTCAGTTCAAATCGAATTCCGACAGAGATTTTCAACGGCTATGGCGACGAGGTGGCCAGCCTTTACAACGGCATGGACCTCAAGGCGAATTTCTGATGAGTCCAACTTCCACCTTGAGGCGTGGCTGGCACGACGAGGCCATCTGGCTGCTCTATCTGGCCGGGCTCCTGCCAGCCGCATGGCAATTCTATCTTGGCGCCACGGGGAATCTTGGAGCCGATCCAGTAAAGACGTTCGAGCTGTTCCTCGGTTTTTGGGCGGTGCGGTTTCTGGTTCTTACCCTTGCTATCTCGCCGTTGCGCGAGATTTTCGGATTGAATCTCATACGTTATCGGAGAGCGCTTGGCTTATTGTGCTTCTACTATGTGCTATTTCATTTCACGGTCTATCTTGTATTAGACCAGGAAATGGCACTGCACGCCGTAATAGCGGATGTCATGAAGCGACCCTTCATTATGCTCGGAATGGCAGGATTCGCTCTTCTGGTGCCCCTCGCGGTCACATCCAACAGCCTATCCATTCGCAGGCTGGGGAAGAACTGGCTCCGACTTCACCGGCTCATCTACCTTGTCGCTCTATGCGGAGGGTTACATTTTTATCTTGCGACGAAAGTTTTATCACCGCAGCAGTATATCTATTTGACATTACTTTCGCTGCTGCTGGTATACCGCATTGCCCGGCCCACTCTGAAACGCAGAAAAAAGTCGGGCATAAGAAAGCAGAGGCAACACGTTCCTTCGGCTGCTGTAAACTAAATTGGCCACGATCGCCCCACTCCTGCCGATGGTACGGAGGCATTTATCTCTACGCCTGCGATCTTGCGGCAACAGAGAAGCGTCCAGCCCCGTGGCGTACGGAGCATGAGATCCAAAGTGCTCGATTTGACGTAAAAGGCAGCAGTTAGGAAAAAATTGTTCAAGCAGCGCCCGGTTCAATGGAAACGATAGAGCAAAAGCCGAATGTCGTTCTTGTACTCGGCAGCGCACCTGATGCTTTGGAAGTTCGTGCCTGGGATCGTTCCGCGATTGCGTCGATAGTAGCCATAAACAATGCGTGGGCTATCCGCGACGATTGGGATTATTTGATATATCCTGACGACTTCCCAAGTGATCGGTTACCCGCCATGCAGTCAACATCTGCTTCGAGGGTCACGTCAGACGAATTTGTTCCTGCACAGAACGAATTCGGCGGTTTCGTTTATGCAGGCGGAACCATGGCATTTACTTCTGCGTATTGGGCGCTTCATGCGTTGAAGCCAGACGTTCTCGTCTTTCTTGGCTGTGACATGATTTACTCCGGGGTTGGAGGCACGCATTTTTACGGCAATGGAACGGCTGATCCGCTTCGGCAAGACGTCACGCTGCGTTCTCTTGAAGCGAAATCAAGTCGCCTGTTCGTGACGGCCCTGCGAGCAGGGACACTCTGCCTCAACCTTTCCAGCCGTCCACAGAGCAGGCTTACTCTTCCGCGCACGACACTGGCAACTCTTTCGCGTTTGACCACGCGCCGGGTCAGTGCCTTGAAGCAGATATTTTCAGGACTGGTCGTTCGGGAGGCCGAAGCCGCAGCAAAGTCACTTGAGGCCAAGCTAGGCTATTTCGTCGAAGACGGCCGGTACTGGAGAAAAATCACTGAATTCAGTGAATCCTGCATCGACCGGATCGACGCTTTATGGACCGACGCGATCGTGCGCATTCCGAGATCGTGCAGTTCGCGAGACGTCTGCCAATGCAGGAACGTATAGCCAAGGACTGAGGGAGGGCGAAGGGTTCGTCTGGTCGTGAAATCACTCCAGGCACAAGAAAGAAAAGTCAAATGGCAACAACAGTTATCTACGGCGGTTCGGGCGGCATCGGTACGGCCATTCTCGGCCGCATTACCGAACGGGGTGAGAGTGTCCATCTCGTTGGGCGCGATACCGACCGGCTTCAAAAACTCGCGGTGGAAACTGGAGCAACCTTTACGGCTGTTGACGTGCTGACCCCAGGCAGTTTCGAGCGAGTCGCTTCGGAAGTTCACGGGCCCATCAATGGTCTCGTTTACGCGGTAGGGTCGATCAACCTGAAGCCGATCGGCCGCCTGACCGAAGATGACTTCGTGCGCGACTTCCGGCTCAATGCCGTAGGTGCGGCGCTCGCGATGAAGGCTCATCTTCCAAGCCTCAAACAGAGCCGCGCGGCTTCAGTGGTTCTGATCTCCTCGGTCGCAGCCTCGCAGGGATTCGCCGCTCATGCGTCCGTCTCTATGGCGAAAGCAGCCCTGGAAGGCTTGACGTTCGCGATGGCGGCGGAACTCGCGCCAGCAATTCGCGTCAACTGCGTAGCCCCCTCGTTAACCAGGACGCCGCTTTCGCAGTCGCTGACCAATTCGCCTCAGGTGGCAGACGCCATTGCACAATTGCATGCGATGCGCCGTCTTGGTGAGCCCGACGATATCGCCGCATTTGTCGATTTCCTTCTGTCACCCGAAGCCGGCTGGATAACGGGGCAAGTGATTGGAGTGGATGGTGGACGCTCTCGTCTGCGAACCAAAGGTTAAGTTGGCCATCACGCGATAGGGACGGAAATATGTTGCCTGCCACTGCTATGATAGATGACCTCAGCAGGGAACCACCAGTCGCTGCGATTGGTAGCGAATGGAAATTTGTTACAGACACAGTAATGGGTGGAGTTTCCCAAGGAGTGATGACTCGCGAGGAAGTTGCAGGCCGGTCCGCCATCCGTATGCGCGGAGACGTCAACCTGGAAAACAACGGAGGATTTCTTCAAGCCTCCCTCGATCTCTCGCCGACGGCCCATGTTGTGGATGCAAGTGGCTGGGACGGGATCGCGATAGACGTGTTTGGCAACGGCGAGGTCTACAACGTTCATCTGAGAACAGATTATCTGGAAAGATCCTGGCAGTCGTACCGCCACGATTTTACGGCATATCCAGATTGGCGGACGGTAGTTCTGTGGTTTAGCGACTTTGTACCCTATCGCACCGCTATTCCACTTGATACGCATCGGTTGAAACGTGTCGGGTTAGTCGCAATAGGCCGGGCATTTCATTGCGATCTGGCGATCGGTGGTCTGAGATATATTCGCGACGATCCTCCGGGCCGCAATCACGGAGAAGATAGCAATGGAACAGAAGCGGTTTTGAGATCGGCCATTTGATAGTGGCAAGGGACCAGCCGACGAATAACAGTATAATCACAAGAGAGCCACCAAGGCGGCCTGTAAGTGATAAGGGCCGCCAAACCGAAAGGCAATCAATGCGTCTATGTAGCCGCTCGGTCGACCTGGAAATGCCGTCGCGGAGATCTCTCTATCTGCTCAGCCGTTGTGCCCGTATTGTCGCTGGCGAGACAACGGGCACAGCAGACTGATCGATCGCGATGAAAGCAGCAAAGGCCAGGACGATCGCTCTTATCCTCGGCGATCAACTTAGCCATGACATTTCTTCGCTGCAGGGTTTTGACCCTCGGGAAGATGTGGTGCTCATGGTCGAGGTCGCGGACGAGGCGACATACGTTCGACATCACAAACAGAAGATCGCTTTCATCTTGTCCGCTATGCGGCATTTTGCAGACGAATTGCGTGAACACGGCTTCAGGGTCGACTATGTCCGCCTAGACGATGAGGCGAACACGGGCTCTTTCACCGGTGAACTGATACGGGCGATTGCCCGTCTCAAACCAGATTGCGTCGTCATTACTGAACCCGGCGAATGGCGGGTCAGAAAAATGGTGGACGGGTGGCCCGAACAGCTCCGACTGCATGTCAATGTTCGAGAAGATGATCGCTTTTTTTGCTCGGTGGGTCAGTTTCAAGCATGGGCGGACGGGCGTAAAACCTATCGGATGGAGCATTTTTATCGAGAAATGCGCCGGCGAAACGGCATACTGATGGACGGTGAGAGCCCTTGCGGCGGTCACTGGAATTTTGATGCTGATAACCGCAAAAAATTGCCGCACACTCTTAAAGTGCCCGAACGCTTCGGCTCAGAGCCGGACGCGATCACTCGCGAGATTATGTCGATGGTTGCGGTGCGTTTCGCGGACCATTTTGGCGATCTCGAGGGCTTCGCATGGGCGGTCACCAGAAAACAAGCTCTCGCGACGCTAGATTTTTTTATCTCTGAAGCGCTTCCCTTTTTCGGCGACTACCAGGACGCAATGGCGGTACATGAGCCATTTCTTTTTCATTCATTGCTTTCGCCCTACTTGAACATCGGCTTGTTGAGCCCTCGCGAAGTCTGTGAAGCGGCTGAGAACGCCTTTCGCCGTGGTGAGGCGCCGATCAATTCAGTCGAAGGGTTCATCCGACAAATTCTCGGCTGGCGCGAATATGTTCGCGGAATCTACTGGCTAAAGATGCCACATTATGCCGAAACGAACGCTCTTGGCGCAGTCCGATCGCTGCCGTGGTTCTACTGGTCCGGCGAAACGGACATGAACTGTCTCGCCACAGCGATAGCCGATACCAGGCGAAACGCCTATGCTCATCATATCCAGCGTCTGATGATCACCGGCAACTTTGCGCTGCTCGTAGGGGTTAGTCCGGCCGAGCTTGAGGAGTGGTATCTGGCGGTGTACGCGGACGCTTTCGACTGGGTTGAATTGCCCAACACACATGGGATGGTTCTGTTCGCCGATGGCGGCTTGATGGCATCAAAACCCTACGCTGCATCCGGCGCTTATATCGACCGAATGTCCGATTATTGTGGGACCTGCGCATATAGTCCCAAGATTAAGAACGGCCCTGGCGCATGCCCGTTCAATTTTCTCTACTGGAGTTTTTTAATCGAGAACCGCTCTTATCTCGAGCAAAATCCCCGCATGGGCATGCCGTATCGAACGCTTGACCGGATGCCAAAAGATCGCGTGAAGGCCATCACGCAAGATGCGCATACATTTATCGAAGGCTTATGACGAAAAGGCCCTGTGATTGATCTGGCGCGTCGACCGTCACGATTTCGTTGTGTTTTAAAACGCATTAAACCCAGCCTGCCAATTCATTTCGGACAATATGCTCTATGACTTTCATACCGTCCGCACCGTCATTGAGGCACGGCACGTGGGTGAACCGCTCACCGCCACTGTGAAGAAACGTTTCCTTCGCCTCCACTGCAATCTCTTCGAGCGTTTCCAGGCAGTCGGAAACAAAGCCCGGATTGATTACCGCAATTCTTTTTGTTCCTTCTTGTGCCAGTTTCTCAACGGTTTTGTCGGTGTATGGCTGGAGCCATTCTTCCGGACCGAACCTCGATTGAAACGTCACCATTATCCGGTCTTTGCTCCAGCCGAGACGCTCCCTGAGCAGTCTCGTCGTTTTGTGGCACTGGCAGTGATAGGGATCACCCTTCGCAAAATAAGACGCCGGGATGCCGTGGTAGGAGGTCAGCAATATCTCCGGCTCCCAATCGAGAGTGGCGAAATGGCTTTCGATCGAATGGGCGACAGCATCGATATAGACGAGATCGTCATGATATCGCGGCACCGTGCGGATTGCCGGCTGCCATCTAAGGTCTATCAGCGCCCTGAAACTTTCGTCATTCACCGTCGCGGTCGTCGCGGCCGCATATTGAGGATAAAGTGGGTAGAGAAGTATCCTTTCGCAGCCGGATTTCTGAAGCTCTTCGATCTTGCTCCGGATAGACGGTTGGCCGTAGCGCATCGCCCATTCAACCTGTACCGTCGGAAGATCCGAGAGTCTCTTGGTAAGTTGCAAAGCCTGGCTATGCGTAAAAGTCCTCAGGTAGCTTTCGTCCTTTTCCTTGTTCCAAATCGTCTCGTATGCTTTCCCGACTTTTCTCGGTCGCGTATTCAGCACAATGCCGTAGAGTATGGGATACCAGAGCCAGCGAGACCGTTCGATGACACGATGATCCGTCAGGAATTCTGCGAGATACCGGCGTATCGAAGCGGGATCGGTAGCATCCGGCGTGCCCAAATTTATCAGTAGGACACCGATTTTTCCGAATTTCACCGTCGGATGGTTGGAGGGTAAGTTCTCAGCCAAGGTTAGATGATCCATTACGAGAATTAGCTTGCATGCGCATGGGCAAGCGAGAGTGCCTTACGCTTACGTTTTTCTCTAAATAATTCCGTTTGCCTTCAGGCGCTTCACTTCCTCTATCGCCACCGAAAGCAGTGTATCGAGCTCGAATAGAAGCTCACGCTTAGGATGATCGTGAAGCGACTTGCGGATTTTCTCGATTTCCTTCTGAATGTCGTTCAATCTGACCTCCTAGATTCCCAACTACGTTTACGGGCGGGAGGGCCAAGCGGATCACCGCCGCGAGAGATTAGCCGGTCTGGACTGGATCCACGCCGTGACTTATTACGGCAAGAAGAAAGGGTGAGACGAAGAGAACGACGCGTAGAGAAAGTATATGATGTCCAATTTGCCGGTCACACCGAAGCTGCGAGTTTACGACAACACGCCGACAACCGTCTTTGTGCTCGCCCACAATGCCACAAGGGAATTGCTCGTAATCCGCCGCGCCAAGCAACCTGGCTACGGATTGCTGGGACTGCCAGGCGGCTATCAGATGCGTGGCGAGACTTGGCAGGAAGCTGGCGCGAGAGAGTTGCTGGAGGAGACGGGCTGTTATCTCCAACCGTCATTTTTAGAGTTTGTTTCGATTAGAACCGACGAGTATCAAAACAACTTGGTCATCGCCCGTTCGCAACGTCCCGTCAGCGTTGAATCTGAGAGAGACAATGAAGCTTTAGCCGTATTTTTTTCAAACGATATCGGGAGCAGGAACGACTGGGCTCACGGCGACCTCTACGAAGCCGCTGCCGCTTTTCTCTCGGAAATGAGCGAATGCAGCTGATATCGGATTCGTCCGGTTCGTCTTGAGACGGCCTGACTTCAAGCGTGCGGCCAATAAACATCCTGTCACGCGGATGAGCGGCATGGTGGTTGTAGTCAACCCAGGCCCTTGAACGCGTCGAGAGCGCGTTGACGGGCGAAGTCGTGCTCGACGATTCTTTCGGGATAGACTTCGACCTTGCTGCCACGTTGCCAAGGTCGATGGACGACGGATGAGGAAACACCGTCAAGTTCCGGCAGCCATCGTTTGACATAACGGCCGTCGGGATCGAATTTCTCACCTTGCAGAACCGGATTGAAAACGCGGAAGTAGGGTGCGGCGTCCGCGCCGGAACCGGCGACCCATTGCCAGCTCGCCGCGTTGTTGGCCGGATCGGCGTCCACAAGCGTATCCCAGAACCAAGCCTCGCCCTGTCGCCAGTCGATCAGCAAATGCTTGACCAGGAACGAGGCGACCACCATGCGCACCCGGTTGTGCATCCACCCCGTCGTCCAAAGTTCGCGCATGCCGGCATCGACAATGGGATAGCCCGTCTTGCCGAGCTGCCACGCTCGAATTGCGTCGGCATCTGTCCGCCAAGGCATGCCGTCGAACCTAGTTTGCAGGTTTTGGCTCGATATCTCGGGATTGTAATAAAGAAGGTGGTACGAAAACTCGCGCCACCCCAATTCGGATCGGAATTTTTCGAGGTTTCGATGCACCCCTGGATTGGTGGCCGCATTGGCGGCGGCCTCTGCGGCGTGCCACAGCTGCCGGGGCGAGATGTTGCCAAAGCGGAGATAGGGCGAAAGCCGGGATGTGGCCAAACGGCCGGGAAAATCCCTGAGGTCGGCATACTCGTTCAAATGCTCTTCGAGGAAGAATTCGAGCTGGGCCAGGGCGCCGGCTTCTCCGGGTCGCCAGTTCGAGCGCAGTCCGCCCGCCCAATCAGGCGATGAGGGCTCCAGCGCCAGATCGGCAAGTTCGACGCGCGGTGTTGACGCCTGCCTGCACGGGCCATGGAACAGGTTCAGCCGCGAAGGTACGTCAAGCGGCTGGCTGGCCTCGCCGGCCTCATGTGCGGCGCGCCAGAAAGCGGAGAAAACACGGAACGGGGTGCCGGACTTTGTCTTGATCGACCACGGCTCGTAAAGCAGGTGGCCGTTGAAGCTTTTTGCCTCGATCCCCTGTGTTTTAAGGGCGGTTTTCACGGCCTCGTCGACGCGGCGCTCCCCCGCTCCATAGCGGCGGTTCCAGTAGACCGCCGCCGCCTTGCTGTCAGCCGCAAGCTGAGGCATGACCGCCGATGCAACCCCTCTGTAGACGCAAAGACGACCGCCACGGGCGCGCAAGGCATTGTCCACCTCCTGTAAGGCGCCATGGAGCCACCATCGCGCCGCGCCACCGAGCGGGCGTAGCCCCTCGGATTCCTCGTCATGCACGAAGACACAGATGATCCTGCGGCCACAATTCGCGGCAGCGGTGAGAGCCGGGTTGTCGGACAATCGGAGATCGTCGCGTAACCAGACGATAACAGGACGTTCGGACCCGGGAAAAGGCGTTTCGGCGGCCATTGTCTGCTGCCGCTAGCCGTTCAGGCGCCAGATTTCAAAATTCAGCAGCGATGCGAACGCGACCCACGCCGCGAGCGGCACCAGGCACGCAGCGGCAACGGGATCGAGCCTGCGGAACCGCTCTATCGTTACCAAAATGATCAGGAGCTGCGGTACAATGTTCAGCAGGCCTGCCAGCGGATTGTTCAGGCCGAAAAAAAGCCACGACCACAAGGCGTTGAGTGCGAGCTGAACGAAGAAAAAAGCCAGCGCGATACGGCGCTCGGTGGCCCTGTCAGCAACTTTCAGAATGCGCCAGACCGCATACGCCATCAATCCGTAGAGGGTGGTCCAGACGGGGGCAAAAATCCAGTTCGGCGGGTTGAATGACGGCTTAACGAGCCCCGCATACCATGAGGCAAGATTGGGGTATGTCGCCAACTGACCCAAAAGCGATGCGGCGATTACCGGCAGGACGGCTATCGACGCTCTGAGCCATGCCACTGATCGATTTACGTTTTGTTGAGTGTCCATGAACGTGCCCGACCAAAGTGTTTTTACCCAAACCAAGTGCAATCTGCATTTAGTCCGGGCACGCCTACTTCACGAAGATATTTACGTGTTAAAGGCAGGCTTGGATCAGAAAAGCTTGCCGTTGATTTGTGAACGCGGTGAAGAAAAGTATCGCCCCTTCGAAATCCCATGCCATTCAGCCCGGCCTCAAGCCGCACTCGCAGCGCTCGGAAACCGCTTCAACCATGTAGCCACCGCATCACTATGCCTGATCTGAAATTCGCAAAGCCGACTCCAGCCTTACACTGATCCGATCGGATCACCAGAGGCCGTTTCGTAGGGGGTTGAAGAGCCGAGGTTCACATGATTCCACGGAGTTGCGAGATTCGGCATGAGCATCACGGTGAAGTAAACGCTTAACGGTTTGCCCAAAAACGAAGCTTCAGCGGAACAAGTAAAGCCTGACGGAGTTGGAGGAGCGCGATGAGCAGTTTGCATTCCTTCGATTGCGTGCGGGTGTTGTCGCCACCTACTCAGATCGTTTATGAGGTCGCCTCTGTCGAGGACGCGATGCTCTTCCTGTACGAGTGGCCGGTCAGTCGACGGGGGGACGATTATCGAACCGCAATGAATTGCTGCTCGGCTGCGATCGCTGAGCAAGTGTCGATAGAAGAGGCTCGCCTCGCATTTGTCGGTTTTGCGCGTATTTCAGGGAGCCTGGTTACAGATTCTGCGAACGGCGATGAGCAAACTGTGAATCGGCATGCAAAATTGACCCCCTAAGCCGGGGAATCGGCGTCCAATTTTGACCCCCCCTGATGCTTTGATTTGAGACCATCAGCTCGTCGTGGCGAGCGGATGGTGTGGGGATGAAGTCGGTGGATACGATTGCCCGGGTTCGGCGCGCCTTCCATGTGCAGGGATGGTCGCTCAAGCGGATTTGCCGCGAGTTGCATGTGTCGCGGAACACCGTCCGCAAGATTCTCAGATCCAATGAGACATCGTTCTCCTACGAACGCGAGCGGCAGCCCAAGCCGAAGATCGGTCCGTGGCAGGATCAGCTTGACGGGTTTTTGAATGGCAACCGTGGCAAGGCGGCGCGCGAGCAATTGACACTGATCCGGATTTACGAAGAGCTTTGCAGTCTCGGTTACGAGGGTGGCTATGACGCCGTCCGCCGCTACGCGAAGAGCTGGGCAAAGGCGCAGGGGTCGGCGACGGCGGACGCCTATGTGCCGCTGTTCTTCGCGCCGGGCGAGGCCTACCAGTTCGACTGGAGCCACGAGATCGTCCTGATCAACGGCGTGACGGTGACCGTGAAGGTCGCCCATGTCCGGCTCTGCCACAGCCGCATGATGTTCGTCAGGGCCTATCCGCGCGAGACGCAGGAGATGGTGTTCGACGCCCATGACAGGGCCTTTGCCTTCTTCGGCGGCGCCTGCACGCGCGGCATCTACGACAACATGAAGACGGCGGTGGAAACGATCTTTGTTGGCAAGGACCGCCAATACAATCGCCGCCTTCTGCAGATGTGCAGTCATTATCTGGTGCAGCCGGTCGCCTGCACGCCAGCGTCCGGCTGGGAGAAGGGTCAGGTCGAGAACCAGGTCGGGCTGGTGCGCGAGCGCTTCTTCACGCCCAGGCTGCGCTTCAAGACCTATGAGGAGCTGAACGCCTGGCTGCAGGACAAGTGCGTCGCCTATGCCAAGGCGCACCGTCACGTCGAGCAATCGGAACGAACGATCTGGAACGTGTTCGAGGAAGAGCGCGGCAAGCTGGTCGAGTATCGCGGCCCCTTCGACGGATTCCACACGGTGCCGGCCTCGGTGTCGAAGACCTGCACGGTTCGCTTCGACACCAACAAATACTCGGTGCTGTCGACGGCGGTCGGCCGCCCGGTCGAGATCCATGCCTATGCCGACAGGATCGTCATTCGCCAGGACGGCGTAGTCGTCGCCGAGCATGCCCGCTCCTTCGGGCGCAGCGAGACGATCTACGATCCCTGGCATTACGTCCCTGTGCTTGCCCGCAAGCCCGGTGCACTGCGCAACGGCGCGCCATTCCGGGACTGGGCTCTGCCACCAGCGATGGAGCGTATCCGACGCCGATTAAAAGCGGCGCATGACGGCGATCGGCAGATGGTGTCGATCCTGGCCACGGTGTTGACCGACGGCATCGATGCCGTGGAGGCTGCCTGCCAGGAAGCGCTCGATCAGAATGTCTGCTCATCCGCCGTCATCATCAACATCCTGGCGCGGCGGCGTGATCCGGCGCCGGCCGTGACCATCCTCACCCCGGACGCACTTCGCCTGCAGCATGAGCCGCAGGCCGACTGCGCCCGCTACGACAGCCTCAGGAGGGCAAGCTGATGGAACGCACCCAGGTTCTGGAACTGATGGGAACGCTGAAGCTCTATGGCATGCGCGGCGCCTATGACGAGGTCATGGCGACAGGCATCAAGCGCCAGCACGAGCCGCCGAGGATCGTCGGCGATCTGCTGTCGGCCGAGATCGCCGAGAAGCAGGCGCGCTCCATCAAATACCAGCTCACCGTCGCCAAGCTGCCGATCGCAAAGGATATCGATGAGTTCGACTTCGACGGTACGCCTGTCAACGAGGTGCTGGTCCGGGACCTTGCCAACGGCACCTTCGTCGCCGACCAGCGCAACGCCGTGCTTATCGGCGGCACCGGAACCGGCAAGTCGCATCTGGCAATCGCCATTGCCCGCGCCCTGATCCGCAACGGTTCACGTGGCCGCTTCTTCAACGTCGTCGATCTCGTCAACCGGCTCGAGACCGAGCACCGCGGCGGCAAGCAGGGCCGTATCGCCGACTACCTCACCCGGCTCGACTTCGTCGTGCTCGATGAACTCGGCTATCTGCCCTTTGCCCAGGCCGGCGGGCAATTGCTCTTCCACCTGATCAGCAGGCTCTATGAACGGACCTCGATCATCGTCACCACCAACCTGGCGTTCGGAGAATGGCCCGCCGTCTTCGGCGACGCCAAGATGACGACAGCGCTGCTCGACCGTCTCACCCATCATTGGGCCTGTTGCGTAATTGTCTGGTTGTGATTCTCTGCAGTGGAAGCACGGAGAGGGATCGCAATGGCGTTGAAGCAGACGGGCCAGTTGAGCTTGGCGGAAGCGTTTCTGGGTCGGAAGCTTTCTGATGGCACCTCGCCGCTCGACCGGCTGACGGGTCTGGTGAAGTGGTACCGCTTCGAGAAGCTGCTTGCCCGGCTGCGCGATAGCGGGCCGGGACGTGCGGCCTGGCCGCCGCTGGTTCTGTTCAAAGCGTTGCTGCTGCAATCGCTCTATGGGCTGTCGGATCGCGAGTTGGAGGAGGCGCTCGGCGACCGGTTGTCATTTCGGCGCTTTGTCGGACTTGGCCTTGAGGAGACTGTTCCCGACCACACGGTTCTGTCGCGTTTTCGCACCCTGCTTGTGGGCGCAGGGCTGCTGGAGACGCTGTTTGGCGAACTGGACCGGCAACTGGAGAAGGCCGGAGTGATCCTGAAGCGCGGCACGATGCTGGATGCCACGCTGATCGATGCAGTCTCGACGCCGCCGACAGCCGAGCGGCCGTCGCGGGATGCGGACGCCCGCGTCACCGCACGCAAGGGCAAGAGCGGCCTCACCTTCGGCTACAAGGCTCATGTCGGGGTGGATGAGGGCTCCGGCCTGATCCGCACGGTGATCACCACACCGGCCAACGTCAACGATACGGTCGTGGCCGATCGCCTGGTGCGCGGCGACGAGAAGACGGTTTGGGCGGATGCCGCCTATGATACGCACACACGCCGTGCCCGGCTCAAGGCTGAGGGCAAGACGGTGCGCATTGCACGCCGCCCCAACAAGCACCATCCCTTGTCCGAACGGCTCAAGCGTTATAATCGCCTGATCGCGAGACGGCGCTCGGCGGTGGAGACCACCTTCGCCACGCTTAAGAACCGCATGAAGCTGACCACGATCCGTTACGTCGGGCTGGCCAAGGCCGCAGCGCAAGTGACGATGGCGGCGATCGCCTTCAACATGCGCCGGTGGGCCACCATCACGCGATAGGTGCGCCCAGAATCTGGCCAAAGGCACACCGCCACCATCAAACTCCACCCCAAAAGCCAAAATGAGCCAGACCTCACGGCCAAACCGCTCAACCAGCATGTTCTCCTTAACTGCGCAACAGGCCCATCATTGCGAGATCATCGAGACCGGAAACGAATCCTGGCGCTTCAAGAACCGCGCCTGATCACCTCATCAAGCTGCCAGGCGCCATCCGCGTTCGCCCGGGCTGCGCAACCCTGACCAGCTCCGCCCGGGCGAACCCTGACCGCCGCGCACTACATAAGGGGGTCAAAATTGGGCGCCGATCGAGGGTCAGTTTTGGAAGCCGTTTGACAGGCGAAATCCGCTGCGGTGACGGGCGGCCTGCGCGATCTTCGCCGCCTTGGCGGTCTCCGTCGGATCGTTGACCAGGACCGCGCCGGGAAAGCCCTCGCGGATATGCGAGGTGCAGCCGAAGTGTTGCGACTGGTGATCGACGATTCGGCAGATATTGCCGAGGATCGCGGTCTTCTTGCGTGGTGGAAGCCCATCGAAAAGCGCAGGATCGCATTGCCGGCAAGGAACGCGCCAATGGTAACCACGGCGCGGTTCGCCGGCGCGAGTTGCGCGATACGATCGTCTGGATCCCCGTCACGGTGGAGGAGCCGGCCACCAATTCTCTGAGATTTTGAGAAGTTGATAGCCTGGGAAGCGACGGCGGCCGCTTCCCAGGCTATCTAGGCGTCAGCTTTTGATTGCAATACGTTTCGCCTGCGACTGGGCTTTCGCCGTTTTCGGCAAGGTCACGGACAGGACGCCGTTCTTGAAGCGGGCGTCGACACTGTCTTCCTCGATCTCGTAGCCGAGGGGGATACGACGCTCGAAGCGGCCGTAGGTGCGTTCCGAGAACTGCCGGTCCTTGTCCTCAGTCTCCGAGCGCTTCTCGCCCCGCAGCGTCAGCACACCGTTATCGAGCATGATCTCGATGTCCTTCTCGTCCATGCCGGGCACTTCAGCCGTCACCTTGATCTCTTTGTCATTGTCGGAGATCTCGACGCTCGGCCAGTTCCCGCCGAAGGCGGATGCCCTGCCGACGGACGGCAGGGCGCCGTCGAAGCCGCGGAAAACGTCGTCGAACAGCCGGTTCACTTCGCGGTGCAGCGACAGGAACGGATCACGCTCGCTGTCGCGGAACAGGCTCGGGACGCGACTCTCCTCGCGTCCCCAAGGAATAAGATCGCGTACGCTCATCGTCATTCTCCTTTCGTCAGTCTCGCTATCATCTTTGACAAATCCGTCCGCCGCCGGACGTCCGGCGCCAGACTTCATCCGCATTGCCTCAGGCGGCTTGCTTGTCAGCGATCTGCTTGCCCACGGCCTTGGCAGTCCCAGCCTCGATACGGGACCCGGCTTTGCCGCTGCTGCTGCCGATCTCGATCTTGCGCGGCTTCATCTCCTCGGGAATCTGGCGCTGGAGATTGATCGTCAGCAGGCCGTTGACGAGACCAGCTCCGGTCACCTTCACATGATCGGCAAGCTCGAAGCGGCGCTCGAACGGCCGCCCGGCAATGCCGCGATGCAGATAGTCGCCGTTGTCTTCCGTCGTTCTCTCGCCGGAGACGACAAGCATGTTGGGCTCGTGTACGATGCTTAGCTCTTCCTGGCCGAAGCCAGCCACCGCCATGGTGATGCGGTAGGCGTCTTCGCCTGTCCTGGCGATGTCGTAGGGCGGCCAGTTGTCGACGCTCGGCGTCCGGCTCGCGTTCTCCAGCAGGTCGAAAACACGATCGAAGCCGATGCTCGACCGATAAAGCGGGGAAAAATCGAATGCGGTTCTCATAGCCATATCCTCCATTGCTGAGCAACATGGGTACGAGGAGCGCCAAGGATGAGCGCTCCTTGACCTTGCCGACCCTAAAAGGGCGCCGGCGGATTCGATCTGGGAATTCGCTTTCCGCGCGTCAAGAGGTCGATCGCGGAACGTCCTTCGCCGACGCGCATTGTCTTGCCGTCGCCGGCGTGAATCTTCCGGTCAGCACCTTCCACATCAATGCGCAGGAGAGCGACCATGTCCATGACGCGGGAAGAGATCGTATCGGTCCTTGGGCCGACGGACGAAACGCTCGTCGCCGACATCCTGTCCACCGGCGCTTCCTTCGAGGAGCTGCGGGAAGCCTGGGCCTGGCTCAACGGCGACGAGGCGCTGATGGGCGAGGGGCGGCCGCTGCCTGGAACGCGCGTCGCAGAACTGATCGATCTGCTGGATGCCGACGAGGACGATTGAGCGTTCCGGTGCCAGCGTAGACGGTCTTGATGTTCCGCGCTGCGTCCCCATCTCAACCATAGATGCGCGTAGACGACGCCATCCGATTGCTTGCTCGCAAAAGACGTCCAAAAAAGGAGGAAGTGATGAACGACGTTCGGTTTCCCGAACCTGTTACCCTCAAGTTTCCCAACGCTTCACGCAATGTCGCCAGCAGCTTTGAGGCGCTGGAGTGTCTGGACCAGCAGTGGCCCGAATGGGCGCGCGGGCGGAGCTGGCGCGTGGCGGAACGCGCCTGCCGGGATGCGCTAGACGGATGGCGCAGCGCACGCGACGCCCACAAAGCCTTCCTCAAGGCGGCCAAACGGGCTGGATTGGTCCCGGCAGTGCGCGCTTCCCGTAAATCGCGTCCGGCACCGATGATCGACGGCCTGCGACCCGAGATGAGCTTCAGTGGATGGCGATGACGCCGTCGACGGCCCGCCACTCCGACGGCTCAATGAGGCGATGGTGGGCGACGCGCACGGAGTGCAGCGCGCCCTCCAGTTCACGCTCCCAGTAGCCGAGGAAGCCTTTCAGTTCCGGAAAGTGGGGCGCCAGATCGTATTCCTGCCAGACATAGAGCTGAAGCAGGCTCGGATGGTCGGGAAGATGGTAGTGGATCTCGGCCGTGGTGAGGCCGTAGCCTTCCATCTGCAGGCGGAATCCCCTGCTGACCGCAGTGACCATTTGCGTCTCCTCTGCCTCAGGCCTTCATGCATCCAGATGATCGGAAGTGTGCCGTCGATCACCTGTCGAACGTGGTGGCGCAGCCGCCCTGTCGAGCCGGCATAGCGCGTCCATGATCTGGTCGAAGGAGACCGGCTGCTCGGCCCCCGGCGGCCGACGCAGCGCCGGGACGGATTCGACGGCGCAGGCATCGGAGGCCCAGGACGACAGGATCGCCCGCTTCTCCTGAATGTCGAGCGCATCGTCGTTCAGGACGTCGTCGGGATGCCTGAAATGCCTGGCCGGCGACAGCAGCCGGTCAAGCGCAAGGTCGGATGTTTCGGGAACGAGAGAGGGAATAATCGGTGTGGGATTCTGTCGGTCCATCTTGATCCTCCGTCTTTCCAAAAAGCTCCTTTGCACAGGTTTCGACTTCACAGCCTCACCTATGGCGAAGCTTGCGATAATTTTGTTCGACCGGCCGGAAAATTCAAGCGGGAAACGCGCTGCCGCACTCCGATTAGCCGCGTGTTTTCATGGCACTAGCACTTGATCGGTGCGAGTGACAAAAATTTTTGCGAAGCCTCTTGAAACCGGAAATTCGTAAAACTAGCTCGATATGCGCGCGATGCCGAAAGGGTCGCGCGAGCCCCGCACCGGTCCAATATTGCTGGTCCGGTGTGGAGGAACTTCAACAATCTGTTTGTCCTGAAGGAGAACGATATGACGTTCCGTCCATTGCACGACCGTATCCTGGTCCGCCGCATCGAAGCCGATGAAAAAACCGCCGGCGGCATCATCATCCCCGACACCGCCAAGGAGAAGCCGCAGGAGGGCGAGGTCATCGCCGTTGGCCCCGGTGCACGCGACGATAGCGGCAAGCTCGTCGAACTCGACGTCAGGGCCGGCGACCGCATTCTGTTCGGCAAATGGTCCGGCACCGAGATCAAGCTGAATGGTGAGGACCTGCTCATCATGAAGGAAAGCGACGTGATGGGCGTGATCGAACAGGCGGCCACGCTGAAGAAAGCCGCCTGATTGGCGCGAACCCGATATCAACCAGTCAACGAAAGCTGCCTATCGAAGGAGTGATCCAATGGCTGCCAAGGAAGTGAAGTTCCATTCCGACGCGCGCGAGCGCATGCTGCGCGGCGTCGACATTCTCGCCAATGCCGTGAAGGTAACGCTCGGCCCCAAGGGCCGCAACGTCGTCATAGATAAGTCGTTCGGCGCCCCGCGCATCACCAAGGATGGCGTGACGGTGGCGAAGGAAATCGAGCTCGAGGACAAGTTCGAGAACATGGGCGCGCAGATGGTTCGTGAGGTCGCCTCGAAGACCAACGATCTGGCCGGCGACGGCACCACCACCGCGACGGTTCTGGCGCAGGCCATCGTCCGGGAAGGCGCCAAGGCCGTGGCTTCGGGCATGAACCCGATGGACCTGAAGCGCGGTATCGACAAGGCAGTGGACGCCGTAGTGGCCGAACTCAAGGCCAATGCCCGCAAGATCACGAAGAACGACGAGATCGCCCAGGTCGGCACCATTTCCGCCAACGGCGACGCCGAGATCGGCCGCTTCCTTGCGGAAGCCATGCAGAAGGTCGGTAATGAGGGCGTCATCACCGTCGAGGAAGCCAAGACCGCCGAGACCGAGCTGGAAGTCGTCGAAGGCATGCAGTTCGACCGCGGCTATCTCAGCCCGTACTTCATCACCAACCAGGACAAGATGCGGGTCGAACTGGAGGAGCCCTATGTGCTCATCCATGAAAAGAAGCTCGGCAATCTGCAGGCCATGCTTCCTGTGCTCGAAGCCGTGGTGCAATCCGGCAAGCCGCTGCTGATCATTGCCGAGGACGTCGAGGGCGAGGCGCTGGCGACGCTCGTCGTTAACAAGCTGCGCGGCGGCCTCAAGGTCGCGGCCGTCAAGGCGCCGGGCTTCGGCGATCGCCGCAAGGCCATGCTGGAGGACATCGCCATCCTCACCGGCGGCACGGCGATCAGCGAGGATCTCGGCATCAAGCTGGAGAACGTCACGCTGCAGATGCTCGGCCGCGCCAAGAAGGTGGTGATCGAGAAAGAGAACACCACCATCGTCGACGGCGCCGGCCGCAAGGAAGAGATCCAGGGCCGCGTCACGCAGATCAAAGCCCAGATCGAGGAGACCACTTCCGACTACGACCGCGAGAAGCTCCAGGAGCGTCTTGCCAAGCTGGCCGGCGGCGTCGCGGTGATCCGCGTCGGCGGAGCCACGGAAGTCGAGGTCAAGGAGAAGAAGGACCGCGTGGACGACGCGCTGCATGCCACCCGTGCGGCGATCGAGGAAGGCATCCTGCCCGGCGGCGGTGTCGCGCTGCTCAGGGCGGTCAAGGCACTCGACACGTTGGCGGCCGACAACGCCGACCAGAAATACGGCATCGACATCGTGCGCCGCGCCATAGAGGCGCCTGCCCGCCAGATCGCCGAGAACGCCGGCGCGGAAGGCTCGATCATCGTCGGCAAGCTGCGGGAGAAGACCGACTTCGCCTGGGGTTGGAATGCCCAGACGGGCGAATATGGCGATCTCTACAGGCAGGGCGTGATCGATCCGGCCAAGGTCGTGCGCACCGCGCTGCAGGACGCCGCTTCGGTCGCCGGCCTTCTGGTGACCACCGAGGCGATGGTGGCCGAGAAGCCGAAGAAGGAAGCCGCCCCCGCCATGCCCGCCGGCGCCGGCATGGACTTCTGAGGCACTGATCACATGGCCCGCTCCCGTCACCGGGGGCGGGCATTTCGCAGATAACTCCGGGGGATGCTATGAACAAGATGACCGACATCGGATCCGTTCCAACGCCGACCCGTTCGCCGAGCGAGTTCCTCGCCTATGAAACGGAGTGCCGCAGCGCATTGAAGCCGCTGCTGACGGGCCTGCTGGACATGGCCGTGTCCGCCGGCTGGAACCGGCGCACCGCCGCGTCGGCGCTGATGTATCTGGCGGCGCAGCAGGTGTCGGCGGCATCGGAAACGTCCATGATCGGGTGAAGCTGAAGGCCAGTTCTCGCCGACTACCGGTGGAACCGCAGTCCCCGGCGGGCGGGCGTAAACACCCTTTTGGTTTTCAACAGGGCATTGACGCGATATAGTCCCGGCGAGTGGGGGCCAATCGAGGGCCGGACCGATGCAGGAATACCTGGATCATAAACTCGAATGCCCCTATTGCGGGACGATCCGGCTGCGCATTCCCGCCGACGCCACCGAGTCCACCGAAATCAGATGTGATGACTGTGGCAAACCTCTGGGCACCTGGGGCGAGTTGCAGGACGATTTTGTAAAGCAAGGCGGCCACGACGGCGTTTTCCGGCTGTCGAGAGGCAGGATCAAACGGATCGAGTGAAAAGGCCGCGCGTTCCAATATCACGCTGCGCATCTTTACGCATGCTCGTTCCGAGAAACGGAGAGCGGCGACACCATGGTCGCCGCCCCGAAATTGCGCTGCGGATCAGGCGTGCAACCATTGTCCGGAGTCCATCACCGGCGGCATCGTCCCGTCCTCGGCCAGGATGTCCTTCTTCCTGGCGAACCGGACCAGGATCCCGCGCGCTGTCTCGGCGTCGATTTCGCCAGCCAATGCGGCTTTGCAGGCGCGGATCGCCGCCCTTTGCTCCGGACTGTTTCCACACCAGTCCACGACGAACTGGTAAGCGTCCACGACCGAGTTCAGTTGGCGCGGAAAGCCGAGCCCGACCCACACGCGGACAGGCTTTTCGAAGGGTTGAGAAAGCATCGTATCCTCCCTTCGTCGCGTCAGGCGGCAACGCCGCCGGTCTCGCCGGCTTTCGGCCCGGTCATCCAGGGCATCGCCACGGATACATCCTCGAGGATTTTCGCCGAACGGGCGAAGCCGGCGAACGCGTCGCGCGCCGCCCTCAGCGGCACAAGGCCGTCGAACGCGCGGTGGCACGCCCGCGTCGCCGTCTCGTAGATCACGCCACGGCGGTGCCTGGGCCATTCGTGGAGAAAGTCGCAGGCATCCTCGAGACAGGCGATCTCCTGGACGAGACCTTCCGCGGCTCTCACGAATACGGGACTTTCGAATGTTCTCTCGCTCATTGAAACCTCCAATGGTTGAACGATTTCAGCTGTTTGAGGATGGCCGCCCCGCAATCGGCAGCGGCCATGAGAAATATGTGAAGGCCGACTTCCAGCGTCAAGGCTCATGAAGTTGCGAATATACTGAGACGCCAAACCGAACGGCCGGTGTCCCTCCGCCGCCTTGAAAACTGCTAGTTTGCTCTCCACCCCATTGCGGACGCCGGCTTCGCATACCTCCAACTTGTGAGCGGGCCGCACAGTGAACGAAAATTGAAATCGTTAGATGAAAATCACGCCCTTGTTGGCGCGCAAACACTTGCGAAAGCAGGCTTTCTTCCGATTGAAATCGGGAAGTGAAAGCGACACGAGGGCAAGCTCGTCCACCTCGAGGACCTCGTCTTTCGCGACGCCGAGATGGATCAGCGGACGCCCACCCACGAACTGACCCGCGCCCACGCCATCGTGCGCAACCGGCGACGGATATTGTCTCGGGGCCGCGACTGGGCTCTGGGCAGCGAGGGGCTGCGCGAGCTGTCCGGCCGAAACGGCGCGTCGGCGACGGCTCCGGAAGGCGAGTGGGAAGGGGAGGGGGAGGCGACGACCGATCCTGCGGATCCATGGGATGAGCCTGAGGCGGATCGATTGGCCGAGGAGTTCGCTGAGATTGACGCGGTCTTGGCGCGATCGACCCGGCTGCTCGCCGGCGAAGCCATTTCACCGAAGGCGGCGCCGCAAGGAGACGCGCGCCTTGCCGTCCTCTACGATCTTGACTGGGACGAGGATGCCCGCCTCTCAGAATGGCGACAGACCCTCGATCGCACGTTGGCGTTTCCCACAGTGCTGCGCGCGGCTATTGCGCTCGACGCCTGGGCCGACATCGAGGTGTTGCAGCGCGGCGACTGGATCGGCGGATTGCTGGTCGCAGCCCTTCTGCGGCAGGAGGGCGTCACCGCCAACCATCTCGCCTGCCTGCATCTGGGCGCCCAGAAGATTCCGCGCGAGCGCCGGCGGTCCCGCGCCCGCATGGAGCGGGTTGTCGCCCATATCGACACCATCCGCGAGACGGCCGTCGCCGGACTGAAGGAGCACGATCGCCTGGTGCTCGCCAGCGAGCGGATGGAGCGTCACCTTCGCGGTCGTCGCGCCAACTCGAAGCTACCCGCGCTGATGGATCTTGTGCTGTCCCGACCGATTGTTTCCACCAACATGGTCCAGGCGGCGTTGAAAGTATCGAGACAGGGCGCACTCGATCTGATCAGCGTGCTCGGTTTGCGCGAGTTGACGGGCAGGGGAAGTTACCGCGCATGGGGGATCGTTTAGCTGGGAAGGCCCTTTGGCCGTGTCGATTCCGGCGTGCCCTTCGGCGCACGTGGCTTCATGAAACTTCCTGCATGCGCCGCCAGATTCCACTCGGTCCCCAATTGTGGTGCCGAAGGCGTAGCTCGACGTGCAGTTGGAGGTGTTCGTTTGAACTCGCCAAGCTTTCTTGCGCTAGCGGCTCCAATTAGCCCATGCTTCCAGCGACAAGGGCTGGCTCTGAACGTCTATATCCGCTTCGACGCCGGATCAGCGCCGCAATCGACCCTCGATTTAACCGCTGGCGTTCGCTGCGTCCGCGGGCCGGACCCAGACGATCTCATCGTTCGTCAGATAGACAATTGCTCCGCGTTTGGCGCCCGTCGCAGAGAGATAATCGTGCAACTGCTGCACGTGTGCCTCGCGATCCGCAGGCGTGGGATTCACGTCGGATTTCCAATCGATCGCAGCATCGACTTGGTTTTCTATGATCGCCAACGCGTCGGCGCGCCCGGCGATGAGACCGCTCTCGTCGTGTCCCCAGATTGCGATCTCGGGCACGAGGTAGGACCGGAGATCGGCAATCTGTGGCAAGGCAAGCCCGCGAAGCGCGGTTGCGCCCATCTCACGGGGATCCGGGCGCGGTTCGTTGTCGTCGCCACCTGAAATCAGTTGATCGAGTAGTTCACCAGCGCGGGAAACGCTCGCGTCGAGTGCTGCTGCAAGCTCGCCGGTCAGAAACTCTTCCATCAACTTGTGAAGGATGACGCCGCGGCGTGCTCCGGCGCCGACCACCTCGAGATGTTCGATGTGACTCTCCAAGGCCACGGCGCCCTCGATAGGATCGCCAAGCCGGTCGGCGTCATGCTCGCTGGGCCGGCGCCAGGCAATCGGCGGCGCGCTCTCCACGACGGATCGTTGCTCGGCGGCAAAAATGTCCGAAGACTGTCCGTTTGGCTGAGACGCCGGTCCCGCCATTTCGCGCGGAGCAAAGGACGTAAGATCCAACTCGGGAATGTCGTGCTGACGCAGGTCTATGGAGCTGAACCAGGAATCTTTGGACGCCTGGGGAATATGAGGGAGGACCAGGAGGTCCCGTGCCCGTGTGCAGGCGACGTACCAGATCCGCTCGCGTTGATTGCCGTCTTCCAGGTTTTCAACGGCGCGCGCTGCAGCCAATTCCGGCGGCGCGACGCCACCGAGCATCCAGTGCAGGCTGTTGTCGGATTGCCGGTGCACGAACTGGTCCGGCCGGTAGAGTTCGGTCGTGGAATTGACCGGAATGACGACCGGCCACTCCAGACCCTTGGCGCTGTGGATGGTGACGATGTCGATAGCGTCCGCCGCGGCGTCGATGCGTCCTTCCTGCGCCCGGGCCTTACGCTCCCAATCCGACTGGAGATCGCGAATGAATGCGCGTAGGCCAGTGACCGAATAGCTGCGTGCTCGTTCGATCAGAGCGTCCAGGTTGGCGAGAGCGCGGGCATTACGATTGCCATGTCGCGCGGCCATGATCACGCGGATGTTCAGACGTTCGATGGCCTCCGCCAGGATCTGACTCGGCGTCACGATCGAGGCCCGTCGACGAAGTTGTTGCAGCTCGACGAGAATTTGTCTTGCCACTTGATGCTGAATCAGTTCCGGGTCCGTCCGGACGGTGAAAAAACTCTCGCCATCGTCCTTAGCGGCAACAGCCGCAGTGATGTCGAGCAGCTCTTGTTCGCTGAGGCCCACCAGCGGTCCTCGCATCAGCGCGCCAAAGGCCAGCGTGTCGGAGGAATCCGCCAGGACCCGCAAGAGCGCCAGGATATCCTGCGTTTCCTGCCGCCGCATCAGCGTCTGGCCGGCCTGCGAGGATACCGCGAGGCCGCGCTGCTCGAGCGCCCGCTCGTAGCGCCACAGTTCGGTATGACCTGGCGAAAGCAGCGCGATGTCGCCGGCCCGAAGCGGCGTGCATGTCTTGTCCGCGCGTTTTATCGACACGTTGCCGATCAAGGCGACGCAGATGTCGGCAACGCGCTCCGCTTCGGCCTCCCGAAACATCTCCGCGTAGATGCGCCCCTCGGTCGCCACTTCGACCGTGAAGCGGGCCACGCAGGGAAGCGGGTGTGACGCTTCGAACAGCGTGGGTGCTAGCGCGACATATCGGGGCTGCGAGGGCTTGGCAAAGACTGGCTCGAAGCAGGCGTTCACATGCTCGATGATCGGGCTCAGCGATCGGAAGTTGGCGGTGATCTCGAGTACCGCGCCATGATCCTGGCCATCTATCAGGCGGCGACAGAGTTCGTAAGCTTCGATGTCGGCGCCGCGGAAACGGTAGATCGCCTGTTTCGGATCGCCGACAAGGAAGAGCGCTCCGGGCCGCACCTCTGACTCCTCCCATTTTGCGTGCTGAGCTTCGATTGCGGCGATCGAAAACAAGATCTCGTTCTGGATGCCGTCCGTGTCCTGGAATTCGTCAACCAGGATGTAGCGATAGCGCTGACCGATGGCCTGGCGCACCTCCTCGTGGTCCCGTACCAGCGAACGGACGTGTATCAGCAGGTCGTCGAAATCCAGGACGGCGGCCGCGCGCTTGCGTGCCTTGTAGCTTTCGAGCAACTGGTCGAGCGACGTTGACAAGGAGCAGACGAGCGTGCTGGCGATATGACCTATGAGTTCGTTCCAGGCGATGACGACTGTCTCGTATATCGTTTGGCCGTCTCCTGAGCCGACGTCGTTGCGGTGAGCGCCGAAGCCTCGGACCGCATTTTCGTAGGCTTTGAGTTGGAGGCCTTTGCGCTCGAAGAGTCGACTGGTTCCCGGATCGCAAAGCCGCCACAGGGTTCCGAACTCCGCCTTGCTTGCGAGGCAATTCTGATAGCGCTCGGCGAGTCGGCGCAATTCGTGCGCGATGTCGGAAAGCCATTTGTCTGGCTCGATGCTCGCCTGCCACCGGTCGAAATCATCCACCGCCTGGACGAAATCGATGTCAGGCCTCGCCTCGAGCGACGGCGGGATTGGTTGGGCATCGGGGTGCTTGCGCCGAAGGCTCGCGAGTTCCCGAATGAGATCGACGACCTGAAGGGGGATTTCCTCGGCCAGCACCACGATCGGGTCGCCTTCTACTGCGTCTATCGCGAGCCGTCGCGAGAACCAGGCCGACAGCTCGGCCGTGAACAGATTGTCGGCGACCGTCGCATCGACCACACGGGCGCCGGGGTCGAGGCCTGCCTGCACGCCATGGCTGCGGATGATCGCCTGGCAAAATCCATGAATCGTCGTCGCCGTTAGCTCATCCAGGCGAGGAGAGGCAGCGACAAGCGCATCGCGCTGCTGCTCCGAAAGGCCCTGCGGCAGAACGGACTTCAGAAAAGCAGGAACATTGCCCGCCAGCAGCGTGTCGATCGTCTCCCTGATCCGGCGCGCGAGCTCGCTCGCCGCGAGTTCGGTGAAGGTGATTGCCGCGATGTCATCCGGTTGATGGCCGGCAGCGAGCATCATTGCCACGCGACCGGCCATCAGCGAGGTCTTGCCGGTTCCGGCGGCCGCCTCCACCAGCAGGATCGACAAGAAATCGGTCATGGCCCTGCAACGGGCCTGCTGGTCGACAAGCATCATGTCGAGGCGCTCCACAGCCGGTTGAGGGGTTGGTTCGCCACCCGGAACTCGGAGGCCTTGCGGCGCAGATAACTTTCACGATCGGTGGGAAGGGCAAGGCGCATATCGTCATATTCGATGTCCTGCTCCCAACGCGGTGCGATCCGGCCGCTGCGCAGGATCGTCATAGCCGCCGACAGATAGCCCACCGCCTCGCCCACCGCGCCATCGAGCTCGTCACCCTTCAGTTCGAAAGTTATGGGATCGTCGGCGAGATAGACGAGGCGCGCCATGACCGTCCTGACTTCCGGCAGCAGCGCACGTGCCGCGATCGCGTACAGCACGCGCTGCAGTTCCCGTCCCTGGCCCAATGCGATGCGCTGATGCTTTGGCGGCGGCTTGGCGCTCTTGTAATCGGTGATGCGCGCGCCGTCGCCCGTGGCGCGAATATCGAGCCGGTCCATGCGGCCGCCGAACACCAGCCCGGTTTGTCCGATCGGCACAACAACCGCCGTGTCCCACGGTGCCTCTTCCTCCGTGGCATGCAGCTGGCCGAACGGCACCTCCGTCCAGCTGCGCGTATCAGGTCTGACCTGATCGTCGGCGGCAAGGCCGCGGGCGGTGCGACGCGCGGCCTCTCTCACCGTATGGCGCCACAGGATTGGTGGCGGAACGGAACGCTGCAGTGGCCAGGCGTGCAGGATCGCCCTCGAGGCGTCCATGATCGCAGCTTCGATCTCGTCGGCGCTGGCGCGCGCGAACCCCGGCGTCGGCTCGAGCGCGGCGATGGCGCCGCCGATCAGCTCATGCACCAGCTCGCCGAATGAGGCTGCACCAAGCTGCAGCGGGTCGGATTGGAACCGGATAGAGCGCCAGCCCAAGGCGTAACGCCAGACAAATCCAAGCGGATCGCGCAGGAGGCGCTGCAGCGACGTCGTCGACTGGACTCGCGCCAAAGCCCTCTCGATCGCCGGATGATCGGCGCCGGAGAGACCGTCGTGCGGCGTCAATGTCGAAGGCCTTTGCCAGTTGCGCCAGCAAAGCTGGCTCTGGCGAACATGCGCGAGCTGGCCGGCATCGCGCGGCCGCGCCAAGAGCCTGTCCGCTTCGCTGAAAGCATGTCCCGGGATGCGATCGCGCTTATGCACGATCTCGTCCGATGGCCAGAGCGAACTTGGCGACAGGACGCCGCCCTTGGCGTTGCGAAGCGAGCGCGACAGAACGAGTTGTTGACGAGTGTGCGCCTTGATGATCTTGAAATGCTGTCGGTCGCGGTCGGCGACCCCTACGGGATGCAGTCTTCGGCGGTCGAGCAGATGGTGCGGCAGCAGCGGATCGTCGTTTTCCGAACGCGGCCAGGACCGGCTGGTGAGGCCGAGCAGGCGGGTATACGGTCGCGGACATGCAGCCAGTTGCAAGGCGGGGCACCAGACGACGCTATTGGCCGGGTCACGCTGATCGGCGACGCGCAACGCCTGCAAGGACAGGCCGATGGCTTGTGCCGGCGCGCTTCGCAGTGCCTCTTCCCACATTGCCAGGCTGGCCCCGCTCAGCAATCGCTTGCCGGCCTCTCCCGCTATGTCGGCTCCGCGCGCGAGAAGTTCGAGAACGGGAAGCAGGATCTGCTCGCCAAGCTCGCCGCCCCTACGCTGCGGCCTCGCCGCAGCCAGCACTTCGCGCCACTGGTCGAGGCTGCGCAAGCCGGCACCGCGGGGGATCGCAACGAACCAGTCCGAGGGAATCTGGCCCGCGAACGGGTGCACGGGCAAGCGCCGAACCAAGCGCCACACCCGCTCCTGGTTGAGCCCGTTTGCGAGAATGTCGGCCAGTGCGGCACAGGCCTGGCCCTCCGGCGTGCTCAAGGCGGGCACGCCGTGAGAGAAATGTAACGGCAATCCGGCGCTTCGCGCATAGGCCAGGAAATGATCGTCCCAGTCCTGCGTCGACGTCGCGGCAATGGCGATGTCCTTTGCATGTACCTCGCCTGAGGCGAGCAACTGGCGTGTCCAGCGCAACGCCTCGATGACCTCCGACTTGGGGTCCGCGCTCGCTTCGACGGTTGTTCGGGCCGGAGTAGTCGCGGGCTTCTTCCGGATCGACCCTCTGAACCATGTTTGCTCGACCGGGGTCGGCAACTCCCAGGTGAAATCGGTGACGCGTGCGAGCTCGTTGACAAGCGGTTGCCAAAGAGGATCGACGTCCCCCAGACCCGACAGCGTCACTGAACCCAGCAGTCGGTGCGCGAGATCAATGCGCTTGCCGGCGGAGTCCCGTAGATCGCGTGGCAACATGTGCGCGGGTGGAATGTGATCACGGATGTAGTTCTCGATGCGATGAAGATCACCGAACCGCGGCGCCTCGTCCGCCAATGAGGATAGATCGAGATCTGCCCGCCAGGCGCAATCCAATGCATGGAGAACGGCGCGTGGCATCCCCGGCAAGCCGGCTACGGGTCCAATGTCGCCAAAACTCTGGGACGCGAGCGCGGCCTGGATCGCCGGGTAGAGCACGTCGGTGCCAGCCGGCGTGGCGAAACCTCCGACCAAGCGTGCCGCCAGCAGGGGCAGGGTGACGATCTCTCGACCGATCGCTCCTTCCCGCGCCGCAGCGGCGCGGGCGCTACGCAACGCCAGCATGCCGTCGACGACGTGGGTAGAGCGAATGGGCATCGGGCTTCCGTGTGTTCTTTCAGCGGGCACTTGATCGCCTAAAATCACCGGCTATTGAAGATCAGGGCAAAGAAAAACTTGGGCTTTGGGGATGGAAATGCAGCTAACCAAGCTGAGCATCAGGAATTTCAGGAACTTTCAGTCGATCGACGTCACGCTGGCCGGCAATGTCGTGCTGCTCGGCGAGAACCGGGTTGGCAAGAGCAATCTCCTCTTCGCTATCCAGCTCATCCTCGATCCGACCCTGCCCGATTCGGTACGACAGCTGAAGCTCACCGATTTCTGGGATGGCGGGCCGGCCGACCATAGCGCGGCGATCGAGGTGCATCTGGAAATTTCCGATTTCGCTTCCGACATGGCCTTGACGGCGCTCCTGACCGATTTTCGGGCACCGCATGATCCAAACATCGCACAGCTTAGCTATGTCTTCCGCAAGAAGTCGGACGTTGCCGGCCCGCCCCAATCGGGCGCTGATTGCGAATTCCTGGTCTTCGGTGGTGGCGACGAAACGCGTTCGCTGCCGAGCAAGGTGCGGCGCCGTATTGCGATCGATCTGCTCGACGCCTTGCGGGACGCCGAAGGTCAGCTCGGCAGCTGGCGGGCCTCCCCGCTGCGCCATCTTCTCGAAGAAGCCGTCTCGGGCGTCAGCCGTCCGGATCTCGATGCTGTAGCGGCCGAACTCGACAAGGCGAGCAAGGCCCTCGAAGCTTTTCCGACCATCAAGACACTTGAAGATGAACTGCGCGCCGGAATCGCCCACCTGTCCGGAAAGGCGCACGACATCGACGCCCGTTTGCGATTTGCGCCCGCCGACCCGCTGCGTCTCTTCCGGGCGATTGCGATGTTCATCGACGGCGGCAAACGTGGCATCGCAGAGGCCAGCCTCGGATCGGCGAACGTTGCGCTACTGGCGCTGAAGCTCGCCGAATTCGCGTGGCGCCGCAAGAAAAACGAGCGCAATTTCTCGCTCCTCTGCATCGAGGAACCGGAGGCGCATCTTCACCCGCACCTCCAGCGATCGGTTTTTTCCAAGCTGCTTGGCAAGGCCGAAGCTTCCCAGGCCGTGATCGTCACAAGCCATTCGCCAACCGTGGCTGCGGTCGCGCCGTTGCGATCGATCGTTCAGCTGAAGAGGAGAGGGGGCGCGACGCAGGCGTTCTCATTGGCGCATCTTCCGGTGACGCCTGACGAGCTCGACGATCTGGAAAACTATCTTGATGCGACGCGTGCCGAACTGTTGTTCGCGCGCGGCGCCATCTTCGTCGAAGGCGATGCGGAGGAAGCGCTCATGCCCGTCTTCGCCACGTCGCTCGGTCACCCGCTCGACGATCTCGGTATCACCGTCTGCAACGTGGCCGGCACGAACTTCCGTCCTTACGTCAAGCTCGCCGAGGCGCTGGCGCTGCCCTATTGCGTCATCACCGACTGGGATCCGCTCGACGGGAGCAAGCCACCTCTGGGCAAGAAGCGTACCTTTGACCTGTGGCAGGACATGCTCACCGTTCGTGGCAAGCCCCTTCTCACCGCGGCTGAGCTGGCGAAATGGGAAGCAGCAGATTATGCGGCGTTCAGCGCCGATGCGGCCAAGTCGGGGATATTCCTCAACGAGCAGACATTCGAAGTTTCCGTCGCCAATACGCCTACCTTATTGAGCCCGCTTCTCGATATTCTGAGCGAGCAGGATTTCGGTTCTGTCAGGACTAGGCGCATTGCTGCCTGGCGTGCGGGTACGCCGGTCGTTCCTGAGCAGCTGCTGGCCATGGTCGCGAGCGTCGGCAAGGGACGCTTGGGCGCTCGGTTGGCGAAGAAATCGGCTGGGCTCAAGCCCCCAACCTACATTGAGAGCGCCATCAACAACGTCGTCGGCTTGGTTGCTCATGCTTAGCGACCGGGCCCTACTTCAAGCCTTGGCTGAACTCAAGGGCAACCCGGAGCAGGCGGCCGCGGTCGTGGAGAAGGGTCATTGCGTGGTGCTCGCCGGCCCGGGAAGCGGCAAGACCAAGACGCTGACGACGGCGATGGCGCGCGCGCTGATCGAGGATATTCCTGATCCGCGCGGGGTCGCCTGCATTACCTACAACAACGACTGCGCGATTGAACTGGAAACCAGGCTCGCGCGCTTGGGGATCACCCCGGGCGACCGCGCCTTCATCGGCACCGTGCACAGTTTCGCGCTGAGCCAGGTTATCGGTCCCTACGCGCGTTGCGTGCCCATTGGGCTTCCGCCAGACTTCAAGGTCGCAAGCAAATCTCAGATGAAAGCTGCGGTCGAAACGGCCTACCAGAACTCGATCGGCAGTTACGGCAACCCGCACGACCGATGGAAGTTCGCTTCGGAAAAGCGCCTTCGCGATGTCGACCGCACGCGGCCCGAATGGCGGGGACACAATCCGGAGCTGGCGGATTTCATCGAAGCCTACGAGGTTGAGCTGCGCCGGCAAGGCTTGATCGACTTCGACGACATGCCCCTGATCGCCTATCGCATGATCAAGGCGAATGGCTGGATCCGCAACGCGCTTTGCGCTCGCTTTCCTGTGTTGTTTGTCGACGAATACCAGGATCTCGGTCACGCGCTGCATGAGCTCGTCCTGCTGCTCTGCTTCGGAGGAGGGATACGGCTCTTCGCGGTCGGCGACACCGACCAATCGATCTATGCCTTCGCCGGCGCCAATCCCGAACTGCTGGAAAGCCTGACACGCCGGCCCGATGTGCGGATTATCAGGCTTCGCTTCAATTACCGGTCGGGCGCGAAGATCATTCGGGCTTCGCTCGGCGCGCTTGGTGAGGAACGCGACTATCGCGGCATCGACGGCGCGCCCGACGGCGATCTGAGCTTCTGGCCGGTTCCCTATGGACACGACAACCAGGCTGACACGATTGCCGGCACAATCATTCCCAAGCTTGTGGAACAAGGATTCGAGCTTGGAACAATCGCGGTTCTTTATCGGGCCGCCTGGCTCGGCGACAAGGTGGCGGCCGCCCTGAAAGAGGCGGGGATCCCTTTTGTCCGGACCGACACGAATGCGCTGGTCAAGAGAAGCTCCCGGCTGGCGCGCTTCGTCGAGGAATGCGCTCGCTGGATCACCGGCGGCTGGCGCAATGCCGAACCGCCATACGCGCGGATGCTCTCGCAAGCGCTGACGCTGGTCTACGGGCGCCACGCCAGCGAACGCGAAGAGCAGGAGCTGTCCGCGCAACTCATGGGGTTCCTCAACGCCTCGCTCGCAACCGTCGAGACGACCCACGTCTGGCTCCAGCGCTTTTCTCGTGAACTTGTTACGCCGTGGCGCAAGATTGCGCGCAACTCCGAACAGGAATGGGACGTCTGTGCGGAAATGATCGCCAATACCGATCCGGCCCGAGACCTCGATCTTCCCTTGGCGCACTTCGCCGGGCGGGTCGAGGGATCGGGTCGCGTCAACCTTAGCACCCTGCATAGTGCCAAAGGCAGGGAGTTCGACGCAGTCATCATGTACGGCGTAAACGCTTCCGACTTTCCGAGCGCGCGTGATCAACAGACTCCCGCGAGCCTTCGTGAGGCCAGGCGCTTGTTCTATGTTGGGGTGACGCGTCCGAAAAAACACCTCAGCCTGGTTTTTCAGGAGCACCACCACTCACCATGGGTCTTCGAGCTGTACCAGCGAAGTCAGCAGAACTGACCTTCCTTTAACGAGCACGAACGTCTTGTCGTCGTTCTCGTCAATGTGGTGTTCGAACCGATATCCTACGTGATTTTACTGGCGCTGCTGCCTTCAGCACACAACTCGTGAGTTCGTCTCGAATAGCGCGGATCTATCGGCACTCGCAGGACGAATAACTTACCGCGCGTGGGGGATCGCTTAGGCAGGCGGCCCGCCTTAGGCTATACAAAGGTGCCGCCTATCTGTGCATTCCGATTCTCACCAGCGAATATCCAAAATGGCCGCAGCCGAAATCCACCTCTACATCGATGACACTGGTAGCCGCGACCCGGACAGGGAGCCACCGGTGAGGCGTCGTGACGAGATGGATTGCTTCGCGTTCGGTGGAATCCTCATCAGTGAGGAAGATATCGACGAGCTTTTCGCGAGCCACAAGGCGTTCTGCGACAGCCACAATATCAGCTATCCGCTGCATTCCTGGGCAATCCGGGGCGGGCGAGGAGATTTCGGGTGGTTGAAACACCCCGAAGCCGCATTCGCATTTCTCTCCGATCTCGAGCAGTTCCTGGTGAACTTGCCGATCGTCGGCATTGCCGCCGTCATCGACCGGCCCGGCTATGTCGCCCGGTACAAGGAAAAATTCCAGGACAGGCTCTGGTTGATGAGCAAGACGGCCTACAGCATCCTGATCGAGCGCGCGGCCAAGTTCGCGCGAAGCCGTGGCCGTAAGCTGCGCGTATTCTTCGAGCGCGCCGGCAAGGTCGAGGACAACGAACTGATCGGCTTTGCCCGCTCGCTGAAAAGGGACGGGATGCCATTCGACGAGAACAACTCCGCTGCCTACCAGTCCCTGACCGGCGCCGAGTTCAGGGAGATTGTCATGGGCGAGCCGCGCGGCCGGACCAAGGCCACGCCAATGATTCAGATCGCCGATCTTGTTCTCTATCCCATGGCGAAGGGCGGGTACGAACCAACTTATCGGCCTTACGTGGCCCTGATGGAGAACAAGCGGCTGATCGACGCCTTGCTCGAACCCGGCCAGCGCGCGAGCTTGGGGATCAAGTATAGCTGCTTCGAGCGTATAAATGACAAAGGCCCGGACGAACCGAGCCTTTGAAAAAGTGTCGGCTGGCGCCGAGCGCCAACCCCGGAGCGTTGCTCACGACGGTATTATGGTGTGGATTGGGTCGGTTTTCAAGGCTGGCCGTTGAGCTACTTGCTTCGCGTTCACGCTAGTCGATGATGACGGCGCGCCCCTCGGCCTTCAGGCGGGCAAGGCCATCTCGCGTAGCCGCTCCGGCGGGTGCCCTTGCCAGTTCGTCACCTCGGCGATGACGCGCAGAGGGTCAAGGGAGCGATAGGGCAGCGTCGGGTTGCCGGGGAATTTGTTGTCCGTCAGGTTGGGATCGTCCTCGACCGGCCCGGTTGGTTCCACGACATAAATCCGTCCTCGCCCACTGCCGGTAGCCAGCTCGGCGCCTCAGATCGCAGCATCCAGCGTGGCGGCGAAATAGACCCACGACAGCGACTTACCTTCGAGGAAATTGGACTGGCAGCCGACGACGATCAGACCTCCGGGTTTCAGATCGGCCGTGGTTCCATGGAAGAAGGATTGGGAAAACACGCCGCACTCGCTGACATAAACTCGCGCTTCCTTCCTCAGTTTCGTGAATTGCTCCGCCGGGCGGACGGTGTAGCTCCCACCGCCTTTATTCCAGGAGGCCGATGACGGGTCCGAATCCGCCGTGCCATGAGATGTCACTGCGGCCCAGGTTGGGATCGTAGAGCCCCACGCCGTTCCCGCCATCCAGGAACAGCGCATTGGGACAATTGAGGTGGTCGCGGAACAGGCGCGCGAAATCATGGAAATTGACAGCATCCTCGCTTATCGCGAAACGGACTGATCCGTCTTTGCAGACTCCGACGCCGCTTCGGTGGGTCCGATCCGTCGATCCGGCAATGAAGATGGGGTTCAGCTTGTTTTCGATGACGAGCATCGGGCCAGACTGGGTGGCGAACCGCGCCTTCAGTCGACGCTTCAGATAGTCGGCCGTCGGCAGGATGCCGGCACCGTCGTCATTCAGAAAGAACACCCCGTTCGGCTCCTTGAAGAAGTTGGGCACCTTTCCAGGAGGGCCATCCATCGTCTTCGTGCTGGCGGGTCGCAGTTCCTTGCCGTTTTCGACGTAGAGTCCGATCGGCGAGAAGTCGGTCCGATACATGCCGGCGTTCATGGCGAATAGCAGCATGCGGCCCTCGTCGGCGACCGCCTTGGCGATGGCCGGGAAGCGGCGATAGGGCTCGCCATGGGCGTCTTTCCAAAACAGCCGAAGGTCATCATGCCCCGGTGTCGCGGTGCAGATAATGAATTTTGCGTCTTCGAACGTTTGCTCCTCGCACGGACGTGCGGGACCAGGTTGCGCGGCTGCGAGGGATGCAGCGAGGAGAAGCGGGATAAGAGCCAGATTCCTTGAACGCAAAATCATCATCAAGAAGACCCGAGGCCAACGGCACAGACTGAAGGTGGCATGATCTCCGCCAGAAATGATCGGCGAATCCTTCGATGGCAACGGGTTTACCCTCAACTGTGTGGATATCATGCTCCTGACCCATGGTTTGACGGTCATTTGAATCGACGCGGAAAGGGCATGTTCAGCTATTTCTACTAGGTTACCCGTCGGGGGAATCAGGGGTATCGATCGGCCGATGGGCAACGTCGTCAGTTTCCAACGGCAGAAGCCAGACAGGGCAGGGGGCATTCCCACGATCCTCGCGGCCATGGGCGTCGCCAGCGCGGCTGGGTATTTCGGTCCGGGCCTGGTTGAGAAATTGCAGCCTCCTACCAGCATGCACCTTGTGGCCTCGAGCAGCATGGATACCATCGCCGGCCGGGCGTCGGTGATCGACGGTGACACCATCGAAATCCACGGCGAGCGGATCAGGTTCAATGGGATAGATGCCCCGGAATCGGCGCAGCTCTGCACGGACGCCGGCGGCCGGACATATCGCTGCGGCGCCAGATCGGCGGAGGCCCTTGCCGAATGGCTGGCGTCGTCGTCGCCAACGGCCTGCAAATTCGTCGAGCGCGACCAGTACGGCCGTTTCGTTGGCGACTGCACCCGGGCGGATGGTGCAAGCGTTCAGCGATGGCTCGTGCGCAACGGGCACGCAATGGACTGGCCGCGCTACTCGAACGGCATGTTTTCCAGGGAGCAATCCACCGCCAAAGCGGACAAAATCGGTATCTGGCAGGGACCTTTCCAGCCGCCATGGGAGTGGCGTGCCACGCAGCGCGAACGGTCCGACAGCTCGTCGACCATTTCTCTCGTGCCGTCGGCCGCGTCTTCTGCCGCCGCATCCGAGCAGTCGGGCGCGTGCAGCATCAAGGGCAACATCACTCGGAAGGGGGAGCGCATCTACCACGTCCCCGGCCAGAAATATTACACGCAGACGCGAATCTCGCCCGGCAAAGGCGAGCGATGGTTCTGTTCCGAACAGGAAGCCAGAGCAGCGGGCTGGCGCCGATCTCAGCAGTAAAGAAGCCAGGGGCCCCTTCGGCAAGCTGCGCATAACGTCCGGGCTAGAAGCACAACGCCCGCCGCGGGAGGAGGTGCGGCGGGCGTCATATAGATGGTCGACGATCGGGAGGAGGTGAAAGTCGACCGTATCCGTCAGTCTCTGGGAGG
The DNA here is from genome assembly GCF_008727715.1 of Mesorhizobium terrae. GTDB lineage: Bacteria > Pseudomonadota > Alphaproteobacteria > Rhizobiales > Rhizobiaceae > Mesorhizobium > Mesorhizobium terrae. The sequence continues at coordinate 48,073 of NZ_CP044217.1, forward strand.
AGGTAGATCCCGACGAAATCGATAGATGTAAATCTAGCCGGTCGAAGCCGTCGCTCCAGCGCTGATTTCGCATGGCAGCGATGCGCATTGTGCATTGCAACATAGTCCGCTGACGCTCCTTTGGTTGAGATCTGGGGACGGGCCCGGCTCGGCTCTGGCGGCAAGACGCACATTGGGCCTATACGCAGACCGCGCAAATCGTATCGATTCAGGAAGAAGTCATGAGACGACAAACGCGTCCCTTCATTGTGGAGATGAAGCACAGGCGCGCTCCAACGAAGAAGCAATCGATCTAGGGCAATCTGAGTATTGCTGCGGTCGATACTGAAACAATGCGCGGTCTAGAAGGGGATACCCCGACTTCCGCGCCCCTGATTGACTCCAGCGCTGCGCCGATTGATGTTGCGGGCAACGATGACCAGGAAGTGGAGCACACTATGCCCGATCTGCCGGAAGCTGAAACCGTCGAGGCCGTTACTGAGGCTCCTGCAGCGGTAGAGGCCCCGGAACCGAAGAAAAAGGCTCCACGGCCAAAAAAGGCGAAGGCGACCTCCAAACCGCGGGTTACAAAGGAAGCCACAAAGCCTGCACTCAAGGCGGCGGAGGCTCCGCCTGCTCCGGCCCGCGCCAAGCGCAAGACCTATTCCGAGAAAGAGCGCGCACAAAAAGTTGGACAGATCAAGAAGGCGATCGGCAGCGGCGACAGCGTGAAAGTCGCCGTGGGCAAGGCGGAAATATCGGAACAGACGTATTATCAGTGGCTCAGGGCTTCACAGCCCGCGACGAAGGGTGGCGACTTCGATCTGGAGCGTTTGGCCGCCCTTGAGAAAGAAAACAAAGACTTGATGAAGCAGCTGGAAGAGCGGCTCCTTAAGCAGAATGCCGAACTGAAGCGTAAGCTTGGGATCAAATAGCCGGGCTGCTCCAGATCAAATTTTGAGAGCTTTGGATAGCCGGGTTACCTGCGTCGCCCGTCTCGCCTAGAGCGTTAATCTGCAAATAGCAGAAGCTGCCGATCGTCGTCGCTGCCGTTCCCATCAAGCGACGACAGCGTCACACCGATCAATCTGATGCCTTTTTCGGTGGGGAAGAGCGGCGCCATCAGGGCGGCCGCCACTCCCTCCAGGTCGATGACGCTCGCGATGAGACCACTCGCAGTCCGGCTGCGTGTGATCTGGTGGAAATCAGCGTACTTGACCTTCAGCGTCACCGTCCGGCCGCGAATCCCCTTGGCTTCGCAATAGCCCCAGACCTTTGAGGCAAGCGTCGAGAGTTCGGTTCGCGCCGTCCCAATGTCGAATATGTCGGTCGGGAACGTGTCTTCCGCCCCGACCGACTTGCGCGGCCGGTTCGGTTCGACCGGACGATCATCGATGCCGCGGGCAATCCTGTAGTACCACGTGCCCGACTTCCCAAAATGCTCCTGAAGGAATGACAGCGGCTTGTCACGGAGATCCACGCCGGTCGCGATCCCCAGACGCTCCATCTTGGCCGCCGTCGCCGGACCTACGCCATGGAACTTCTTGACGGGCAGGCTCGCCACGAAGTCCGGCCCCATCTTCGGCGTTATCACGGCCTGGCCGTTGGGCTTATTGAGATCGCTGGCCAGTTTCGCCAGGAACTTGCAGTACGAAATGCCAGCCGATGCGTTGAGGCCGGTCACTTCCTTGATGCGCGCGCGAATGATGGTAGCGATCTCCGTCGCGACGGCGATGTTCTGCTTGTTGATCGTAACGTCGAGATACGCCTCGTCCAGCGATAGCGGCTCGATCAAATCGGTATGCTCGGCAAAGATCTCGCGGATCTGCGCCGACACCGCCCGGTAGACGTCGAACCTCGGCTTGACGAAGATCAGTTCCGGACAGAGGCGCTTCGCGGTTGCTGAGGGCAGTGCCGATCGCACTCCGAAGGCGCGTGCCTCATAGCTTGCGGCCGCAACGACGCCGCGGGCGGCCGAGCCACCGACCGCGACCGGCTTTCCGCGCAGCTCCGGATTGTCCCGCTGTTCGACCGACGCGTAGAAGGCGTCCATGTCCACGTGCAAGACGCGGCGATGCAGGGGAGACGGGCCGTCCTGTCCCAGGGCTCCGCTGACGCCGATGCGGTGGTCCGTGTCTTCTATCATGGCGTCTTCATCGTCGCTGCATTGACCTTCTCGAGAAGATGGGCGGGAGCCGGTGGTATTCCAAATCACCGGCCCCGCCGGGGCTGGGGAATATTATTGCAGCTGTCCCCTACCGCAAATGTCAGGAGGCTTTCCCTTGGGCGGGACATCGCGGCAGGATGACCGGGCCGATCCTTGTTGCGAACGAAACGGAAACACGATTCATTCGCGCAATGAACCTCGCTGTCCTTGATTCGACCGTGGCCGCCGCGGCGCCAGACGACTACCTTGCCGGCCTCAACACCGAGCAACGATCGGCGGTGGTCCACGGCGAAGGCTCGGCCGCGGAGCCCCTGCTGATTATCGCAGGAGCCGGGTCGGGCAAGACCAATACCTTGGCGCACAGGGTCGCGCACCTGATCGTGAACGGTGCCGATCCTCGACGAATCCTTCTCATGACTTTTTCGCGCCGGGCCGCGGCGGAGATGACGCGCCGTGTCGAGCGCATCGCAGCCATGGTGCTCGGCGACAAGGCGTCGATCATGACCGAGGGACTCACCTGGGCAGGCACGTTCCATGCGATCGGAGCCCGGCTGCTGCGCGATCATGCGCTCGAAATCGGTCTCGACCCGGCCTTTACGATCCACGACCGGGAAGATTCGGCCGACCTGATGAACCTGGTACGGCACGAACTCGGCCTGTCCAAGACCGAGAGCAGATTTCCCGCCAAAGGCACCTGCCTTGCGATCTACTCGCGGGCGGTCAACGCGCAGGCCGAACTGGAAGCCGTGCTCGCCAAATCCTTCCCTTGGTGCATAGGCTGGGCCGAGGAGCTGAAAACCCTGTTCGGCGCCTATGTCGAAGCCAAGCAGGCGCAGAACGTCCTCGACTACGATGACCTTCTGTTGTGGTGGGCGCAGATGTGCGCGGAGCCGGCAATCGTGGAACAGCTCCGCTCGCGCTTCGACCACATCCTTGTCGACGAATACCAGGACACCAACCGGCTGCAGGCGACCATCCTGACGGCGCTCAAGCCTGACGGCCGGGGGCTGACTGTCGTCGGCGACGACGCGCAGTCGATCTATTCCTTCCGCGCCGCCGAGGTTCGCAATATCCTGGATTTTCCAGGGCTGTTTCCGGAGCCTGCCCGTATCGTCACGCTTGACCGCAACTACCGGTCCACGAACACCGTGCTGGACGCGGCGAACGCGGTCATCGGCGAGGCGGCCGACCGCTTCATCAAGAACCTCTGGACCGAGCGGCGTTCCGCGGAAAAGCCGTTGCTGGTGACCGTGCGCGACGACGCGGAACAGGCGAACTATGTGTGCGACAAGGTGCTGGAGGAGCGGGAGAGCGGGACGAGGCTCCGGGCGCAGGCGGTTCTCTTCCGCGCCTCGCATCATTCCGGCCCTCTGGAAGTCGAGCTGACGCGCCGCAACATCCCGTTCGTCAAATTCGGCGGGTTGAAATTTCTCGATTCCGCGCATGTGAAAGACGTGCTGGCGCTTCTGCGCTTCGCGGAAAACCCGCGTGATCGCGTGGCCGGCTTTCGCGTGCTTCAGCTCTTGCCCGGCATCGGCCCATCCGCCGCGGGTGCTGCGATCGAGGCGATGGAGCGCGCGCTCGATCCGGTCCTCGGGCTTCAGTTCTTCAAGGTGCCGGCAAGGGCGGACGAGGATTGGCCCCCCTTCGTCGACCTGTTCTCGGCGCTGCGCACACGGTCGACCTGGCCGGCGGATCTCGAACGTGTGCGGCTGTGGTACGAGCCGCACCTCGAGCGTGTCCACGAGGACGCCGCCGCGCGCCGCGCAGACCTTCTCCAACTCGAACAGATTGCGGCCGGCTATCCCTCGCGCGAGCGCTTTTTGACCGACCTGACGCTGGACCCGCCTGACGCCACGAGCGGAGATGCAGGCCCGCCGCACCTCGACGAGGACTATCTCATCCTGTCCACGATCCATTCTGCCAAGGGCCAGGAGTGGACGAAGGTGTTCCTGCTCAACACCGTCGACGGCTGTATTCCGATCGACCTGGCGGTCGGCGAGCGCGACGATCTCGAAGAGGAACGCCGGCTGCTCTATGTCGCCATGACGCGGGCAAAGGATTCGCTGCATCTGGTCACCCCGCAGCGCTTCTATGTCAGCGGGCAGTCGGCATGGGGAGACCGGCATGTCTACGCATCGCGCACGCGGTTTATTCCAGACCACATCCTCGACCGCTTCGAACAGATTTCCTGGCCGCCGCCATCGGCCGCGCCCGGCAGGGCACCGCAGCCCGAGGTCCGGATAGATCTCAAGACGAAGATGCGCGGGATGTGGCGATAGCGCTGTCCCGGTATTCGGCCGTCATGCGGCCATGCGCCCGGCGTGACAGTCGATCTCGACGCAGCCGGCGGTGCTGCGCGCATTGATCGCCTTGCTGTCGGCGAAACCATGAAGGGCGATCGCCGCCAGATCGTCGCCGGCGCGGATCGGCCGGGACCACCAGCCGTCGCGATATCGCCATCCCGCCCGGATCACAGCTTCAGCGTCCTTGCTGTCGGGACGCAGATTGGCGGCCGCGTGAACGATGCGCGCCTCTGGCGACCTTTTCCTGAGCAGCGCGCGGCCTTCCGCTAGCGCAGCCTGCCGGTCGTCTGCCAGTACGAGCTGATGGAAATAGTGCCGCGATCGCTTCAGCGGCGTGAGATACGCGATCCTGACCTGAAAAGCCGCCATACCCGTTCTCGTTTTCTGTCTCTTATTGAGATTGGAATCGGACGCAAAATTACAAGACCGGACGGTTCCGGCCGTTTCTCTCGACGCGCACGACGCCGCGGTTCCGCTGCGGCATCCATCCCGATCCAACGAGTCCGTTGACTCTTTGTCAGGATGAGAACAAACATAGAACATATCACGGACAGAACAGCTTTCAAGGGATAGATGCGTGCCTCGGCGCCCCATTCTTCAGCGATTGTCGAACTTCGAGAGCGGATTGCCCGCCTCGAAGGACGGTCCAGGCGCGCCAAATCGGTGCTTCCGTTCGGAATTCGCGAAATCGATTCGCGGCTTCCGGGGGGCGGACTGGCACGCGGGGCGCTGCATGAAGTCGCCGGCGGCGGCAACGGCGCGATCGACGGCGCGGCGGCAGCGCTGTTCGCGGCCGGGATCGCCGGGCGCACGACCGGAAAGACCCTCTGGTGCATCGCCAAGCCGGACCTGTTCGCTCCGGCGCTGGCGCATGCCGGCCTTGCGCCGGATCGCGTCGTCTATGTCGAGGCCGGCGACGACAAGGCCATTCTGGCCTGCATGGAGGAAGGCCTTCGCCATGGCGGGCTCGGCGCTGTCGTCGGCGAGGTCGCCCGATTGCCGATGACCGCCTCGCGCCGGCTTCAGCTTGCGGCCGAAGGCACCGGATCGATCGGCATCGCGCTGCGCCGCTGGCGCCGGCACAGCGATGCGTCCGACTTCGGCGCGCCGACCGCCGCCATGACGCGTTGGCGCGTCTCCGTCCTTCCGTCCGAGGTGCTGCCGGTTCCGGGCGTCGGCCGCCACAGATGGCTTGTTGAGTTGATCCACGCCAAGGGCGGCGTGGATAGTGCTGATATCGAGTTGGAGGCTTGCGATGAGACGGGTCGTCTCGCTCTTCCTGCCGGACTGGTCCACGGATCGGCTGCGGCGGATGGCTGGCGACGCGGCGCCTCCGGCTGAGGCGCCGCTCGTGATGATCGGCCGGGACGGCAACAGGCGGGTGGTCACGGCAGCGGACGCCGTCGCCCGAGCGGTCGGGCTGCGCCCCGGCATGCCCGCGACCGAGGCCCAGATCCTGATCCCCGGCCTGATCACAGTGGATGCCGATCCGGTCGCGGATGCCGAGGCGCTGGAACGGCTGGCATTGTGGGTGCTCCAGCGCATCTCGCCGATCGTCGCGGCCGATCCGCCGGATGGCATCGTGATCGACTCGACCGGCGCCGACCATCTCCATGACGGCGAAGCGACCATGATCGAAACCCTGATCGGCCGGCTCGCCATGTCGGGCGTCACCGCACGCGCCGCGGTGGCGGACACCTGGGGCGCGGCCCATGCGCTCGCCCGGTTCGCCGCCGAGCCCTCTATCATCGCGCCGCCGGGACATGGTGCTGTCGTGCTCGATCCCCTGCCGCTCGCGGCTCTGCGCCTGCCGCCTGGAATGGCGGCCGATCTCCGGGTTCTCGGCTTCGAACGCGTGCGTGATCTTCTGGCCCAGCCGCGCGCGCCATTGACGCTGCGCTTCGGCCCCGAGTTCGCGCGCCGGCTCAATCAGGCGCTTGGCGACGTGGCCGAACCGATCGAGCCGATCCGACCGCCCGACCTGATCGAGGTGCGGCGGGCTTTCGCGGAACCCATCGGCGCTGCCGAGACGATCGCCCGTTACATCGGCAAGCTCACCGACCAGCTCTGCGCCGCGCTGGAGGCAAAGGGTCTCGGCGCGCGCCGTCTCGATCTTCTCTGCCATCGCGTCGACGCACGCGTCGAAGCCGTCCGCGTCGGTATGGCGCAGCCGGTGCGCGATGCCCGGCGCCTGTCCCGTCTTCTGTGCGACCAGATTGAGAAGATCGATCCGGGCTTCGGCATCGAGCTCATGGCGCTGGCCGCCACCACAGCCGAGCCGTTGCAACGCCGGCAGATGGCGAGCGACCTCATAGAGATCGCAATACCGGATATCTCCGACCTCGTGGACACGCTGGCCAACCGCGTCGGCGAGCGGGCGATCTACCGGGTGGCCCCTGTCGCCAGCGACGTGCCCGAGCGATCGGTCTGCCGTATCCCGGCGCTGTCGCCCGACACCGGCACGGCCTGGCCAAGCCATTGGCCGCGGCCGGCGCGTCTATTTGCCCATCCGGAGCGCATCGAGGCGATCGCCCTCTTGCCGGATCATCCGCCGGCGAGCTTCACCTGGCGGGGCGTGCGCCGCCGCGTGAAGCGGGCGGACGGTCCCGAGCGCGTCCATGCGGAGTGGTGGAAGCGCGATGCCGAGCTTGCCGCCATCCGCGATTATTTCCGGGTCGAGGACCAGGCCGGCGAACGCTACTGGATTTACCGCGCCGGCAATGGCGAGGACCCTGAGACCGGTTCGCATCTCTGGTTTCTGCATGGGGTGTTCGGATGAGCGAGCCCCGCTACGCCGAGCTTCAGGTCACCACGCATTTCAGCTTCCTGCGTGGCGCGTCCTCCTGCGAGGAGCTGTTCGCGCGCGCAGCCGAACTCGGCATCGAGGCGCTGGCCGTGGTCGACCGCAATTCGCTCGCCGGCATCGTGCGTGCCCATGAAGCCGCGAAGGCGACCGGCGTACGGCTTGTCGTCGGATGCCGGCTCGATCTCGCCGATGCGCCGCCGATCCTCGTCTATCCCACCGATCGCCCGGCCTATTCTCGGCTTTGCCGTCTACTATCACTCGGAAAGCAGCGCGCCGGAAAGGCAAAGTGCGATCTGCGCTGGGCCGATCTCGTCGCCTATGGCGAAGGCCTGATCGCCGTGCTCGTACCCGACATGGCGGACGAGGATTGCGGATTCCATCTGCGCCGGCTGCGCGACGCCTTCGGTGACCGTGCCTACATGGCGCTGACGTTGCGGCGTCGGCCGAACGACCAGCTCCGACTCCACGAATTGTCCAACCTCGCGGCGCACATGCGCGTGGCGACCGTCATCACCAACGACATCCTTTTCCACGAGCCCAGCCAGCGCGTCCTGCAGGACGTGGTGACCTGTATCCACCATGGCGTCACCATCGACGACCTCGGCGAGCGGCGCGAGCGCCATGCCGATCGCTATCTGAAACCGCCGGCCGAGATGCACCGCCTGTTCGCGCGCTATCCCGAAGCGCTCGCCCGCGCGCTGGAGATCGTGCGGCGCTGCGCCTTCTCCATGGACGAGCTACGCTACCAATATCCGGAGGAGCGCGACGATCCCTCGCTCACCCCGCAGCAGACGCTTGAAAAACTGACCTGGGAAGGTGCTGAGCGGCGTTACCCGGAGGGTGTGCCGGACAATGTCGTCGCCTCGCTCAAGCACGAGCTGGCGCTGATCGCCAAGCTCGACTACGCGCCATACTTCCTGACGGTCAATTCCATCGTGCGCTTCGCCCGCTCGCGCGACATTCTCTGCCAGGGGCGCGGCTCGGCCGCCAATTCGGCGGTCTGCTACGTGCTCGGCATCACCAGCATCGACCCCGGACGAAACGATCTCTTGTTCGAGCGGTTCATTTCGGAAGAACGGCGCGAGCCGCCGGACATCGACGTGGATTTCGAGCATGAGCGGCGCGAGATCGTCATGCAGTGGGTGTTCGACACTTACGGCCGCGACCGCGCAGCACTCTGTTCGACCGTCATCCGTTACCGCACCAAGGGGGCGCTACGGGATGTCGGCAAAGCGCTTGGGTTGCCAGAGGATTTGATCTCGACACTCTCCGGCCAGGTCTGGGGCTGGTCGGAAGAGGGCGTGTCGAAAGGCCAGGTCGAGCAGCTCAATCTCAACACGGCCGACCGGCGCTTGCGCCTGACCCTCGACCTTGCCCGGCAGCTCATGGGCGCGCCCCGGCATCTCAGCCAGCATCCGGGCGGCTTCGTCCTCACCCACGACCGGCTGGATGACCTCGTGCCGATCGAGCCGGCGGCGATGGAAAACCGCCAGGTGGTGGAATGGGACAAGGACGATATCGACGCGCTGCGCTTCATGAAGGTCGACATTTTGGCATTGGGGATGTTGACCTGCATGAAGAAGGGCCTCGACCTTCTGGCCGAGCACAAGGGCGCCAATCTCGACCTTGCGACGATCCCGCCGGAGGACCCGCGCACCTACGCGATGATCCGAAAGGCGGACACGCTCGGCACATTCCAGATCGAAAGTCGAGCGCAGATGTCGATGCTGCCGCGCCTCAAACCTCGAACCTACTACGACCTCGTCGTACAGGTCGCGATCGTGCGGCCCGGCCCTATCCAGGGAGACATGGTGCACCCGTATCTGCGCCGCCGCGAAGGGTTGGAACCGGTCCACTATCCCAAGCCGGAACTCGAAAGGGTGTTGGGCAAAACGCTGGGGGTGCCCTTATTCCAGGAGCAGGCCATGCAGGTCGCGATCAGCTGCGCGGGCTTCACGCCCGGAGAAGCGGACATGCTGCGCAAGTCGATGGCCACGTTTAAACACAGCGGCGGCGTCAGCGCCTTCAAGGCCAAGCTTATCGACGGCATGGTCGCCAACGGCTACGAGCGCGATTTCGCGGAAGCCACCTTCCGGCAGTTGGAGGGGTTCGGCAGCTACGGATTTCCGGAAAGCCACGCAGCCTCCTTTGCCTTGATCGCCTACGCTTCCGCCTGGCTCAAATGTTGGCACCCCGACGCATTCGCCGCAGCACTTCTCAACTCCCAGCCGATGGGTTTCTACGCGCCCGCCCAGATCGTCCGCGACGCCCGCGATCACGGCGTCGAGATACGGCCCGTCTGCGCCAACGCCTCCCGATGGGATTGTACGCTCGAACCCCCCGACGACGAAGACCGCTTCGCCGTTCGCCTGGGCTTTCGCATGGTCAAGGGCCTTGCCAATCAGCATGCTGCATCGATCGTCGGCGCGCGCGCCGATCTGCCCTTCGCGTCGGTCGACGATCTCTGGCGCCGCGCCGGCGTACCGCAGGCAGCGCTCGTCCAGCTCGCCGAGGCCGACGCCTTCCGGCCGGCTTTCGGCCTGGCACGGCGCGAAGCGCTCTGGGCCATACGCGGCCTGCGTGACGCCCCGCTGCCACTGTTCGCGGCCGCGACGGCGCGCGAGGAAGCAATCGTGCCGGAGATCGCCGAGCCGGCCGTCTCGCTGCGCCCGATGACGGCCGGTAGCGAGGTGGTGGAGGATTACGGCCATGTCGGGCTGTCGCTTCGATCGCATCCGGTTTCGTTCCTGCGCGAGGACCTGCGCCGCCGTCGCATCGTCTCTTGCGCCGAGGCCATGGACGCCCGTGACGGCCGCTGGCTGGAAGCCGCCGGCATCGTGCTTGTCCGCCAGCGGCCGGGTAGTGCGAAAGGCGTCCTGTTTGTGACGCTCGAGGATGAGACGGGCATCGCCAACCTTGTCGTCTGGCCGAAGGTGTTCGATGCCAATCGCCGCACGCTGCTGTCGGCAGGTATGCTCGGCGTGCGCGGCCGTATCCAGCGCGAGGGTGCCGTCGTGCATCTGGTCGCGCAGAAGATCACCGACCTGTCGGCCGAGCTCGCGAGCGTCGGCAGTCGCGACGCCGCCTTTCCGTTGCCGCATGGTCGCGGCGACGAATTCCATCATGGATCGCCGTCGCCCGATCCGCGCGGCCTGCCGCCAAGATCGTTCCAAAGCCGCAATTTGACGGACGGATACGGCCACATCCGTCAGATAGCCGTGAAGGGCAGGAATTTCAGATGAAACGATAGCGCTGGTATGAGATGGAGCGACCGCTTCCGACCCTCATTGCGGACATTCCACAATCTATAACAGCTTCCAGGAAGCTGCCGCTCGTGGCGCGATCAAATTCCGGCATAATCAGGGGAGGGGCTGCTCCAGCTCGACTTCGTTGGTGAAGTGGCGGCGCTCCTTCTTTTGAATGTATGCGTAGCGGCTTGTCGTTGAACTATGTGTCAAAGGCCTCGGTGAAGACACTCTTGGACAGCACCGTTTAGCTCGATACAACTGAACCGCGCTGGGCGAGGGGGAATATGGTCGATCTAAACCTTACTTACGTCGACGAGCTAATCAACGTTCGCCATGTTTTACACGGTGGTGCTCGCGGCGCCCCCAAGAAGGTCGAGGACGGATCGCGTGAGGGAGCTTCGATAAACCGGAGTTGCGTCGTTATGATGAGCGCTCTGCTGCAGGCTTACGTTCAAGACGTCTTTAAGATATGCGCCATACAGGCGCTACCGACGTTGAACACCGACGCCGTCTGGGCTGCGTACTGGAAGCAGATGAAGGGATGGGGAAACCCTAGTGCCGATAATATCAAGACTCTCTTTCTGAAGATCGGCGTAAGCGACGTATTCGACGGTCTCAGTTGGCGGAACTGCCCCAACACCACCGTTCGCAGTCGACTAAACCAGCTCAACCATGTCCGCAATAGTATAGCCCATGGTGCCACCGTCCTCAGGGTGAACGATGCCGACTACGCGTTGACGCTGGTAAAAATCAAGACCTTCCGGAACTATGCCGAACAGTTCGCCGACAGGTTCGAGCAGCATGCTCTCGGGATCTGATGGATTTTGACGACCTGGTCGAACAAGTTGCCGCTCCCGAAAAGAGAGCCGGCAAGGTCGCCGACGGCATCGAGCACAAGATGCACGAGGGTGCCGTGATGGTGGCCTATGCCATGCACCTCCTGCGCACAACGGAAGCCAAACACGTCCGCATTCATCCTGATGGGGAGCACGGCAAGAGGTTTGATTTCACCGGCTGGTTGGCCCGGCGCGGCTTCGATAAGGCAACGTCTACCGGTACGACGACGTACGGCGGCGAGTATTGGCACAAGAACGGATGGAGGATCACCATCCATCCCAGTTCTGGAAAAGGCGATGTTGTAGCCGAGGTCGGCAACCACATCGTCACGGCCGAGTGCACGGGCGGCATCATAAATACTCGGCACGCCGGCCAGGTGTCTCGGCTTTACAAAGGCCTATGCGAGACTGTTGGTCTACTGATGGCGAGCGAAAGTCCCGGTCGGCAGGTCGCGGTTATCCCCTATACGGAAAGCACTTTAAGACTTGCGACCAGGATGGCACCGCGGTGTGCGCTGGCAGGCATTGAGATCGCGCTGGTCGGCAGCCGTGGCGAGGTCACGGACGTGGTGGCCGCCGATGGCAGGCAATAAGATTCCTGAAAATCTTGGCTTCCTGCACTCTGGCGAGGAAGTCGCGCGAGGTAAGTCCATCGATTTCATCGAGGGACACGAAGACCTTCTGCAGCATGTCGGCATGATCGAGATGATCATGGACCTCCTGCAGTTCTACCGCATGGACTATGCCGAGAAGGATGAGAACCAACTCATCATAAAGCTTCTGGGTGCCCGGATTTTCAATGCCCAGGGAGCTGCCCTCAAGCTCATCCTCGGCGGCTACTATCAGGCCGCCGGTCTCCAAATCCGGGACATCTTGGAGACCGCATTTCTCCTGGATTACTTCAGCACTGATGACGCTTTGATCCAGCGCTGGAAGTTAGTGTCAGAGCAGGAGCGGACGAAAGAGTTTGGCCAAGCCAAAATCCGGCAAGCGCTGGACGATCGTGACGGCTTCACCGAAAAAAAGCGCATGGAGCACTACAAGCTCCTCTCATCGATCGCTGCGCACCCAACATTTGCCGGTTTCACGATGCTCCGACCGACACCTGGAGCTGACGCACACATGGGGCCTTTCTATGTGCCCGAGCTTTTGACGGCGACCATCCAGGAATTGGTCAAAGTGTCTGTGGCAGCGTGGGAGAGCTTCAAATGGTTTTTCAAGCCCGAAACGATCCCGCAGTACCGCGCCACGCTTCGATACCTAGAAACCAGTGTCGAGTGGGTTGAGAAGACCTATGAAAAGAAGATGGATCGCCGCGACATAGAAGCAGTGCGGTCCATTTTGAAAGAACTAGAGCGTCCGGGGAAATAGCTCAGATTTTGAGTGACTCGCGGGGAGCATCGGCTTCGACGCCCACAAGGTAGATTTCAAGAAGCACGTTCATGCTCTCGCGCAGCTACGGGACGGTCTGGGTGGCAAAGCCAATGTTGTCGACGCCGACATTGATGCACTAGCAAAACCCGGGCAAAGCGCAGAAATCGACCGCCCCGACGGCATTGCCACGTCACCCTTCGGGGGAAGTTTTCCAAAAGCCGACTGTCCGCTTCCCAGCTCATGGTGGACGTCGCGGCGCGGGATTCTCTTTGAATGCAGCCGGGAGCGACTACGTTTCGACTGGTTGGTGACCGCTCACGCGTTTATTCTCCTAAACGTCTTGTTTTGAACACCGTTTGCGTCTACGTTCTAAACATCGATCTTGCTTGTCGAACTTTGTTTCTGGCGCGAACCGCGCCGTCGGCGATCTTCTCCTCTCAGCATCGATCTAACCGTTTGTCGCGCATTCCGCCCGGCAGGCAATCCTCTATGCGCGATTGAAAGGAAATCGTCATGAATACTGGAACTGTGAAGTTCTTCAATTCCACCAAGGGCTTCGGCTTCATCGAGCAGGGCAACGGCCAGCCGGACGTCTTCGTCCACATCTCTGCCGTCGAGCGCGCCGGCATGCGCACCATCGTCGAGGGTCAGAAGCTGAGCTTCGACATCGTCAAGGACAACCGGAACGGCAAGAACTCGGCCGAAAACCTCCTGGCGGCGTAAACGGGATTGCGCTTCTGGTCTTTGACCACGGATGTACTGGCACTGATCATCGAGGCGCATAGGAGAGGCCGGGTTCGCCCGGCCTTTTTGTTTTTCATACCCGAGGGAATGACAGCATGAGCGGCACCATCACCGAGCATAACCTTTTCAAGCCCAGGCCCTCCAAAGCCGAAAGCAAGGCCGACATTACGAACCATACGGCGCGAGCTATCATCGGCGCCGAGGCCGAGCGTCGGGAAGCCAAGACGGCGAGGTTGCGAGAGGCCCGCCTGGAAAAGGAAGCGACACGAGCCGCTGAACCGTCGTCGCCCAAGCGGCGCCTTGCCGTGGCGCGCCGGCGCCCAGGACCTTCGACATAGCACAGGATGACGCGAAAGACCTGCGTTCGTCGATCTCGACCGAAGCGCAGAGAAGCGCGTTGGAGCTTTCCGGGAGGCGTATCCGGGCAAGCGACCGGACTACATTTTCGCAGTCACAGGGTTGAAGTCACGCTGCCAGAGAAGATTGTTCGCTTCGTTTCACGCTGCTGTCATCCCTATGTAGTTTTGGGAGCCAATTTTTCTCATCACAGCGATCAATTCCGTCGTATCTAATGAACCCGTCTTGGCGCCGCAGGCGCGACTTTCGACGTGCAAGGATTCTGGGGTGGCCGTATCGCATTTTCGTTTTCTCAATGCCGGAGGCGAGGCTTCCCATGAAATCATGGATTTCAACTGGGCGTCGACGTCGCTTGGCCCGATCGAGGAGTGGCCGCCGATCCTGAAGACCACCCTCGCATTGATGCTGCGTTCAACGTTCCCGAAGGCGTTGGTATGGGGTGCGGAGTTCATCACTTTTCACAATGACGCCTTCCGGCCGATCCTGGGAGAAAAACCGCCTGCGATCGGCAGGCCTTTCAACGAAATTTGGGTGGAAGCGTGGGATGAGATCGGCCCGATCGCGCTTGACGCGCTGGGGGGCAAGTCGACTTTCATCGAGAATTTTCCGCTGGTCGTGGATCGTGACGGCGCGGGAGAACAGGCTTACTTCACCTTCTGCTACAGTCCGGTGCTCGACGCCGACGGGACGATCGTCGGTTTCATGGACACGGTCATCGAAACGACCCAGACGGTGTTGGCGCAACGGCAGGCGGACGTACTCAATGCCGAACTCGGCCATCGCATCCGAAACATCCTCGCGATGGTCGGCTCGATCGCCTCGCAGACGCTCCGGTCGAGTGCCGATCTGGCCGAGGCGGAGAGCAGCTTGGGGCATCGTCTGAGAGCGCTGGCGGGTGTGCAAGACGCCCTGCGCACCGGAGGTGTGACCGAGGCCGAGGTCCACGGCATTGTCGCGACCGCGCTTGCGCCGCACGGCCTCGAGGATGGGCGGGTGACTGCGGAAGGACCGAACGTCCGCCTGCCAGAGGAGAAGGCGCTGGCTCTGACTCTTGCACTGAACGAACTTGTGACGAACGCAATCAAATACGGAGCGCTTTCCAACCGATCGGGGACGGTGGATATCTCTTGGGAGCTCGCTGGAACGGAAGATCAAGACTTCCGCCTGTTTTGGCGGGAACGCGGGGGTCCTCGCGTCACTGCTCCTCACAAGGCCGGATTCGGTTCGCGTCTTATCCAACGTCATGTTGCGGAGGCTTTTGGAGGGAAGGCCCAAATCACCTTCGCGGCTGAAGGAATCACCTATGAGATTGGTCCTCGGAACAACGAATCCTGATGCTTGAAGCGTCGCCGGCGACAGCCCGCATTTGGCCGATCTGACGCGATCGCCAAATCAGCGCAGAAACCCGTCGGCTTCGAAGTCTTCCCAACCCTGCAATTTCCGGCGCGAGTCATCATCGGTGTCGCCAATTGCCAGCGCTGCCTTCCGGCCTTTCTTCTGCAACCGTGTCAGGGCCGCCTTTCCGGCGGCTCTGCGTCGGTTTTCCGCTGCGGTCAGCGTGTCTTGTTCGCGCCACAGTGTAACGAGGTCGCGGTCCAGGACGTCCTCGACGTGACGAGGGTCAAAAACGTGAAACGTAATCTTCCTGGCGCGCCCGCGAAGTTTCACGGTGCGCGTTCCCGCACTCTGTAGGCGGCCGTCGTTGAGCCATCGATGCCGCTCGGTCGCAGAGATGGCGAGGATGTCCTCGATCTCGCGAGGAATGACAGGCAAGACTTCGATATCCTGCAGGGCTTTTGCCACGATCATCGACGCCGTCCGGAAATCGCCCTCGGAGCCTTCCGGCATTTGCAGAGCGAGCGTCCGCGCCTCGACATGCAGGAACTTCTTCGCCGTGGACGGAAGGCGGGCACGCACTTCCAGAAAAATGCCTCTTGTGCGGACCGACGATCCCAACGTGGCGGCCGACGAGAGCTTCCATTCTTCGACCCGTTCGGCGGCCGTATTCGTCTCGCGCGTGGGCATGCCCCTAAATAAGTATCCTTTCCACCGGGGTGCAACACGCTGGATCACGAAGCGTCATACCGCAGGCCAGCGCCGCCGTTCCGTCCCGGAGCGCACGGCCGGCATGGCGAAGCCTGGTATCGTCCATTTCACGATCGACCGCGCCGAGGTGTTGATGCCAAGGTGGCAAGCGACGCGATTCCTGCGATCAACCCGATGATCCAGAGCGGGCGCATAGGCAAATTTTCCACCTTGGAGGTGCCCGCAGGCCGTGGGTCGCTCTCCAAAAGCATCAAGTCGCGACGGCTGCCGAACCGGACGGCGACAGCGCGAGTGAGCTCAGCGCCGAACAGGAATATCGCCGAGGAGTAGAAAACCCATAGCAGCAGGACGACAAGGCTTCCCGCGGCGCCATAAGACGAAGCGATCGCGCTCGTTCCGAGATACCAGCCAATAAGCGATTTGCCGACCGTGAAAAGAACCGCGGTCACGGCGGCGCCGAACCGCACGTCGCGCCAGGAAAGCGCACGATCGGGCAAGATCTTGAAGATCGCGCCGAAAAGCAGGGCGACCAGGATCAGCGAAACCAACGTGTTCAATGCGGACAGCACGAGCTCCCCGAAGGGAAGCCTGGACGTGATCACGTTTCCCATTGCCGAAATCGCCGCGCTGGCAGCCAGCGAAACCAGCAGCAGAAAGCCGAGCGAAGCGACCAGCCCGAGGCTCGCCACGCGGGTCCGGGCCAGGCTGAACAGGGAAACCTTTTGGGGCCGGACCTTCCAGATGAGATTGAGCGTCGACTGCATTTCGCCGAACACCCCGGATGCACCGACGAGCAAGGTGGCGATGGCCACCACTGAAGCCAAGGTTCCCTTGTGCGCGGACGCGTTCTCGATCGTCGTCTTCAAAAGATCGGCTCCTTGAGGACCGAGCAAGCCCGTCAGCTGGGCGGCTATCGCGATTTCGGCCGCGTCTCTTCCCGTGGCGAAGCCGGCGACGCCGAGCACGATCAACAAGATGGGAGCGAGTGACGTTGCAGCGTAGAACGCCATGGCCGCCGCGTGGCTGAGAGCGCTGTCATCGAAAAATCCCTCCACAGCCGCACGGAAGACGGTCCACAGGTCTGCGACCACAATCTTCATCGCTCCCTCCATGCGCTCGCTGTTCCGATGAAGAAGTTGCCCGCGAGACCTTGGTTCCGTGTCCGTGCGATGCTCCGACCGCATCGTCTGCCGGAACAAAGACTTGTTGCTCACGTTTCGGCTCTTCGAGGGCAGTTTCGCTGTCGCCGTTGCCTCGCCCGCCAAACCTGGAAGACCGGAAGGAGATATTGCCTTGAGCAGTTCGCGATTGCGGGATCCGCGCGAAGTCTATCCTTCCCCGCCCTTTCCGAAGCAGCCGCAGCGGATGCCGGGTCTTGCACACAAGATGGAGCCGATTCCCGATCATGGCGAAGAAAGCTATCGGGGCTCCGGCAGGCTGGAAGGCCGCAAGGCACTTAAAACCGGCGGCGATTCCGGCATCGGCCGGGCAGCAGCGATCGCCTTCGCGCGGGAAGGCGCAGACGTCGCCATCTCGTACCTCCCGGAAGAGGAGCCTGACGCCAGGCAGGTGATCGACCTGATTGAAGCGGAAGGTCGCAAGGCCGTCGCGTTACCTGGCGACGTCCAGGAAGAGGCTTGGTGCCGCGAGATGGTGGAGAAGGCCGTTTCGGAGCTCGGTGGTCTGGACATTCTCGTCGTCAACGCGGGCAGGCAGCAATACCGCGAAAAGATCGACGATCTGTCGACCGAGGACTTCGACCGCACCATGAAAACCAACCTCTACGCCCTGCACTGGATCGCGCAGGCGGCTGTCCCGCACATGACGGCCGGGGCGGCAGTCATCACCACCGCTTCGATCCAGGCTTATCAGCCGTCACCAATCCTCCTAGACTACGCGACCACGAAGGCGGGGATCGTCGCCTACACCAAGGCGCTTGCCAAGCAGCTGATCGAGAAGGGGATTCGCGTGAACGCTGTAGCGCCAGGCCCGGTCTGGACCGTGCTGCAGCCTAGCGGCGGCCAGCCCGACGAAAAGGTCAAGAACTTCGGCAAGGACAGCGATTTCGGGCGACCCGGCCAGCCGGCGGAGCTTGCCCCTGTCTATGTGCTGCTTGCTTCCAAGGAAGCGAGTTTCATCAACGGCGAGGTCTATGGCGTCACCGGCGGCAAGGGCGTTGCCTGAGGAACCATCCGAGATGGGTCGGGTCATCAACGTCGACAGACGGCCGCGATGAAAATCGCGACGTTCAACGTCAATGGCGTGAACGGCCGGTTGTCAGTGCTTCTACGCTGGCTTGCTCAAACTCAACCCGATGTCGTCTGCCTGCAGGAACTCAAATCTCCTGACGACCGGTTTCCCGTACGAGAAATCGAGAAGGCGGGCTACGGCGCGATCTGGCACGGTCAGAAAAGCTGGAATGGGGTGGCAATCCTTGCCCGGGACATAACGCCGATCGAAACCCGGCGCGGTCTGCCCGGCGACCCGGACGACAGCCATAGTCGCTATATTGAAGCGGCCGTCGGTGGGGTCCTGATCGGATCCCTCTATGTACCCAACGGCAATCCGGCTCCCGGTCCGAAGTTCGACTATAAGCTTCGCTGGTTCGCGCGTCTGCACAGCTATGCCGCCGAGCTACTACAGGCCAAGGTTCCAGCGGTCCTTGTAGGCGATTTCAATGTCATGCCGACCGATCTCGACGTCTATGCCCCAGAACGATGGCGCGACGACGCGCTGTTCCGCCCGGAAGTGCGCGAGGCTTATCAGCGTCTCCTCGAACAGGGCTGGACGGACGCATTGAGAACGCTGCACCCGGGCGAGCGGATCTACACCTTCTGGAAGTATTTCCGGAATGCGTTCGCTCGCGATGCCGGGCTGCGCATCGATCATTTTCTGCTCAGCCCAACCTTGGCTGATCGACTGATCGGCGCCCAAGTCGATCGAGAAGCACGCAGTTGGGAGAAGGCAAGCGATCACGCTCCGGTATGGATCGAAATCGCCGACGTTTGATCTGGTTCGAACGACACTCGCTCATTCGGCCGGCGCTGATTCAGGTCGGTCATGGTCGAACTGTTCCGTCCATGGCAAAGGGAGCATCCATTCCTCGCGACGACCGGTCCAAAGCTCATACTCTGGCACGATGCCGGTTGGCGCGCCGTCGAGCGAGCCAAGCATGATCTCGGCCTCGTTATCGCGGAACCAGGCAATGCGGGCGCCACAGAGTGGACAGAAGCTGCGCTCGGCGAAGACTTTCATGGCACCGGAGCACTCGAATGCGCTCGCTGGCCAGACGCCGAATGGGGTAAAATGGCTGCCGCTCGCCTTGCGACAGTCCAGGCAATGACAAATACCGGCTCTAAGCGGCTGGCCCGTAAGCGTGTAGCGTACCGCCCCGCACAGGCAGCCGCCGCTGCGCCTGATTGGCTCGGATGTCACAGCCCGCCCCGCTCGCCGGTGGGCCGTGGCGTCACGCCCGCTACGCGTTTGTCATCGTGGTTTCGGTTGGCAACGCGGGATTTCGAGAAGCCTTTATCCTTTGCAGACGCGCCACTGGTCTTGGGGGCTGCCGGTGCCTGAGCGCTGTCGTCGCCCGCCGTCGCTGCGTTCGGGCTTCGGCGGATGTTTCCGTCCGGCGAACGGACTAGCGGCGTGTCGCGATTGGCAGCCGTCCTCTTGATGTCATTGTGGGGCATGACCTACCTCTCTTTGCCGAATTCCGGCCGTCAATCCTTGTGTTCGGGCATCGCCTTCAGCTGATCCTCCGTCCAGGACGTCACGGCATGGACGTCGCCGTCCTCGTCGCGCATGAAGTCAAGCTGGCTGGCAGGAACCGCGACAGGCTTGGCACCGATGCCGAGAAAGCCGCCGACGTCGATGATCACCTGAGCATTCGTGCCGGCACCGTGAACATGCGATACCGAGCCCAGGTTCTCGTCGTCCGGTCCGTAGATGGTGGCGCCTTCCAGGTTTGCGGAGTTCAGTTCCGCTTCGGTGAGGCGAACGTGGTTGCTGTGGTCCATGAAAACTCTCCTTGAGGGTAGACTTACTCAATCCGCGAGAGGTCGAACCGTTCCGCGAGGGAATCGCGCGTGCAGATCGGCGGAGAAAGAGCACGGGGCGATCATCGCGCCTCCGCGATCCATCGATGCGGAAAGCGGTCACGGATGACCCTGTTGAAGTAGCTGCCTTTGGAAAATGCGGCGCGGTACGCGGCGTAGGTCTCCGGAGGCACGTCCTCATAGTCGTAGCGTCGGCCGCTGGCCCGGAACCAAACGCTCATTGTCCTCGTCGCCGGATTGTACGCGCTTTTCTCGATCACCGTGGACGGCATGCCGATCGCCCCCGCTAGAGATCGAGCAGAGCGATGCCGAGCTCAGAACGCTTCCTTCTGTGCAGGTGAGCGGGCGTTTCCGTCACCATCACCTCGAGCGTCGGGTGCACGAGCCCTTCGAGCAGGTGGCCGCCGCGGGTCGAGCCGTCCGACAATCCGAGCACCGCATGCATGTGCAGGCTGGGCTTGCCGTCGTCGCCCGCGGCGATGTCGCCTATGGCGCTTAGGACCTCGCACTGCTCGGCTACGGGAATCTTGCGGTAGGTCTGGGAGGCGAAGTCGAACCAGCCGACCGTCGCGCCTTCGAACGCGCCGATCGCCGTCACCGCAGCCGCCGTGACGTTTTGCTCCTCGGCGAAATTCGAAATCGACCGGAACGCTTCATCGCCGGGATCGAGAACGACGGCGAAGGTCCTGACGCCGTCGCTCTCGCTGAGCAGTTTCGATCGCATCGCTTTTGCCGTTAGCTATGAGCGTGATGCTCGGCGTTGCGCTTGCGTGTCGCGGCCGCCTTCTTCGCAGAAGCGGAGCGGTCGCTGGCGGAGCGGGAGGCTGCGGCCTTGCCGCCTTTTTCTCCGCCCTTGTGCGCGGCGGGGTGGCCAGTGTGCTTGCCTTGGCCGGAGCCGCCTGCCTTCTTGCCGCCGCCATCGTCCTTGTTGACGGTCGCCCAGGCTCTGCGCTCGGCTTCCTTTTCCGAGACGCCACGCATTTCGTAGCCTTCGGCGATGTGATCGGCCTTGCGTTCCTGCTTGTCGGTATATTTGGATTTGTCTCCGTGTGGCATAGCTGCCTCCTTTTGCTGTTGTGAACAGCAAAACGACAGCGATGCCGCCCGGTTCCGAAAGCTGCGAACAGGCCGGGTGTCTCGACGCCCCTCCGAATGCTCGGCTCAGGGCTTGTCCAGCTTGTTCTCGACCTTCCTGCGGCTGTTGCCGACCGATTTCACCGCCGACCTGACGTCCGTCTCGCTGGCGCCGGTCTTGCCCGCCTCATAGCGCACCTCGTGATCCTGCCCGCCGGCAACTCTTGCCCGATCCTGATTGCGGCCTCGCGTCGTCTGGGTATTCGCCATTGTCTTGTCTCCGGTGATGGTTCTTCCAGATCGAAGAACGCAGCCAGACTCTTCCGGTTCAATTTGCGGGGAACGACGCTCCGAAACGGACGACCCGGAGCGTTTCGGACCCCTCGAAAAAATTTTAGGGCCACTCTTGAACGCTTTTTGGGCGTTCCCAAATCGATTGCCGTCGGGGCTACGGCCCGACGGTTTTGGCGTCGCAGAGACGCTGCTTGTTACCCATGTTGCTTTACGGAGGATATGGCTATGAGAAGCTTCGATTTTGCTCCCCTTTACCGCTCGACGGTCGGCTTCGACCGCCTCTTCGATATGCTCGACAACAGCGTGCGTTCGGACTGGCCGCCCTATAACATCGAAAAGATCGGCGAAAACGACTACCGCATCACCATGGCGATCGCCGGCTACAGCCCGGAAGAGGTCGAACTGACCCAGCATGGCCCCGAACTTATCGTGACTGGCCAGAAGAAGCCCGAACAGGGCGACCGGCAGGTCCTTCATCAGGGCCTCGCGATCGGGAATTTCCGGCAGGTGTTCAAGTTGGCCGACCACGTCAAGGTGGCGAGCGCCACGCTGGAGAACGGCTTGCTGTCGGTCGATCTCGCGCGTGAGATTCCTGAGGAGCTCAAACCTCGCCGCATTGCTGTAGGCTCGGCTGAGCCGGATGGGCCGACTGACGACGCTGGCAAGAAGAAACAGATCAGCCAGGACGCGGAGCCACAGCGCAAAGCCGCCTGAATTCGCAACGCCTCAAACCTGCGATTTGCCTCCCGGTCGTGGCCGGGAGGCGCCGATTGCGGAGAAACGGAGATGACACATCTTACCAGCCATAATGAAAGCCGCCACGACGCGGCTAACTTTCCTCGACGTCCGATATTCCAGCGGCCCGATGAAGTCCTCGCTGATCCAAGGATGAGTACCGACGAGAAGCGGGCGCTATTGGCTTCCTGGGCGTCGGATGTGCACGCGGTTCCAGGCTTGCCGTCGATGCGTCAGTTGGAGGACGGCTCTCTCGTTGACGTTGATGAGATTCTGGCCGCGCTGAAGGCGCTCGACGCGAGCGACGATGCGGATGCATTCGTCACGCAACCCGCAGGCCTGTGGCGAAAGCCGCCAAGCCGTCGGAGCCGGCCGACGTTCCGGAACTGGACGCGCATCCTGCACCGCAGGCGGCGCGACGACGACGACGATCCGCCGCCCTGTACCGCCTATGCAGCCATTCCGCCTAAAACCGGAGGCGGCGGTGCCTTAGCCTATGCGGATTCGGCTTTGGCCTGAGGGACGAGACTAGCGATCGTTTTCGGAATCAGGAGATTGCCACGCCCATCAGAATTGGGCGTGGCGCGGTTTAAGCGCATTGCTCTCGTGATCGCACAAACGGGGTTCACGGAACCTGTTGCTCGGCCGGAACATTCTTCGACGAAGGATTTCCCATTCCCGCTCCGAGGACCTGATGGCGACCGACAAGCTCTCGAAGTACAAAGCCAAGCGCGATTTCACGCTCACAAAGGAGCCAAGTGGCCGGGAGGCGACAAGACCGTCAAATCGCCGGCGCTTCATCATACAGAAACACGACGCGACACGGCTGCACTACGATCTTCGGCTCGAACTGGACGGCGTCTTCAAATCCTGGGCCGTGACGCGCGGTCCGTCGCTCGATCCGCACGACAAGCGCCTCGCCGTAGAGGTGGAAGACCATCCACTAGACTACGGCGATTTCGAAGGGACGATTCCTAAAGGCCAGTATGGCGGCGGCACGGTCATGCTCTGGGACCGCGGCTACTGGGAGCCGGAAGGAAAGAAGAGCCCGGAACAGGCGCTGGCCAAGGGCGATTTCAAGTTCACGCTCGAGGGCGAGCGGCTTCATGGCAGCTTCGTCCTGGTGCGGATGGCGAACGGCCGCGAGCGCGGCAAACGCACCAACTGGCTGCTGATCAAGCATCGCGATGAATACGCGGTGGAGGAAAACGGAGGCGCGGTTCTGGACGAGAATGAGACGTCGGTCGCCTCCGGGCGCAGCATGGAGGCGATCGCTTCCGGAAAAGGCCGCAAGCCGAAGCCGTTCATGCTGGTAGACGGTAAGGTCGAAGCCGACGCCGTGTGGGACAGCCGCACCGGACTCGCGGCCGATGAGCGGAAGCGGAAGGCTCGCGGAACGAAGAAACCGGAGACCGCCAGCGCCGTCGACCTGCCCGATTTCATCGCGCCGCAGCTTTGCGAGTCGCTTGCCCGACCGCCCTCCGAAAGCGGCTGGCTGCACGAGATCAAGTTCGATGGCTATCGCATCCAGATGCGGGTGCTCGACGGGAAGGTGACCCTGAAAACCCGCAAGGGTCTCGACTGGACGGCCAAATATCCCGCCATCGCGCACGCCGCAGGCGACCTCCCGGACGCTATCATAGACGGCGAGATCTGCGCGCTCGACGAGAACGGCGCGCCGGACTTCGCCGCGCTGCAGGCCGCTCTTTCGGAAGGCAAGACCGACGATCTGGTCTATTTCGCGTTCGATCTCTTGTTCGACGGCGGCGAGGATCTTCGTCCCTTGCCGCTCTCGAAGCGCAAGGCCCGGCTCCAGCAATTCCTGACCGACGCCGGCGAAGATGCCCGCATCCGTTTCGTCGAGCATTTCGAGACCGGTGGCGAAGCCGTACTGCGCTCGGCCTGCCGGCTGTCGCTCGAAGGCATCGTCTCGAAGCGCGCCGACGCGCCCTACGTCTCCGGACGCACGGATAGCTGGGCGAAATCCAAATGTCGTGCCGGTCACGAGGTCGTCATCGGCGGCTATTCGACCACGAACGGCAAGTTCCGGTCGCTCCTGGTCGGCGTCAATCGCGGCGACCACTTCGTCTATGTCGGGCGCGTAGGCACCGGCTATAGCGCCGCCAACGTGAAGGACCTGGTGCCGAAGCTGAAGGCGGTCGCGGCCGCGAAGTCGCCGTTTACCGGCATCGGCGCGCCGAAGAAGGAGGCTGGCGTGACATGGCTGAAGCCTGAACTGGTCGCTGAGATCGAGTTCGCCGGCTGGACGTCGGACGGCCTCGTGCGGCAGGCCGCGTTCAAAGGCCTGCGCGAGGACAAACCGGCGGCCGAGATCGAGGCCGAGAAACCCGCCCAACCAGCAAAGACGGAGGTGCCGGAGCCAGCGGCGCCGACGTCGGTGAGGACTGCCCGCCGCGGCGGCAAGGTCAATGTCATGGGCGTGCTGATCTCGAATCCGGACAAGCCGCTGTGGCCCGACGCCAATGACGGCAAGCCGGTCACCAAGGAGGATCTGGCCCGCTACTACGAGTCCGTCGGCTCCTGGCTGATCGAGCATATCAGCGGGCGGCCGTGCTCGATCATCCGCGCGCCGGACGGGATCGGCGGCGAGCAGTTCTTCCAGCGTCATGCCATGCCCGGAACCTCCAATCTGCTGGAGCTGGTGAAGGTGTTTGGCGACAAGAAACCCTACCTGCAGATCGACCGCGTCGAAGGGCTCGCTGCGGTCGCCCAGATCGGCGCGCTCGAGCTGCACCCTTGGAATTGCGCGCCGCAGCAGCCGGAAGTGCCGGGCAGGCTGGTATTTGATCTCGATCCCGGTCCCGACGTCCCGTTCTCGAAAGTGGTCGAAGCGGCAAAGGAAATGCGCGAACGCCTCGACGCTCTCGGTCTCGTCAGCTTCTGCAAGACGACCGGCGGCAAGGGACTGCACGTCGTCACGCCGCTTGCTGTAACCAAGCGCAGCAAACTGACCTGGCCTGAGGCAAAGGGCTTTGCGCATGACGTCTGTCTGCAAATGGCACGCGACAATCCGGACCTCTATCTGATCAAGATGGCGAAGAACCAGCGCCACGGCCGCATCTTCCTCGACTATCTGCGCAACGACCGCATGGCGACGGCCGTCGCGCCGTTGTCGCCGCGCGCCCGGCCCGGAGCGACGGTGTCGATGCCGCTGACCTGGAGCCAGGTCAAAGCCGATCTCGACCCGAAGCGCTATACGCTGCGTACCGTGCCCGGATTGCTTTCGAAGACCGCGGCCTGGAAGGACTATGGCGACGGTCGTCGCCCATTGCGGGAGGCGATCAAACGGCTAGCCCGGTCGATGAAGCAGGCGGCGTAGTCAGACCTCGCGATCGTTCATATCGAAGACGGCGGCATTGTCCTGCACTTCGCGCAAGCCCTTGTAGGAAGCGTGTCTCAGACTGCCGTCCCTGGTCCAGCCGCGGAACTCGATCTCGGCGATCAGCGTGGGCTGCGCGAAGATGAGGTTCTTGCCTTTCAGAGGCACGGCCGGCGTCTTTGTCTTCAAGGTGTCGAGAGCCCTTCGAAGCGAGGCGGCGTCCTTGCCGTTGAAGCCAGTTCCGGCCTCTCCGACATAGACCCAGTCATGGCCGCGTTTCCCGGCGAGCAGCAGGCTGCCGATGCCGCCACGCGCCGACACGGAGGCTTGGTAGCCGACGATCATGAAGCTCTCGCTCTGGACGCATTTGATCTTGAGCCAGTCGCCGGTGCGGCCGGTCCGATAGGGCTGGTGGCGCCGCTTGGCGATGATGCCTTCCAGGCCGATCTGGCAGGCATGCTTGAGGAGTTGCGCGCCGTCGGCTTCCACTTCCTCGGAAAGCCGGATTGCGCCGTCGCTGCGGGGCACGACCAGATCCTCCAGCAGATGACGGCGCACCGACAGCTCGGAGCCGGTGAGATCATGTCCGTCGAGATAGAGCAGGTCGAACACCATGAGAATTGACTCGGTCGACGTTCTCTTGCCGCCCCGCCCGCCGAGCGACGTCTGCAGCGCCCCGAAATCAGATCGCCCGCTAGTGTCGAGAACGACCGCTTCGCCGTCGAGGATCGCCGCATGAACGCCGAGCTGCCTGGCGGCGGCCGCGATCGAGGGAAACCGGTGCGTCCAGTCATGGCCGCCCCGCGTGATGATGCGGACGTCCTGCCGGTCGATATGAACGGCGAGCCGGTAGCCGTCCCATTTGATCTCGAACAGCCAGTCCGGACCTGCCGGCGCGTTCGGCTTCAGAAGCGCGAGACAGGGCTCGATCCGCTGTGGCATCGGGTCGAAGGGCAAATCCGGCTGCCTCGGATCACGTCGGCGCATGCGTGGCGACCGGATCACTGGCTCAGATGGCGTCAGCAGCGGGGCCGTCGGTTTCGACGCACGGCGCATCCTAGCGCTTGCCCGAGCGGTTCTCGGCCTCGACGGACTTGCGTAGCGCGTCCATGATGTTGATGACATTGTTCGGCGTGGCCTTCGGCGCGGCGCCCTTCGCCTTCGCCGGACGCTTCGTCTTCTTGCGCTTGGCCTCGATGATTTCAAGCAGCTTGTCCTGCACCGGATCGGCGACGAGCTTGCTGTCCCAGTGCCGGGTCTGTTTCTTGATGAACTGCTGGATCAGCGGCATCATCTCGGAATCCGACTTGTTGTCGTTGATCCCCTCGAAATAAGCCTCCTCGTTCCTCACCTCGTCGCCATAGCGCAGCGTCCACAAGACGATGCCTTTGCCGCGCGGCTCCAGCATGACCGCCCGCTCGCGGCGCGAGATAACTAGCCGGGAAATGCCGACCATGTCTTCCGCGGCCATCGCGTCGCGGATGACCGAGAACGCCTCCTCGCCGACTGGATCGTTGGGCGAGAGATAATAGGGCGTGTCGAGCCAGATCCATTCGATAGAATCGCGCGGCGAGAAGACATCGATATCGATGGTCTTGGTGCTGTCGAGCGCGACGTTTTCCAGCTCCTCGTCTTCGAGGAGGACATAGTCGTTCTCGCCGCGCTGGTAGCCTTTGACCTCGTCCTCGTCGCTGACTTCCTTGCCGGTGACGGCATCGACATAGTGACTCACCACCCGGTTGTGGGTCTCACGATTGAGCGTATGAAAGCGAACCTTCTCGCTTTCCGAGGTTGCCGGCATCATCTGCACGGGGCACGTCACCAGCGACAGCTTCAGATAGCCTTTCCAGTAGGGGCGAACCGCCATGGCGTCCTCCGATCAAGCCGCGCGCTTGGAGTTGGCGGCGCGCTTCGGCTCCTTGGCGCTGGGCTTGGATTTCGCAGCGGGGCGTTTCGTCTTCTCGCTCGATTTCAGGCCCGCGCTCTGGCGCAGAGCCTGCAAGAGATCGCTCGGTTTCGAGGGCGGCGACACCTTCTTCTTCGGCAACGGCTTGCCTTCGATCTTGGCCTTGACCAGCTCGGCGACCGCTGCGTCGTAACGGTCGTCGAAGCTCTTGGCGTCGAACGATCCTTTCTTGGTGTTGATGATGTGCTTGGCGAGATCCAGCATCTCGCCCTCGATCTTCATGGCGGGAATGTCCTCGAAAGCTTCCTTGGCGGACCGCACCTCGTAGTCGAAGTTCAGGGTCGTGCCGATCAGGCCTTTGCCGTGTGGACGGATCAGCACCGTACGCAGCCGGCGAAACAGGACCGTGCGCGCCAGCGCGGCGACCTTCGCCTGCCGCATGCCGTCGCGCAGCAGCCCGAAGGCGTCGGCGCCCATCCTGTCGGGCGCAAGGTAGTAAGGCTTGTCGAAATAGACGTCATCGATCTCGTCGCACGGCACGAAAGCTTCGATCTTCAGCGTCTTGTCGCTTTCCGGAACCGCCGCGGCGATTTCCTCCGGTTCGAGCACGACAAAATCGCCGTTCTCGATCTCGTAGCCCTTGACCTGATCCTCCCGCTCGACGGGGTCGCCCGTCTCGCTGTCGACGAACTCGCGGCGGACATGGTTGCCGGTGGCGCGGTTGAGCGTGTTGAAGGCGATGCGCTCGGAGGAGGAGGACGCGGTAAAAAGCGCAACCGCGCAGGCGACTTCTCCGAACTTGATGTAACCCTTCCAGTTCGCCCGCGCCGCTACCATGGCACTCGCACTCCGTCACAACCTATGCGAGTCAATAAAGACATTGGCCGCCAGTATGGTTCCGGAGTCAAAAAGAATCTGAATTCAAAGGGTTGGCGAGTTGGGACGACGGTGACAGTCCTTAGGGGAGCCAACGGTCGGTGCAGAACCGAAACGCGTCCAACATTCCTGCTGGCTGCGCGTAGAATTCGACCCTTGCCACCGAAGCCGTCGGACGTGTCGACGCTTCCCGGTGAGTCATCAGCTGGCGGGGCAAATTGAGAGGGGGTCGTGCGGTTGCCGACTTGCATCTTAATCATGTCGCTCGTCCAGGACGAAGATGGTCCCAGCCGGGGGAAGCCATCAAACGGTGGATGCCTGGCTTGTACGTGGCGATCGGGGCGCCACGCTCGTCCTGGCGAACTTCGCGCCGCCGCGTGGAAACGGAGCTGGTGTCCTTGACGCTCAAGTCTGCGCCGTTCGTGACGGCAGCCTCGATCCAAAGAATCGATGTCCACCATGCCGACACGAGATGCCGCTAGGAGCAAAACGGGCGACCTGAATACCTTGACGCGGCGACGGTCGAGGCGCTCAAGAGGCTGTCGGAGCGGCGAGGCTGACTCGTCGCGGCAACGACGGGCGACCGAGAGGTGCTCACGACATCGCGATGCCGCCGCGTCATCGCGACGGTCCACATTTCGGTACGATAAGGAGAATGGCAGTTGATCGAGCAATTATTCGAGAACAACAGGGCATGGTCAGCGGAGCGGATCGCCGAAAGACCAGATTATTTCGAACGCCTTTCCAATCTCCAGCAGCCCGAATACCTCTGGATCGGCTGTTCCGACAGCCGTGTACCTGCAAACGTCATCGCCGGGTTGGAGCCGGGCGAGGTGTTCGTGCACCGCAACGTCGCCAATCTCATTCACCCGACTGACCTGAACATGTTGTCCGTCGTCGAATTTGCGGTCCGGCAACTCCGCGTCAAGCACATCATCATATGCGGCCACTACGGCTGCGGCGGCATCCGCGCCGCGGTGAGCGGTCAAAGCTTCGGTTTGATCGACAACTGGATTCAGCCCATTCGGGACGTCGCGGACGCCGGGTTCTCCTGCCGCGAATGCGGGGACTGGAACGAAGAAGGGTTGGATCGCCTTTGCGAGGCATCAGTGGCCGAACAAGTCAAGCGTCTCGCTCGCACGCCGGTTATTCAGAACGCGTGGAAGGAAGGTGCCGACGTGGCCATCCACGGCTGGGTGTATGGACTGAAGGACGGGCTGCTTTCGGATTTGAAATGTACGGTTGCACGCTAGAAGCGTATGGGGCAGTCGCTCGTCAATCTTGGGAGAGTTGATCGAAGGTGCATTGTCTGGGGGATTTGTCGGGGCGCCAGCGCAATAGCTTGGTGCCATGCCTGAAACGGTCGTCCGAGACATGGTCGTAGCGCACCTCGGCCACCAGCTCGGGCTTAACAGGCTGCCAGTCGCCCGAGCGCTCATTGCTCCAGCGGCTCGGCCCCCCCGGGGAGCGTCCGCTGAAGCTTGACGCGGCCTTCAGCGCTTCCAGCTTCCGCGTGAGTTCGCTCCGGTCGGTATTGGCGAGAGCCGAGGTGAAGCCGACATGATGAAGCAGGCCTTGGTTGTCATAGAGACCGAGCAGCAACGAACCGACCCCGCGCTTTTGCCTCAGGTATCGGAAACCGCCGACAACGCAGTCCGCGCTCCGGAGTGGCTTCACCTTGATCATGGTTCTCTCGCCCGGGCGGTAGGGTTCGTCGAGTTGTTTGGCAACGATCCCGTCCGTCCTGCCGGACCGTTCCGCCAGCCACAAGGCCGCGATGTCCCGGTCGCGGGTCTGCGGCGAAAGCCGCGTGCGGCCAGCGTCCAGCATTTCCGCCAGGGCCTCCAGAGCGGGCCGTCTCTCGCCCAGCGGCTTTTCGAAGAGCCGCCCGTCGTCGACAGAAGCGAGGGCGTCGAAAAGGACCGTAGTCGCGGGGGTCTCAACCGCCAGTTTCTGGATTCGGCTCTCCGCGGGATGCAATCGCATCTGAAGGAACTCGAAGGAGCTGCGCCCGTCGGCCTCGATGACCAACTCGCTGTCCGCTACAAAACGGGCCGGCTTCGCGGTCCGGAAAGTTCCGACCACCTCGGGAAAGAACCGACTGAGCGACTTGCCTGACTTAGCCCGAAGCTCGACCGCGTCGCCCTCTTTGAAGATCAGGCAGCGGAACCCATCCCATTTGGGTTCATATTGCGATGGTCCGCCTTCAACGGGAATTTCGTTGGCCGTCTTTGCCTCCATGGGAGGAGTGGACAGAGGCAGGAGGAAGCGCGTCATTGTTGCGAAACTCGCTCAACCTGGCCTTGTTCCGGCGATGCGCGATTGCATCCGTGCAAAGCCAAGATCGGCAGGCAAGATTCGCGGAGCCGGCCGTCCACCAGCGGCTACCGGCTTCGAACGGTCAAGACCGAGTGATTGGTCCGATGGCTCGCGGAACTTTCGCAGGGCATCCGGGTTGATGATCGTTCACGGCAACCGGAAGACACGTCGATGCCAGAATATCCCCGTTCCACGGCGAGCATCGCCGGCCATCCCATACATCCAATGCTGGTGCCGTTTCCGATCGTTTGCTTCGTCGGGACGCTGCTGACTGACATTGCCTATTGGCGTACCGCCGACATGATGTGGGCTGATTTCTCCGCCTGGCTCGTTACGGTCGGCGTGATCATGGGCATCCTCGCCGCAATCGCCGGACTGACCGACTTCCTCGGAAACCGACTGGTGCGGGCGCAATCCCCCGCCTGGCCGCATTTCCTCGGAAATCTCCTCGCGCTCGTCCTAGCGATCGTCAACATGTTCGTGCACACGCGCGATGCCTGGACTTCCGTCGTGCCGTGGGGGCTGGTCCTTTCCGCGATCGTCGTTCTCATCCTGCTCGTCACGGGTTGGTTGGGATGGGCGATGGTCTACCGTCACCATGTAGGAGTAGCGGAATGACACGTTCGGTCTTCTCCTCTCCCGTTCGCCGCGGAATGGCGCGGGCGCTGCTCGGCGCTTCCCTGCTGGCGCTTGGCGCTTGCAGCGACGATACGTTCGACACCGCAAGCCAGGTCGGTCCCAATCCGAACCTGCCCGAGCCGCAGCAGTATCTTTTCCCGCCGATGCATCTGGCATCGATCGTCGGCTGGAAGGATGGCGAGACACCGAAGGTTCCACAAGGTTTCAAGGTGGAAGCGCTGGCGACAGGCCTGCAGCATCCGCGTTCGCTCTACGTGCTGCCCAACGGCGATGTTCTCGTGGTCGAATCCAAGGGGCCAGGCGTCGAAGGCCTCAAGCGCCCGAAAGATCTCGTCATGGGCTGGATCGAATCGTTGTCGACCGGCGGCGAGGGCAGCGGCGGAAGCAACCGCATCACGTTGTTACGGGACGCCAATGGCGACGGCAAGCCGGAGACCCAAAACGTCTTCCTCGATCATCTGAGTTCGCCCTTCGGAGTCGCGCTCGTCGGTTCCGACCTGTATGTCGCCAACACCGATTCCATCATGCGCTACCCGTACAAGGAAGGGGAAACGAAGATCACGGAGCCTGGCACGCCGCTCACGGCCCTTCCGGGGGGTCCGATCGACCATCACTGGACCAAGAGCCTCGTCGCCTCGAAAGACGGCACGCTGCTCTATGTCGGCGTCGGCTCCAATTCCAACATCACCGAGAACGGGATCCAAGCCGAGAAGAATCGCGCAGCCATATGGGAAGTCGACCGGACGACCGGCCGCTGGCGCATCTTCGCCGACGGACTGCGCAATCCGAACGGGTTGAGCTGGGAGCCGGAAAGCGGCGCGCTCTGGACCGTCGTCAACGAGCGGGACGAACTCGGGCCGAACCTCGTGCCCGACTACATGACGTCCGTGAAGGACGGCGCATTCTACGGCTGGCCCTACAGCTACTACGGCCAGCATGTGGACCCGCGGGTGATGCCGCAGCGGCCGGACCTCGTCGCCAAGGCGATCCCGCCGGACTATGCCCTGAGTTCGCATGTCGCTCCGCTCGGCCTGGCGTTCTACACGGGCGACAGTTTCCCGACCCAGTACAAGGGCGGAGCCTTTGTCGGCGAGCACGGCAGTTGGGACCGCGGCCATTTCAACGGCTACAAGGTCGTCTTCGTGCCGTTCAAGGAAGGCAAGCCGAGCGGTAAGGCCGAGGATTTCGTCACCGGGTTCCTGAAGAACGACGACGAAACGCATGGCAGGCCGGTCGGCGTCGCGATCGACAAGACCGGCGCGCTGCTGATTGCCGACGACGTCGGCAACACGGTGTGGCGTGTCACCTCCGCGCCGCAGAGTGCGCAAGCGAGGCTTATGGATTTGAAAACTTCCCAGCTGCAAGAGTCCGAATGACCCTGGCTACGGGCAGAAGCGCGACCGAGTCCACGCCCAGGACGGAAAGTTCCGATCGAGCTCCACGTTGTCGCGTGTCGTCAGCCGCCCCGTGACGTCGGGTGTCAGCCGGTCTCTCGTAGGAGGCTATTAAATATCGGCAGAGCAGTAGAGCATTCTCGTCTCGGAGGCTCAGGTCCCGTTGATCCATTGTCCGGCAAGCGTCAGGCCGAACAGGATGGCCAGCCACAGGCCCGCTGCCGCGACCGCCAGCCGCGGCAGCGGTTCCGTTTTGACCAGATGCATAAACAGGACGGCGATCACGCCGGCCTTGGCCGCCGCGATCGCGAGGTTGACCGCCGAATTGAAACCGCCGAGATCGAGGAACGATGATCCCACGGTCAGTGCCAGCAGCGCCATGAGGCCGAGATAGGCAAGAGCAAGTTGGCGGATTTCGCTCATGAACGCCTCATCGGTTGATCAGATAGAGGATTGGGAACAGGAAAACCCAGACGACGTCGACGAAATGCCAGTAGAGCCCGACCGCCTGCACGCGCCGGGCGCGGCTGTCCGGCTCGGTGTGCCGCCAGAGCGCGAGCAGCCACCCGATGACGGCAATGCCGCCGAGCAGGTGCAGTCCGTGCAGCCCGGTCATCGCGAAATAGAGACTGAAGAAGAATTGCGCCTGCGCCGGATCCGGCCCGTCGAAGGTGAACGGCGCGCCGAGTACCGGGGCGATGCCCTCGTGGAATTCCATGGCGTATTCGGTGCCCTTGATGACAAGGAAGGCGATGCCGAGCAGGGCCGTCGCGCCAAGCGCGAGCGTCGCCGCGCGCGAGCGGCCTGCGCCGGAATAAAGATGCGCCAGCGCCATGGCGAAGCTCGAAGTGATGAGCACGGCGGTGTTCAGCGTGCCGAGCGCCAGCGACAGGTGCTTCGACGCTGCCGCAAAGGCCGGGCCGTAGCTGACCCGGGCGACAAAGAAGACCAGCATGACGGCACCGAACAGCATCGCCTCCGAGCCGATGAACACCCACATGCCGAACGTGTCGGCCGCCTGCTCGCGACGGGCCGTGTCGAAGGCGACGCTCTCGACGCTCGTCCTCACGCCGCCGTCTCCCGGTGCGGGCTGAAGCGCTCGTGCTCCAGTCCCTTCATCGGATAGTCGTAGGCCGGCCGCGTCACCACCGGGGTCACCGCGAAGTTTTGCGGCGGCGGGGGTGACCCGGTTTGCCATTCGAGTCCCGTCGCGCCCCAAGGGTTGTCGGACGCCTTCGCTCCCGTCCACAGGGAACGGCCCAGATAATAGAGCGGCATCAGGTAGCCCGCCGCCAACACTACCGCGCCTGCTGACGACAGCACGTGCCAGAACTGGAACTCCGGCGGATAGGTGTGGTAGCGCCGCGGCATGCCGTTGAAGCCGAGCACGAACTGCGGAAAGAAGGTCAGGTTGAAGCCGATGAAGGTGGTGACCGCCGCGACCCGGGCCCAGGCCTCGGGATAGAGGCGGCCGGTCATTTTAGGCCACCAGAAATGCAGCCCGCCCATGTAGGCCATCACCATGCCGCCGACCATGATGTAGTGGAAATGCGCCACGACGAAATAGGTGTCGTGGACGTGGACATCCACGGCGAGCGCGGCGAGGAACAGACCGGACAGGCCGCCGAAGGTGAACAGCGCCAGGAAGAACAGCGCGTAGAGCATCGGCGCCTCGAAGGTGATCTCGCCCTTGCGCAGCGTCAGGCTCCAGTTGAACACCTTGATGGCGGAGGGAATGGCGACGCAGAAGGAGAGGAACGAGAAGACGACGCCGGCATAGGTCGACTGGCCGGAGACGAACATGTGATGGCCCCAGACCAGGAAGCCGAACACGGCGATCGCCATCGAGGCCAGCGCGACCGACGCATAGCCGAACAGTGGGCGTCGGCTGAAGCAGGGTAGGATTTCCGACACCACGCCCATGCCCGGCAGGATCATGATGTAGACCGCCGGGTGCGAATAGAACCAGAACAGGTGCTGGAACAGCAGCGGGTCGCCGCCGAGCCCCGGATCGAAGATGCCGAGGCCGAACACCCGTTCGAGCACGATCAGGATCAGCGAGGCGGCAAGCACGGGCGTCGCCAGCACCATCACCAGGCTGGTTGCGTAGAGGGTCCAGACGAAGATGGGCAGGCGGAACCAGGTCAGTCCCGGCGCGCGCAGCTTGTGCACGGTAACGATGAAGTTGATGCCGGTCATGATCGACGAGAAGCCGACGATGAAGACGCCTAACGCCGCGGTTGAGACGTAGCTATCGGAATAGATCGAGGAGAGCGGCGTGTAGAAGGTCCAGCCCGTGTCGACGCCGCCGAGCAGCACGGCCGCCAGCGTGAACAGGCTTCCCAGGATGAAGACGTACCAACTCGCAAGGTTCAGGCGCGGGAAGGCGAGGTCGCGCGCCCCGATCATCAGGGGAAGCAGGAAATTGCCCAGCGTCGCCGGGATCGACGGCACCAGGAAGAACCAGACCATGATGATGCCGTGCAGCGAGAAGAAGCGGTTGTAGACGACGTCGGAGACGAGGTCGCCTGCGGGCGTGGCCAGTTCCACGCGGATCATCAACGCAAAGAAGCCGCCGAGGAAGAAGAAGGCGGTCAGCGAGGCGAGATAGAGCCAGGCGATGCGCTTGTGGTCGGTGGTGAGCAGCCAGGAGCCGATTCCGGCCCCTTCCTGCAGGTAATTTCCGGCGCGCAAGGTTTCGCTGCTCATGGGGTTGCCTCGCTCGGAGTCGATCGTTCGGAGGAAAGCGATTTCAGGTAGGCGACCAACATCTGGAGTTCCCCCTCGTCGATGAGGCCGTCGAAGCTCGGCATGACGGGTTCATAGCCTGCGGCGATCTCCTTGGCGGGCTGCAGGATCGAATCCCTCAGATAGCGCTCGTCCGCCAGAACAGTCTGCCTGTCCGCAAGCGCGACAGGTCTGCCGTAAACGTTGGCGAGGTCGGGCGCGCGCACCTTGCTGGACGGGCCGTGGCAGCCGGAACAGCCCAATGCCCGGAACAGTTTTTCGCCGCTTTGCGCCAGCGATTCGCTTTCGCCCTGGGCCGAAAGCCATTTGGCAAAGTCCTCCGGGGGCATCACGGTCACCCAGCCGCCCATTTCGGAATGCTGCGTGCCGCAATATTCGGCGCAGAAGAGGTGGTAGCGGCCGGGCTTGACGGCGGTGAACCAGAGGTGCGTGGTGCGGCCGGGCACGGCGTCCTGCTTGAGACGGAAAGCCGGGACGTAAAAGGAATGGATCACGTCTTGGGAAGCGAGCGAGACAACTACTGGTCTGCCTGCCGGGACGTGCAATTCATTGATCTCGCGCTGGCCGCCGGGATGGCGGAACGTCCACATCCATTGCTTGCCGAGGGCAGCTATCTCCAGAGCATCGGACGGCGGGCGATCGCGCTGAACGAACAAGACAGCGCCCCAGCCGAAGAAGATGAAGGCGATCACCAGGCTGGCGCTCGTCCAGCCGATCTCCAGCGGCAGGCTGCGGCCGCGCTGGCCTGTGCGGTCGGCGCTAGAGCCGGCGCGGTATTTGACGGCGTAGCCGACCACCAATGCGGTCAGGAACAGGCCGAGCAGCAGGGTGAAGGCCAGCAGCGCGTAGAACAACGCGTCCACCCTGCCGGCGATCGACGAGGCCTCATCCGGCACGAAGGGAATGCCGAAGCTCATGTCCGCCTCCGGACCATGAGGAGAACCGACGCTCCCATCGCCAGCAGCGTGGCGAGGCTGCCGAGCTTCAGCGCTGCCCATATGGCCGGCGTATATTGGCCTTTCGATGTGTCGAAGCCGGCGCATAGCAGGAAGACATGGTCGGCGATCGAGCCGAGCTTGTTTGCGGAGGCCTCTACCAGCGCCAGCCGAAGATCGCGGGGCTCGAAGGACAGCGCCGGCAGGACGCGCGAGATCTTTCCGCCCGGCGTGACGGCGAGCACGGCGATGGGATGCACGAACTGGTCGATGCGCGGTCGCGTGTCGAAGCTGATGCCCGCTTCGCTTGCGAGCGCAGCGCCCTCAGGCCCGGTCAGGAAACGCCATGCCCTCAGCCCGTCCGCGCCGGCCGACTGGGCTACGGCTTCTTTCGCCGCAGTGGCGTCTTCGCTTGTCTCGGTTTGGTCGATCGAGATGAAGAGAGCCCGATAGGCCGAAGGATCAAGACCTGTCTTGTTTAGGTCGGAGGCGACGGCCTGCTGGGTTACGCCGCATAGGTTCGGGCATTTGTCGTAGCCGAAGACGACCAGCGCCGGCTTTCCGGCAAGCACATCAGCCAAGCTTGTTTTCGCCCCGGTCGAATCGCGTAGAGGGCGATCCGGATCGAGCTGCGCGCCGATCTTGGGATCGAAGGACGGGCGCTCCACAGCGCCGCTGGCGGTCGTCGCTGCCAGCACCAGCAGGAATGCCGCGAGGGCCCCCCTCATGGTTTGGCTCCGTTTGCGGTATCGCGGCAGGACGCGGCTTGCGGTGTGCGCGGCACGTCGCCCGTCAGCAGGCTGCATTCGTCGCTCGAGGGAGAGGCTGCTTCGGCCGTCCAGTGCGGCAGGCCGTTCTGGGCGACCAGTTTCATTGCTTCCTCGATGGGGATGCGCGCAATGCCCTTGGCGCGATCGACCCAGGCCAGTTTCTCCAGTTCGGCCTCCTCCGCCCGTCGCACAGCCGCGAGATCCTCGTGCGGCGATGTCGAGAGAGCAGGAGTCGCCTCGTTGCTCGACCACTCGGCGCCGGGCTGCGGCCACAACGCCTGCGGCCGGAAAAGGAGATAGAGCACGCCGAGCGACACAAGCAGGAAGACGACGAGGCCGCCGGCGAACAGCAGCAGCGCCCTCGGCCAGATGTCGCGTGTCTCGGGATGGCGGACTTCAGCCATGCGCTATCTCCCGCCAGAAGAAGATGCGGCTTGGCTCTCTCAGCACGATGACGAACATCGTCGTCCAGAGGCAGCCGGCGGCCACCGGCGCTGCCAGGTCCAGCCACGCGAGCGACAGGCGCGGCGTGGCCAGCGCGGGACGGATGCGCCAGACAGATTCCATCATGTGACCGGCCAGCACGACGATCGCCAACCAGACAAGCCCGCGATGGCTGCGCTTGACGGTTCGCGCCAGGAAGGCGGCAAAGGGCAGGGCCAACTGCAACAGGACGACCAGCCAGAGCAGCACACGCCATCCGCCCGTTCCGCGCCGCAGGTACCAGCCGATATCGTTGGGTAGGTCGCCGGCCCAGACCACGATCCATTGCATGAAGGCGAGATAGGCCCAGGTTAGCATGAAACCGAACAGCATGTTGGCGACGTCCTCGCCGAGCACCGCATCGCCTTCGCCGCCCGGCAGGACTTCGATGGAGCGTGTGGCGGCAAGGACCAGCAGTGCCAGTGCGGCCGCGCCCACCACCTCGGCCGACGCCTCCAGCATGGCATAGATGGTGGAGGTGAACTCCGGGTCGAGCGACAACATCCAGTCGGTCGAGAAGACGGTGACGGCGGCGGCGTGGACGACCAGGCCCAGCGCGAAGCCACGCGTGTTGGACTGGGGCGCGTCGGGATCGGTCCATTGCAGGACGAAGAAGGCAAGCGCCAGCCACAGAACCGCGCAGCCGGCAAACCGGACGAGGAAGAACGGCGTGTTGAGATAGGCGAGCTTCGCCCGCACCGCCTCGGGCAGGGCGGAGACATCTGCAACGGCCCACGGAAAGACGAGATCCGGCCGCAACAGGATCGGTAGAAGGAAGACGAGCGCGAGTGGCAGTGTAGCGACCGTCGCGCGCAATGGCGGCCGCATGGCCTCGCCCCAGCGGCCGCCGGTCAGGCCGTGGATCATCAGCAAGGTCATGGCGCCGAGCGGCAGGCTGACCAACACTAGTGCCGCCGTCAGCCAAGCGGTGAGCGCCAGGCGCAGGTCGATCAAGGCGCCTGCGATGCAGAGCAGTAGCCCGGCTCCGCTCACGAGAACCAGCATCCTGGTTCCTTTGTCGCGCGGAAGCGTCATGGCGAAGCCTCCGCGTGAAGCTTGCCGCGCAGTTCGGCAGGCAAGGCCGCCGCCGGCACGGTACGCGCATATTGCAGGGTGCGGATATAGGCGACGATAGCCCAACGGTCGGCCGGAGGGACGCGCGCAGCGTAGGAATACATGGCTCCGTAGCCGTTCGTGATGACGTCGTAGAAGTGTCGGTCCGATGCCTGCCGCAAAGCATCCTGATGATAACTCGGCGGCGCTGGGAAACCGTGCCGCACCACGACGCCGCGGCCATCGCCCGCGCGGCCATGACAGGGCGCGCAGAAGATTTCGAAGCGCTCGCGTCCTCTTTGCAGCATGGCGAGGGTCACCGGCGTCGGTATCTCCTGAGGCGTCGCTGCGAGGTCCGCGTCGCGCGCGACCGTGCCGGGCACCGGCGTGCGCGCCGACATGCCGTCGGAGAACTGATCGCTTTTCTCCAGCGGATCGTAGCGCGGCTGGTCGGCCATCTGCTGGTCGCAACCCGTGAGCAGCGGGCCCATCAGAGCGATGAGACAGAGGGCCTGCTTCATGCCTTCACCTCCGCCACGGAAGCCGCGCCGAGCCGCCGCAGCTGCGCCTTGGTCGCGTCCCTGCCGAACTGGGGATCAGTCGCTTCGACCAGCAGGTAGAAACCGCCCCCTTTGGCGAACGTAAAAATCTCGGCGTTGAAGACGGGGTGGTAGTAGCGCGGCAGGCCGTTGGCGACGACCATGCCGATGAAGCCGGCGATCGCGGCACCCAGGATCGCGGCTTCGAAGGCGATGACCGTGAAGGCCGGCCAGGAATGCAGCGGCCTGCCGCCGACATCGAGCGGATAGTCGATCTCGACCGAATAGAGGATCAGACCGTACGCGAAGGCGCCTCCCAGCACAGCGCCGGCCAGCACGATCCAGGGCAGGCGCGTCCTGGGCATCGCAAGGATCTCGGCCAGCCCGTCCACCGGGTAAGGCGAATAGGCGTCCATCCGGTGATAGCCTCGCTCACGCATGGCTCGCGCTGCGTCCGTGAGGCGCTCGGCATCGGTGAAGGCGGCGATGACACCGTGCAGCGTCATGAGCCCTTGCCCTCCTCAGCCAGTTCCTCGACCTCGAAGATGGTGATCGCGGGCAGGATGCGGACGAACAGGAAGACCAGCGCGAAGAAGGTGCCGAGCGATCCGAACAGGATGCCGTAGTCGAGCCAGGTCAGCGACTGCTCGCCCCAGGCGGATGGCAGGAAGTCGCGGCTCGGGCCGCTGACGACGATGACGTAGCGCTCGATCCACATGCCGATATTGATGATGACCGCGACCGCGAAGAGCAGCGGCATGTTGCGGCGGACGGAGCGCAGCCACAAAAGCTGCAGCGCGACGCAATTGCAGGCGAGCATCGTCCAGAACAGGACGGAATAGGGGCCGACCGCGCGCTGCACCATCATCATGCGCTCGTAGGTCTCGCCGGAGTACCAGGCGAAGAAGGCTTCCGACGCGTAGCCGTAGATGACGACCATGCCCGAGGCGATCATCAGCTTGCCCGCATTGTCCATGTGCTTGAGCGTGATCAGGTCCTCGACCGAAAAAGCCCAACGCAAAGGGATGGCGATGGTCAGCACCATGGCGAAGCCGGACAGCAGCGCGCCGGCGACGAAATAGGGCGGGAAGATCGTCGAGTGGTAGCCGGGCACGATGGCGAAGGTGAAATCGAGCGCGACGATGGAATGCACCGAGACGACCAGCGGCGTCGCCAGCGCCGCCATCAGGTAATAGACCACCTTATAGCGTGCCCAATGATAGGCCGAGCCGCGCCAGCCCAGCGCCAGCAGGCCGTAGAAGACCTGCGTTCCGCGCCGCTTCGCCCGATCGCGTAGAATGGCCAGATCGGGGATCAGGCCCATGTACCAGAACAGCAGCGAGACCGTCGCATAGGTCGAGATGGCGGCGAAATCCCACACCAGCGGGCTGCGCCATTGCGGCCAGTGCATGTGCGTGTTGGGCAACGGCAGGAGCCAGTAGAAGAACCATGGCCGCCCGAGATGCAGGATCGGGTAGAGCCCGGCCATGGCGACCGCGAACAGAGTCATCGCCTCGGCGAAGCGGTTGATCGAGGCGCGCCAGGGCTGGCGCAGCAGGAGCAGCACCGCCGAGATCAGCGTGCCGGCGTGGCCGATGCCGATCCACCAGACGAAGGACGAGATCATCGTGCCCCAGGCGACCGGGATGTTCACACCGATGCTGCCGATGCCGACCGCGAACAGGTAAGTGACCGAATAGAGGAACAGCATCGCCAGCAGGAAGCAGAGGAAAAAGGCTGTCCAGAAGAAGCGCGGCAGCCGCCCCGCCAGCACGACCGAGGCGATGCGGCCGCTAATCTCCGGCCGATCGTGCCGTCCGAGAAGAACGGGCGGGTGCGGCGGCGTCCGGCGGGCTGCGGCGACCGCTTCAGCCATCGCCGTTCTCCGAATCCTTGGCTGCGCCGGCGAGATTTTCTTTCGTGTTCCTGATCCGTCCGAGATAGGTGGTGCGCGGCCTTGTGTTCAGTTCCTCCAGCAGCGCGTAGGCGTGCGGCGCGGCCTTGTCCCTGGCCACTTGCGAATCCTTTCGCTTGATGTCGCCGAAACTGATGGCCTGTGTCGGGCAGGCCTGCTGGCAGGCAGTAACGACTGCCCCGTCGTCGATCGGTCGGTTGTCGATCTGGGCCTCGATGCGCTTGGCGCTGATGCGCTGGACGCAATAGGTGCATTTCTCCATTACGCCGCGCGAACGCACGGACACATTCGGATTGCGTGCCGCCTGTTCCGGCCCGGCGGTCTCCTTGTCGAAGTCCTGGAATTCAAGAAAGTTGAAGCGGCGTACCTTGTAGGGGCAGTTCTGCGAGCAGTAGCGGGTGCCGATGCAGCGGTTGTAGACCTGCGCGTTCAGCCCGTCATGGGTATGCGTGGTGGCATTGACCGGACAGACCACCTCGCAGGGCGCCTTCTCGCAATGCATGCATGGCACGGGCTGAAACAGCGTCTCGGGCGTTTCGGGCGGTCCAGCGTAGTAGCGATCGACGCGCAACCAGTGCATCTCGTGGCCGATCGAG
The DNA here is from genome assembly GCF_008727715.1 of Mesorhizobium terrae. Taxonomy (GTDB): domain Bacteria; phylum Pseudomonadota; class Alphaproteobacteria; order Rhizobiales; family Rhizobiaceae; genus Mesorhizobium; species Mesorhizobium terrae. The sequence continues at coordinate 89,610 of NZ_CP044217.1, forward strand.
CATTGTTCGGGACCGACGGTCGGGATGTTGTTCTCTGTTTGGCAGGCGGCGACGCAGGCCATGCAGCCGATGCACGCCGAAAGGTCGATCGACATGCCCCAGGCTTCGTCCTCAGCTGGCCAGTCCGGAAAAAGGGATTCGGTCGGGGCAGGGGGCACCCCCTTCTGGACGAAATCCGGAGTTTGGTGGAATTCGCCGAGCGACGCGTGTCGCACGATGGCGCGGCCTTCCATCGCATGATGATGCTGGGTCGTGATCAGCGGGCTTCGGCCGTTGCGTGCCTTTAATGTGGCGCCGCTCATGAACCAGGGCGCGTCGGCCGTGCGGAGCCTGAAAGCGTCATACCCTTTGGCTAATGCCGCGACCGATCCTGCCGCACGTCGGCCATGGCCGAGCGCGAGTGTTACGACCTCGTCGGGATGGCCGGGCATGATCCATGCCGGCACGTCGAGCGAATGACCCGCGCGGGTGATGCTGACGACCTGTCCAGTCTCCAATTCCAGCCGCTTGCCGGTTGCGGGCGACATCAGCGCTGCGTTGCCCCAGACGAGTTTGGTCAACGGGCGCGGCAGTTCCTGCAGGGCGGCGCAGTTGGCATGGCGGCCATCGAGCAAGAACGGGTCGGCGACGAAACGTAATTCGACGCCGCTTGCAGGTTGGCGAAGTTTCAGTCCGTCAAGATCGGCAGTGGGATGGACGGAAACAGGAGCGGCGTCCGTGCTGAATATGATTCCGGCGCGCAATGCCGTGCGCCAGCCGTCCTCGCCGAGCGATGGCAGCCACGTAGCGCGCACCAGCGACAGCGAATCGGCGTTGAAGTCGCCGTCGAGCGCGGCGAGGATCTCGTGGAAAGTCCTGCCGCCGAAGAGTGGCTTGATCAATGGCTGGACGACGGAAGCCGTGCCGTCGAAGGCCCGTAGGTCGCTCCAGCTTTCGAGATCGTGCGCGGCAGGGATATGCCAATGCGCCGATCGCGCAGTGCCGTCCTGATAAAGGCCGCAATGGACGAGCGTATCGAGGCGGCCGAATGCCTTGCCGACGTCGAGGCCGGTCGGCGCGGTCTCCAGGGGATTGGCGCCCAGGACAAAAAGCCTGCCGACTGTCCCCCCCTCGATATCCTGGCACAGGTTCCCTAGATCGCCGTCGACTGGCATCGCGTGAGGCGGTTCGATGAAGGTGACGGTGGACCCTATCGCACCTAGCTGCCGGTTGATGGCGATCGCGACCGCATGGACATAAGCCGTCTGGTGTTCGCCGGCGACGACGACAGCCTTCCGCCCTGCCGCTTTCAGGTCGGCTGCAGCGGCTTCGATCCATGACGGGTCGATGTTGGTGGCGACATTGTCGCTCCCGAGCGGCAGGGCGAGGCCAACCGCCTTGCCCAGGAGCGCGGCGACGGTTTCGACCGCGCCCGGCTTAACCGCCTGTCGGTGGTCCGCGGCGGCGCCGGTAATCGTCGGCGTGGATTCGACGGCATAGAGCCGGTTCATCTTATCAGCGACGGCGCGGACATGGCGGCGCGCCGAAAAATTCCGGGCGTAGGCCAGGCGCCCCGGTCCCTCTGCCAGGAAATCGGCGTCAAGCGAGACGACGACATCGGCCCGTTCGAGATGATAGACAGGCACCAAGGAATTGCCGAACAGTTTCGCCGCCGCTTCTTCCGGAGACGGCGTTTCGAGCGGATCGTGGCGGTAGATGCGCAGCATCGGGTATTTGCGCCGCAGATCTTCGAGCTGCGTCTTGAGGGTCGGAGAGGTGGTTGCCTCGATGAGGATCGCCGCGCTCTCGCCGCCCGTCGTGGCGAGGTCGGCGGCGTCTACGGCCATGTCGCGCAGGAAATCATCGTAGCTCGCCGGCACGCCGTTCTTCATTGGCGTGCGCGAGCGTTCGGGATCGAAAAGCTCAAGCACTGCCGCCTGCATGACGGCGTCGGTCGCGCCCATTGAGGCAGGATGGTCGGGATTGCCTTCCACCTTGGTCGGTCGGCCTTCATGGCTTTCCACCACCGCGCCGAGGCCGTAGCCACGGCTCGACAGCGTCGTCGCATAGTACAGCGGCTTGCCGGGCACGACGATTTCCGGCTGGCGAACGTAAGGCACGATCTCCTGCGCGGGGCTGCAAGCGGCGAGCCCCGCCATCGAGAGCGATGCGCCGACAAGTTTCAGAAGGCTGCGCCGGTCGATCTCCGCATGGCTTTTCTCAGCGGTGGCAGACATAGCAATCCGTCATGGTTTCGGGATGGATGCCGAGGACGCCGACCAGTTTTCTGCGGATATCCTCGATGTCGTCCGGTGGTTTCCAGTGCAGCAGGAAAACGTCCTGCGGCGGCCTGAGATTGGGTTCCAGATCGCGGTGGCATCCGAGGCACCATTCCATCGACAGCGAATGCGCCTTTTCCATCAGCGGCATCTCGTCCACTTCGCCGTGGCAGGTTTCGCAGGCGACGCCCTTGGCGACGTGGATGGAATGATTGAAGAAAACGAAGTCGGGAACCGAATTGACGCGTTGCCAATGCAGAGGTTTGCCGCTGACAAGGCTCTTCCGCACTGGCGCCAGCATCGCCGCATTCGTGTAGAGCTGCGAATGGCAAGTCATGCAGACTTCCGTCGCCGGCAGACCGGCCGAGGCCGAGGTCTCCACGCCGTTATGGCAATAGCGGCAGTCGATGCCGAGTTCGCCGACATGGTGCTTGTGGCTGAACGGGACGGGCTGCGCGATCGCTTCGCCGACCCCGTTCGCGAACCCGGACCGCAGCCATGCGGTGCCCGCGACGCACAGGATGACTGTCATAAGAAGGACACCTCCTAGCGCGAAGCGCGCAATACCGTCGGCATTTCTGGAAAAGACCTGCGCCATCCCCTCGGCAATCACGGACGAACTATAAGACCCTGAACGCCCGCCGCGCACTCACGTTCCCTGGCGATTCCTGCGATCACGGAATGGTGACGGGCAAGAGCGGCTGGCCTGCAAATTCACCGAAACCATCCGGGAAGTTCTGCGTTCGGCAACCATCACCTTTCGTTTCAGCAGTTAATTCCGGCAGGACATCATGGCAGACCAGACCCGCACCGAGACTTCACCTAACGGCGGCGTCGCTTACTGGTGGACCATGTTCGTCGGCGCGCTGCTGGTCCTGCTTGGGGTGCTGATCGGCGCAGGCGGCGCGTGGCTGATCGCGCTCGGCGGTTCGTGGTACTATCTGCCCGCAGGTGTCGCACTGCTGGTGTGCGGCATATTTCTGCTTCGCCGCAACATCGCAGGCGTGTGGCTTTACGTGCTGACCTGGGTCGCAACGCTGATCTGGGCCTATTGGGAAGTCGGCATGGACGGCTGGGGCCTCATGCCCCGCACGCTGGCGCCGACCGTCATTCTGGTCTTCGTGCTCCTCACGCTGCCCCTATTCGGAGAGGGCAGTAAGCGGCGTTACGCCAACGGCGCGTATGCAGCGGCTTCGATCGCCGTTCTGGTTCTTGCCGGCGCGGCAGGCCTGGATCATTTCACCACGCAGGCGCAATCCCAGGAGGCCGCACCAGCTCAGCCGGCTGCCTCGGCAGCGCCTGTTGCACCCGCGGTTCCGACCCAGCCGACGCAGGCGGACGCAATGAAAGCTGCCGACACCGCCATCCACAAACCCGGCGATGACTGGCCGGTCTACGGCGGTTCGGAACTGGCGCGGCGCTATTCGCCGCTCGAACAGATCACCGCCGACAATGTCTCGAAGCTGACAAAGGTGTGGACCTTCCACACCGGCGACATGCCCGATGCGGCGGCGAAGGACGAATACTCGCCCGAAAACACGCCGCTGGAGATCGGCGGCCATCTGTTCGCCTGTTCGGCCAAGGGTATCGTCATGTCCGTAGACGCGGCGACCGGCAAGGAAGAATGGCGCTACGACCCCAAGGTATCCGACGACGCCATTCCTTACGGCGCCACCTGCCGGGGCGTTGCCTACTACGCCGTTCCCGATGCTTCCGCCGAGCAACCCTGCGGGAGACGCATTGAATGGGGAACGCTCGATGCCAGGCTGATCGCCGTCGACGCCAGGACGGGCAAGCTCTGCGAGGATTTCGGCGACCGTGGCGTGGTTGATCTCAATCAAGGCATCGGCAAGACGGTGCCGGGCTGGTATTCGGTAACGGCGCCGCCCACCATCGTGCGCGGCGTGGCGGTCGTGGGCGCGCAGGTGAAGGACGGCCAGGCCGAGGATGCGCCATCGGGCGTGGTACGTGGCTATGACGCCGTCACCGGAAAGCTCGCCTGGGCGTGGGACATGGGCCATCCCGACCGCGTCGGCGCACCGCCTGAGGGCGATACCTATACGCGCGGCACGCCGAACATGTGGACCGTTGCAGCGGCCGATCCGGAACTCGGTTATGTCTACCTGCCGCTCGGCAATTCCGCGGTGGACTACTATGGCGGCAACCGGAAGGATTTCGAAAACGAATTCAATTCCTCGATCGTCGCGATCGACGTCACCACCGGCAAGCCGGTCTGGCACTTCCAGACGGTGCATTATGACCTGTGGGACTACGATCTCGGCTCACAGCCCACGCTTGTCGACCTGCCGACCGAGAAAGGCACGGTGCCTGCGATTGTGGTGCCCAGCAAGCAAGGCCAGATTTACGTGCTGGACCGCAAGACGGGCAAGCCGCTGTTCCCGGTAGAAGAGCGTTCCGTGCCGATCGGCGGCGTCGAGCCGGACAAACTGGCCAAGACTCAGCCCTATTCGGGTTATGCCCATCTCGACCAGCCGGAGCTGACCGAGAAGGACATGTGGGGCATGAGCCCGCTCGACCAGCTCTATTGCCGCATCCAGTTCCGCCAGGCCGCCTACAAGGGAGAATACACGCCGCCGACTGCGGACAGGCCATTCATCGAGTATCCTGGATACAATGGCGGATCGGACTGGGGCAGCGTCGCCGTCGACCCGAAAAGCGGTATCCTGATAGCCAACTACAACGACATGCCGAACTACAACCAACTCATCCCGCGGGCCGAGGCCGACAAGATGGGGCTGAAGCCCATAGACCAGGGCAAGATGTCGGAGGCGGTGGCCGACAAGGGCGATCCACAGGCCGGCTCACCCTACGCGATCCACGTCAACGCGGGCTGGCGGCTGCCGACCGGACTGCTCTGTTCGGAGCCTCCGTATGGCCATATCCGTGCCATCGAACTGAAATCCGGCAAGACATTGTGGGACAAGCCGCTCGGCAGCGCCGTCAACAACGGACCCTGGGGCATACCGTCCATGCTGCCGCTCACCATCGGCACCCCGAACAATGGCGGCCCCCTCGTGACCGCCGGTGGTTTGATCTTCGTTGCCGCAACGACGGACGACAAGCTGCGCGCCATCGACATCAAGACTGGCAACGTGGTGTGGCAGGCTGACCTGCCAGCCGGCGGCCAGACCACGCCGATGACTTATGAGGTGAACGGCAGGCAGTACATCGTCATCGCGCCCGGCGGACACCATTTCATGGAAACGAAGGTCGGCGACCAGGTCATCGCCTATGCGCTGCCGAAAAGCTGACCGAGGGCGACAGCGAACGCGCATGACCGCAGTCCTATCGGCAGGCGCCTGGTCTCGATAATGGAGTTCGTTACAGCTGAGGGACCTTGCCGCACCAAACTGGTTCGCGGGTGCCGCGGGCCGGACGGAACAAGGCGCTCGTCTGCCGTTTCGTTGGCCAGGAAGAGAAACCGGGAAAAAGACTTCCTGTTCACCGTACCGTCACGCCCGGTTGACACGGCCCGCGGCACCAGAAGAACGCCGCGAGAGATGAAAGGTTCATGCCACGAACCGTCGCCATAGCCTTCGAACTTCTTCTTTTCGCCGCCACGGGGCAATCGAAGTACCCGAAGCGAGCTGCCGAATGGGCTTTCAGCGGAAAAGACAGCTGCGCCCCGTGCAGGCTGCAAGCGGCCAAAGTCATAACCGATAGTTCGGTTAGGTCTCGTACGCTTCCGTCAGCCATCGGTAGGCGAAGAGGAGCTCCGCGGGCTAACCGAAAACTCGGTTATTCAGATCGCGTTGAAACTCACTCCGTCACCTCGCGATCTCGGGAGTGCGCGGATGCCGAAACTCGCCGTCGATCCCGACGAGGCAGGTGTCTGCATAGGCGCAATCCTTACGGGGATCGATGCTCCGCCGCCAGGTTCCGGTCGGAACGAATTCCTCGCTCCTCCGTTGCCAGTCGCAGCCCAAAACAATCGTGGAGGATCGGCATGGGTAAGGACACGCTCCCAACGCCCGGAGGCGATGACCCCGAGGTGCGGTTTCTGACGGAGAATACCGACTTGTCGCCGAAGCAGGCGCGGGAACTGATCGCCGAGCACGGCCATGATCGGGAGAAGCTTCTCGAAATCGCAAGAACACGAAAAGCGGAAGGCTAGCCTGCCATGCAGCACGAATCCGAAACCGCAGAAGAAACCCGCAAGCAGAAGTCGATCCAGCGCGGAATAGACGCCAAGGACCAGTCGAAGACGCGGGGAAAGGCGAAAGGCGCGATGCAGGCGGGTGCACGCCGTTATCCCGAGCCGCCGTTTCCAGAGCAGCACCAGGCGAAGCCGGGGCACGAAACCAAGGTGGATCCCGCGCCGCTTTACGAATCGCCGTACTACCTCGGCTCCAAGAAGCTGGACGGCAGGGTAGCGATCGTCACCGGCGGCGATTCCGGTATTGGGCGTGCGGTGGCTGTGCTGTTCGCCCGGGAAGGCGCCGATGTCGCGGTCGTCTACCTGGCGGAAGACAAGGATGCCGAAACCACGAAGGCCGCGGTCGAAAAGGAAGGCCGCCGCTGCATCCTCGTCAAGGCGGACGTCAGCGAGCGCCCGCATTGTCGCCGCGCTGTGAAAGAGACGCTCGACAAACTGGGCAGGTTGGACGTGCTGGTGAACAACTCCGCCTTCCAATACCATGCCAAAGATTTCGGCGACATCACCGAAGAGCATTTCGACACGACGCTGAAGACCAATCTGTACGGCTATTTCCACATGGCGCAGGAGGCCGTGCCGCACATGAAACCTGGATCGGCCATCGTCAACACTGGCTCCGTTACGGGCATCGAAGGTTCCAAAGCCCTGGTCGACTATTCCATGACGAAGGGCGGTATCCATGCCTTCACGCGCGCGCTGTCGGGAAGCTTGATCGACAAGGGCATCCGCGTAAATGCCGTGGCGCCGGGGCCAGTCTGGACACCGTTGAACCCGTCGGACAAGGAAGCGCAGGATGTCGCGAAATTCGGCGGCGACACGCCGATGAAGCGGCCGGCTCAACCCGAGGAGATTGCTCCGGCATATGTATTCCTCGCCTCGCCACAGTGCTCAAGCTATATCACCGGCGAAATTCTTCCCGTAATCGGCGGCTACTGAGGCAGGTATCACCGGAACGACTTTGCCGAATCTCGATGAATTGATCAGGTCCGACGCTGACAAGCGGATTTCCTCGGAAACGCGCATCTGACCGAGGCGGAAGTGGAAGAGTTCCGCGTGCGTCGTCGCCATGCCCAGGAACGGAGCCCCGGCGCAAGTTGGCACGCGCTCCCTCGACTCGCCAGAAGATGAAGATGGGGCTGAGCCCGAAGGATGTTTTCCAGCCACGTCAGCGAGCCGCGACTGTCAACTCAATCGAGCTGAATCTATTTCAAACGCCCTGTCAAATGATAAGGACAGGTCCGTCGGGAGGCGTCATGCTTTGAACATCGACGGCAATGGGTCAGGGCGCCGTCGGCTGTGAGCGACTATCGCGCTTCCGCCCCGATACGGAGGGAGCCGCAATGGGTCATACCCCGAGCGGGATAGCCTATCCTGAGGACATGCAGCGTCTGCGGGAAATGTTCGACAGGTTCTGCCGTGAAAACGGACTCGTGAATGGCAGCGCGGAGGCCGAGGATCTCGCTAAGGCCGTTATGTCGCTATTCGCTGCCGGCGTGGACGAGGAAACGGCACTTTTGGACAGTTTGGCGGAGTACAGCCGGCGCAAGACGAGAGCGGAATTGACGCCCCGCCCGAATACGAGCTCTCCCGCCGGCAACGGACTGCAACGTCGGGAAGACTGGAACAATCCTGTTTGAGAGGCATTACGGAGCAAATGATCGACGGAAGGTGTTCATGCCCCGGTACTATTTCGATGCCTACGATCAGAGTGATTTGACCCGCGACGAAGAAGGGATTCATTGCGATTTGAGGTCGGAGATACAGGAAAGGGCGATCGACGCTCTCCCGGACATGGCGCGGGATGCGCTTCCGAACGGCCCGAACCACGATTTCCGTATTCAGGTGCGCGACGAAAGCGACCGGGTCGTGTTTCGGGCGACGCTTACCCTGACGTCCGAGTGGTTCGAGGGAGGCCCGGCCCGATAGCTCAGCGAGGTTCGATGCGCAGGCTGAGATAGGTCGGGTCGAATTCGGCCAACTCGGCGAGAGCGTCGAAATCGTTGATGAAGACCATCCCGCCTTTCCAATCGACAAGGCGGGTCGACCGAAGTTCCTGCAGTTTGCGGTTGATGTGCACGACGGACAAGCCCAGGAGGTCGCCAAGCTGCGTCTGAGTCAGCGGCAACGCGTATCGATTGTCGGACGCGATGCCCGCAGCCTCCAGTCGGAGATACAGTTCGCAGAGGAAATGGGCGATCCGCTGTTTAGTCGACAGGCGCCCCATACAGGTTATCCAAGCTCTTTGGACCGCGCCGTCGATCACCGTCGAGAGCCAAAAAAGACGGCCGAGATGGGGACTCTGTTCGGTGGCGCGGCGGATCGAATCGTATGAAGTGAACCCGACTTCACAGGAATTGATCGCTGCGACACCGTGATCCATGACCTTGAGAAGATAGGCGTGGAGATCGACAAAGTCCCCTGGCACATGCAGCGCGGTGATCTGGCGACCTCCGTTTCGCAAATAGTGGCTACGCGCCGCGAACCCGCGCATGACCATGCAGCTTTCCCCTGGCCGCGAATCCTCAGCGATGATTTCCGCACCTGGAACGAAGGCGACTTTCCGGAATGGAAGTGAGTTCAGCAGCGTGATTTCCGCCACCGACAATCGATCTCTTTTGCTCAAAGCTCGCACAAACGGCAGCAAATCGGGAGAAACAGCCGGTTCAAACTCGTCCATCAGGCGCAAACGGAAACACGTGCGCTTTGTTCCGTCCTCAGGCGAGCCCGCGCTATACGTCTCCTGCAGCGCAGGTTCGCGCCACCATCGACTTCGGCATGGCAATATCGGAAGTAGGGTCGACCTCGGATAACAACGAATTTGCGAATTTCGAGCGTCTTGTCTTTCTTGTTTCCGGGCGAGCTAAAATCTCTCGGCGGCTTAAGATTGTTTGGAACCAACAATCCGTGCGGGCGTTCATGGCGGTTAAGGGGGACTTTATTTTGAACGAACAAACTATCGCAATCCTCGTCGTGGACGACGAGCCGCTGCTGCGGATATTCGCAGTCGATTTCCTGACCGACGCCGGGTTCATGGTCTACGAGGCCAGCAATGCCGACGAGGCATTGGAAGTGCTAGGCTCCCGTCCCGACATCTTCGCCGTCTTCACCGACATTCAAATGCCCGGCACCCTGGACGGAATTGGCCTGGCGCGGCGAATCAAGAAAACCTGGCCTGGGATTTTCGTCATCGTCACCTCTGGCCAACAGGTGGCGGAGAGCGGCGAGCTTTCCGACGACGTGCCGTTCCTCACCAAGCCCTATCTGCCCGAAACGGTAGCCGCCATGATCCGGCAAAAGCTTAGCCCGCAAATTGTCCACGCTCCCGTATCCGAATAGTCCTTCGCGAGCAAAACGGACCCGAGCGAGACGAGATGTGCCATCAGGGGCCGAGGAACTTTTGCGGCGCGTGCAGAAGGTTCTCTGGATGAGCGAGCCGACGCAACGCCCTAGGCATCCTCGTGCCAGTCTGTCACAACGACAGCGCCCTACCGCCTGCCGTCAGTTTTTCGGCCTTTAACTTCGTTTGTAGCGAGTAGCCTATGATGTCCGTCCGCTCGACCGATTTCTCCAAACGGACCCTCGGCCTGGACCCGCCAGTCGCGTTGGGTCTGGCGGCTGCTCTGGTTTTTTTCCTGATCAGCGGCGCGGTCGCCTATTTCAATCTGCAGACGCTGCGCGAGGGAAACCAAAGCATCACCTATTCGCACGACGTGATCGTCGCTCTCGATGAACTGCTGTCGATGGCGCAGGACGCCGAAACGGGACAACGCGGCTTTCTGCTCACGAACGACGAACGATATCTAGACCCCTACGAGGCCGCCCTTCGGGCCATTCCGCCAAAGCTCGACGAAATTCAACAGCTCACCTTGGATAGTCCGACGCAGCAGGCAAGGGTGGCCCAGCTACGCATGCATGTGGAAGCCAAGCTCGCCGAACTCAAGGAAACGATAGACGTTCGACGCAGTCAGGGGCTCGAGCCTGCGTTGGCGATCGTCAATTCGGATCGCGGCAAGGCGGAGATGGACGCGATTCGCAGCCAGCTCTCCGCGATGGCGGACGAGGTCGAGCGGCTTCGGGCTCAGCGGCTTGCCGACATGGACAGCTCCCAGAAGACCGCCCTCGCTACCAGTTTCCTTTCCGGGCTGCTCGGCATTCTGCTGACGGGCGCTATCGCGTTGCTGATGCGCCGGGCGACGCTGGGGCGTCGTCGCGAGGAGTGGCTGCAGTCGGGCCAGGTTGGCTTGGCAACAGCCATGATGGGCGACCAGCCTGTCGAACGGCTCGGCAACAGCATACTCGAATTCCTGGCGGGTTACGCGGGCGGCGTGGCGGGAGCGCTTTTCGTCGGCGACGGAGAGGTCTTTCGGCGCACGGCGACCTATGGCGTTCCCGAAGGCGCGAATGTTCTCACGAAGTTCAAGCTCAGGGAGGGTCTCCTGGGGCAAGCCGCGGCGGAGCGTCGTTCCATCCTCGTCGGCGAGGTTCCGGAAGGCTATCTCGCCTTCGGTTCGGCTCTGGGGCATGACAGACCGCGGCATCTGGCACTTCTTCCAGCAGGCGTCGACGACACCGTCAACTCGGTCGTCGAACTCGGTTTCCTTCGTCCCGCCGACGAGAGAGTGAACGCGCTGCTAGAGGCTGCGTCCGGAGCCATCGGCCTTGCGGTCCGGTCGGCCAAGTATCGGGATGAGCTCCAGAACCTGCTTGAGGAAACGCAACGCCAGTCCGAGGAGCTGCAGACGCAGAGCGAAGAACTGCGCGTCTCCAATGAGGAACTGGAAGAACAGGGTCGGGCGCTCAAAGATTCGCAGGCCCGGCTTGAGCAGCAGCAGGTCGAATTGGAGCAGACGAACTCGCAGCTCGAGGAGCAGGCGCAGCAGCTGGAAACACAACGCGACCATCTGGAGCGGGTGAACGCCTCGGTTCAGCTGAAGGCGCGCGAGCTTGAACAGGCCAGCCGTTATAAGTCGGACTTCCTAGCGAACATGTCGCACGAGCTTCGAACGCCGCTCAATTCGTCCCTCATTCTCGCTAAGCTCCTTGCCGACAACCCCGACGACAACCTCACCGCCGAGCAGGTCAAATACGCGCAGACGATTCAGTCCTCCGGCAACGACCTGCTGAACCTGATCAACGACATTCTCGACCTTTCCAAGATTGAGGCCGGCCACGTCGAGATCCGGCCGGAGCCGGTCGCGGTCGAGCGGCTGGCCGACAATCTCAGGCAGCTCTTTCAGCCTGTCGCCGCCGACAGGGCGTTGGAATTCCGGATAGACGTCTCGAAGGAAACTCCGCCGACTATCGAAACGGACCCCCAACGCCTCGAACAGGTTCTCAAGAACCTGTTGTCGAACGCCTTCAAGTTCACTGAAGCCGGAGAGGTGAAACTGTCGATCGGCCGAGGCGCCGACGGCCGGATCGCCTTCGCGGTGTCCGACACGGGCGTCGGCATCGCCAAGGAACAGCAGCTACTGGTCTTCGAGGCGTTCCACCAGGCCGACGGCACGATCAGCCGCAGATACGGCGGCACCGGACTGGGCCTCTCGATCTCACGGCAGCTCGTCCGACTTCTGGGCGGCACGATCGACCTGGTAAGCCAGCCGGGCCGGGGCAGCACGTTCACCGTCCTCGTCCCCGCGGTTTACGACCCATCCAAGATTCCGTCGCGTGAGTTTCAAGCCTCTGGGATGGTCGGGGAGACCTCGCACGGAGAACAGCCGCGCGTTGCACCGATCATGCCTTCCCACAAGCTGGATGACGACCGAGGCTCGCCCCCAGACGAAAGACGCATTCTGCTCGTTGTCGAGGATGACGACACTTTCGCGGCCATCCTTCGCGATCTGTCGCGCGAAATGGGTTTCCGGTCCCTGGTTGCCGCGACGGCGGAAGAGGCTTTGGACCTTGCCAAGGCATTCATGCCTAGTGCGATCGTTCTCGATGTCGGCCTGCCTGACGAGTCGGGGCTTTCAGTGCTCGACCGACTGAAGCGCGATGTCAAGACACGTCATATTCCTATTCATGTCGTCTCCGCCGACGACCATGCCGAGACGGCGTTTTCGCTGGGCGCTGTCGGATACGAGATCAAGCCGGTCAAGCGCGAACAGCTGGTCGATGTCTTGCAGAAGCTGGAGGCCCGGCTGTCGCAGCGCATGCACCGGGTCCTCATCGTCGAGGACGACCAAGTGCAGCGAGAGGCAGTTGCGAAACTGCTGTCGTCCCACGACGTCGAAACAGTAACCGCCGGCACCGCCGCGGAGTGCCTCGAGCTGCTCCAGGGGGAAACGTTCGACTGCATGGTGCTCGACCTGTCCCTGCCGGACGCGTCGGGCTATTCGTTGCTCGAGACGCTCAGTCAGGAAAGCGCCTACTCTTTTCCGCCCGTGATCGTCTATACGGGCCGGGAGCTTGCCCTTGACGACGAGCAGCGCCTGCGTCGGTATTCGAAATCGATCATCATCAAGGGGGCGAAATCGCCCGAGCGGCTCCTCGACGAAGTCAGCCTGTTCCTCCACCAGGTGATATCCGAACTGCCCGACGAACAGCAGAGGATGATCCGCAAGGCACGGCACAGGGACGCGCTGCTGGAGGGACGACGCATTCTGGTTGTCGAAGACGACGTCCGCAACGTCTACGCCCTGACCAACATTCTAGAGCCGCGGGGCGCGATCGTCGAGATCGCCCGCAACGGGAAAGAAGCCCTGAACGCTCTCGAGAAGGCTCGAAGCAACCCTGAGGCAGCCATCGAGCTTGTCCTCATGGACGTGATGATGCCCGTGATGGACGGGCTGACGGCTACGAGCGAAATCCGCAAAAACCCCGATTGGAAGAAACTGCCGATCATCGCCCTGACCGCCAAGGCGATGCCCGACGACCAGAAGCGATGCATCGACGCCGGCGCAAACGACTACATGGCCAAGCCGCTCGACGTCGAGAAACTGCTGTCCCTCGTACGCGTCTGGATGCCGAAGTGACGGAAACCCATTCAGCCGAAAAGGTCGAGGATATCGAGATCCGGCTTCTGCTGGAGGCGCTTTACATCACGTACCACTACGATTTCCGCAACTATTCCATGGCATCGATCAAGCGGCGGCTGCGTCAGGCGCGCGAGCAGCTGGGATTTGCGAACTTCTCCGCATTGCAGGAACGCGTGATGCACGAGCCGGAGATGCTGCCGCGGCTTCTGCGCTACCTGACGGTTCAGGTCAGCGAGATGTTTCGCGATCCGAGCTATTTCTGCGCCTTGCGCGAAAAGGTCGTCCCGCACCTGAAGACCTATCCCTCGCTCAAGGTCTGGATCGCCGGATGCAGCGGCGGCGAAGAGCTGTACTCGCTCGTCATCCTTTTCCGTGAGGAGGGACTGGAAGAGCGAACCATCTTCTACGCCACCGACATAAATCAGGAGGCGCTGCACGCCGCGGAGAGGGGGATCTTCGCGCTCGACCGCGTCCGGCTGTTCACGGAGAACCACCGCAAGTCCGGCGGCAGGTCGTCTCTGTCCGACTACTATCAGGCCGCCTACGGCAGGGTATCTTTCGACAAGAGCCTGCGTCGGAACGTGGTTTTTTCCGACCACAGCCTGGTGACGGACGCCGTCTTTGCCGAAATGCACCTGATATCCTGTCGCAACGTCCTCATCTATTTTAACCGGGACCTGCAGGACCGTGCGGTCGGCCTGTTCAAGGACTCTCTCGCCCGCAAGGGGTTCTTGGGGCTTGGGGCCAAGGAGAGTCTGCGCTTCTCGCAATACGCCGGATCCTTCGACGAGTTCGTTCGGGAAGAGAAAATCTATCAGAAGCGGGGCGCATGATGACGGCTCAAGCCGAGGCAGTGGTGATCGGTGCGTCCGCGGGAGCGCTGGAAGCGCTTTCCGCCATCCTTCCCGCGCTTTCTACGGAGTTCAGGCTCCCCGTCATGGTGGTCGTACACGTGCCTTCCGACAGGCGAAGCGTCCTGGCGGAGCTGTTTAGGGCGAAATGTAAGGTTCAGGTCCGGGAGGCGGACGACAAGGAGCCGATCGTCGGAGGGACGGTATATTTCGCCCCGGCGGACTATCATCTTCTTGTCGAGCCGGACAAAAGCCTGTCGCTTTCAAGCGACGAGCCTGTGCTCTTCTCCCGGCCTTCGATAGACGTCCTGTTCGAAAGCGCGGCCGATGCTTACGGCCCGGCGCTGATCGCGATCGTCCTCACAGGGGCCAACGAGGACGGCGCGAAGGGTATGCGGGCCGTCCTCGAACTGGGCGGCGTGGCGCTGGTTCAGCGTCCGGACCATGCTTTCGCACGCGCAATGCCTGAAGCGGCAATCCGTCTGTGTCCCGGGGCCCAAGTGATGGCTCTCGCGGAAATCGCCGCGCACTTGCAGAAGGTTTGAGATCGATCATGCCACCCGTTCACTTTCTTCTGGTCGACGATCTGGAGGAAAATCTCCTTTCCCTCGAAGCTTTGTTGCGTCGCGAGAACCTTGTTTTGCTGAAGGCGCGTTCAGGAGACGAAGCGCTTGAACTTCTTCTTCGCCACGACGTCGCTCTGGCACTCGTCGACGTGCAGATGCCCGGCCTCAACGGTTTCGAACTGGCCGAACTGATGCGCGGCAATGAACGAACCAGGCATATCCCGATCATTTTTGTGACGGCGGGAACGGCCGACGGCCAGCGGCGTTTTCGCGGCTACGAGGCCGGCGCGGTGGACTTCATCCAAAAGCCGATCGAGACGGACATTCTGCGGAGCAAGGCGGACGTGTTCTTCCAGCTTTATCGCCAGCGCCAGCAGATCGCCGCGCAACGGGACGAGCTGGAAGCGCAAGCCGAAGCGCTCAAGGAAGCTGGCCGCCGCAAGGACGAATTCCTGCTGACGCTCACGCATGACCTGACCTTGCACAAGGATGCCAGGGCGCAGCAGGACGTGCTGCTGCGCGAGATCAACCACCGCATCAAGAATCTGTTCAGCCTTACGTCCGGACTGATCTCCCTCAGCGCGAAGAACGCTCGCAGCGTCGAAGAGCTCTCGGCCGACCTGAGATCACGGCTGAAGGCTTTGGCGGATGCCCACGCCCTTACTCTTCCGGATTTGCGACAGAACCAGCTCGCGGGATCTTCCACGACCGTCGCGGCTTTGCTGGAAGCGATCCTTTCGCCGCACGAGTTCGAGCAGGCGCCGCGCATAACCATCACCGGTTCGGATGCCGCGCTGTCGGGGAAAGCGCTGACGTCTTTTGCCCTGCTGGTTCACGAATTGGCCACCAACGCGGCGAAATACGGCGCGCTCTCTACGCCAGAAGGTCGGTTGGCGGTTGAAATTTCGGTGACGAGGGATGAGACCTTACGCGTCTGCTGGGAGGAGCAGGCAGCTGCTCATGCGATAGTCAATCAGGACCGGGATCGGGAGGGTTTTGGCACCGCTCTCGAGAAAGCAGTACTGGTGGGACTTGACGGTTCCATCTCCAGGGACTGGAGAGAGGAAGGGCTGTCGCTGACGATCGAAATGCCCTTGGCGCGCCTGGTGCCGTAGTGTCGGCCGCGGGAGCGCTTCGAACGTGACACGGCAAATCTAGCCGGGCCTCGGGACCAAACACTAGAATCGGTCCGTCGATAGTGTCTCCTTGGAGCTCGAAGGCATCGGACATCGCCGACTTGGTGTACGAGGGCGATCGGCGAGTTGACACGGAACCAAGTTCTCGTCGAGCAACTTAATGGCGATAGCCAACGTCCGGAGAGGTTGATGAAAATTGCGAGCGCGGAGTTGTGGACCGTTGTCCGTTCTGCGGTTGCGGCATTTTTCGACGACGGCGCTCTCAGTCATTCGGCGTCTATGGCTTTTTACGCCGCGACATCACTCGCTCCATCCTCCTGATTGTGCTCGGCGTCGCTAGCTTTGCCACGGGAAGAGACGCTGCCGAGATCGCGATATCTGCCCAACTGACGGGCCTGCTCGGTCCTCAAGGATCCGATCTTTTGAAAACGACAGTCGAGAACGCGTCCGGGCACAAGGGATTTATGGCTTCCGTCGTCGCCGTGGTCACCTTGCTCGTCGGCGCATCCGGGGTGTTCGGAGAAATGCAATCCACGCTCAACCTCATGTGGAAAGTCCCACCGCGAAGAACGTCCCTGTTGAGCCTAGCGCGGACCCGCGCAGCGAGCCTTGGGCTGGTCGCATCGCTCGGCTTCCTGCTGTTGGTCTCGCTGGCTGCCAGCGCTGCGGTCTCGGCCTTGGGCGGCATGATGACATCCCGACTGCCCTTCGGAGAATTTCTGCTGTCGGTCGCGAACACATTGGTCTCGCTCGTCCTGGTCGCTCTGCTTTTCGGCGCGATCTTCAAGATTCTCCCGGATCGCGCGCTATCGTGGCGCGACGTACGCTTCGGCGCGGCCGTCACCGCGATTCTTTTCACCGTCGGCAAATCCCTGATCGGTTGGTACCTGGGAACCAGCGCGATAGCCTCGTCCTACGGCGCCGCAGGAAGCCTCATCGTCCTCTTGCTATGGGTATTCTATTCCTCCGCGATATTCCTGTTCGGTGCAGAGATCACGCGCGCTGTCGCCGTCCGGTTCAGAAACCATCGCGATTTGACGCCCATTGCGACGGGAAAAATATCTTTGGACATTTCCGGCACGAAGGACTCGGCTGTGCGCCCGCTCGGTGCCATCGCGTTGATTGCAGGAATTTCATCAATTGTAACTTTGGCCTTCCTCCCTCGGCGTCAGCGACACTGAAGCGGCTCACTTGGGGAAGACCGGACCGTGGATGGAATATGTCCCGCTCCACGAATTGTCCTGATATCAGGCGCGCAAACCCGCTCATGGCTATGGCACCCCGTAGCCAGCGTGTGTCGGCTCCGATGCGGAGAGCCTGTTTGGGGATACGTTTGCTTCGCGTCTGAACGGTATCGATGGCTCAGCGCCGGCCGCTTGTGAAGCGCGGGAGTCAAGCAAAGATCAGCGATTGACGCCGCCACCGATCCCGCCGTTGTCGACCAAGGTCAAGCAGACCAACTTTCGCCGCGTGGAACGAAAATCGATGCTGGTCGTTTTGGGCTCGCTCCCTTGCCAGATTCCCTCCCGGCAAGTTGAGCAAAGCCCGCCCGGCAATCACCGCCTTGGGCGGGCTTTTGATTCTGGAAATCATGGGAGCGTTTATTCCGGGCTGGAAGGCCTTTGGCGCGGATGTGTGTCCGACGCGAAGGAAGATGAGGTTTTCATGTGGGCGGACGACGCTCATCAGAGTCGCGACGATGGTGGAAACCCGAAGAGGTCGGTGTCGCGATCCTCCCGGCCCGTTACCGCCGCCGTGATCTGCTCCGCCGCTATGCGTGACCAAGTGATACCGTTTCCACCGTAGCCCATGGCTGCGAAAAGGCGCGGTTTCCCCGGAACAGTCGCGATAATCGGCAAACCGGACCCGGTCGATCCGAACGCACCCGCCCATGTGTAGTCCGGGGTGGCGTCGAGAGCCGGAAACAGCGCCTTGAGTTTCCCTGCGATAGTGGCGGCCTTCCGGGAGATGAGGGCGTCGCGGCGGGCCTCGTCTTCGAACTCTTCATCCTCGCCCCCGCAAATGACGCGCCCGTCGTGGGTGGTTCGTATGTATAGATAGGGATCGGAGGCTTCCCAGACGAACGCTTGAGTCGGCCACAGCTTGGTCGGCTGCGGCTTGGTGGCTATGGCGTAGGTCGATATCACCCTGTGCCCGTTGCCAGGTACGCCGACTGCAAGTTCGTAGCCCGTCGCCAGAACGCACACCCCGGCTCGAATAACCGGGCCGGCGGCCGTTCCGACCTCGACATGGTCGGCCGAATGAGAAAAGGACACAGCCTCCACTGGGGCGAAAGCCCGCGCTTTGCGGGACAGGCAGGCCCGCCACAGGCCGGCGGTCAGACGGCGGGGATCAAGCGCTAGATTGCCATGGCACTCAATAGCGTTCTCGCGGTCGATGCCGTAGCGCGATCCCAACTCCGACCTCGTAAGATAGGTGGCGTCGAGGCCCGCGGATCGACGCGCATCGGCTTCCGACTGAAGGCTCGAACCACGAAGCACATTGCCAGCGAGATATAGCGAACGACGCTCCGCGAGGCCGCATTCGATGCCTATGTCCTGAATTCTCGCCCTGAGTCCTTCGACGGCGAGCCGCGAGCGAATCCAGGCGCGTTCGGCCTTTTCCTTTCCGGCAATCAGCGCAAGTTTCGTAATCGGCTGGTCGATCTCGAACTGAACGAGTGCTGTAGTCGCCGATGTGGAGCCTCGCAACAGTCCACGGCGGTCGATCGCGATCACCGATTGCCCTTCGGCTGACAACGCCTCGGCGATCATGCTGCCGGAAATGCCCATTCCGACTACGACGACATCGGCTTCGCAGTCCCGGACCAGCGTTTCCGTGGGGACTTGCGGCGTCCTGTACGCGTACCAGACCGGGCGTCCGGTACGAAGATCGAGGTGCCGTTTCATTGAATATGGCCCGTGCCGTGCGCACCACGCCGGCTTGCTCCAAAGCAGGAATGCACTACAGACCAGCCTGCTCCCTTGTGCTGGCATGCGGCCCGACTGGATGGGGAAGCCGCATTAAGGAACATGCGGCATGTCCCTGTCCAAGGTGGCCTTTTTGTGCGCCGCCGCCCGGCTTTCGGATGTCTTGCCACCCGACCCGCCGTCTTTCGAATGGGCGGCGATGGCCGGAGCAGCGCCTGCGTTTGTCCGCGTGTCGCGCGCTTTCCTTTTTATGTTTTCTTTCTTGGCGTCGCGATTGAAGAGTTTAAAACCCCATTCCCGCCTCCTGTAGTTGATCGGTCGATTGAATGTCGACCAAGGCGGTTGGTTCCCAAGGCTGGTCGCGACGTGGAGCGACCCCTTTCCGCAGCCGCCTCGCGTACATCTTGCGGAACCAAGGGCCGGGAGCGGCGTTCCTTCGCGACGAATTTGCACAAGGGGCGTCATCATGAACGGCATCATCTACCTCGTGGGATTGATCGTGATCATCATGTTTATCCTGTCCTTCCTCGGACTGCGCTGAACCTATGATCGGCATTCATCGTTTCGAACCGCAATGCTTGGCGCCGTGCAAAGGATGAGATCATGACCATCATGGAAGAAGAGACTGCGATCGTTGCCGCCGCCGATGCGGATTCCGGAAGTTATATGGATTGGCCTGCAGTTATTGCAGGTGCGGTGATGGCCTCGGCGATTTCGCTTGTGCTCATCACTTTCGGTTCCGCTATCGGACTGTCGCTGACGTCGCCCTTCGACAACACGGGCATGTCGGCAGTTGGCTTGGCTATCGCGTTGGGGCTTTGGCTCGTCTGGGTTCAAGTCTCGAGTTTCATGGCGGGCGGATACGTCACGGGGCGGATGCGGCGCCGTCTCCACGACGCGACCGAGCATGAATCCGACGTACGAGACGGCATACATGGTCTCGTCGTGTGGGGTGTTGGCGTGCTGCTCGGAGCTTCCATACTGGCGCTGACTGCGGGCGGAGCCGCAAGCACCGCGGCAACGGCTGTAGGCGGCGCCGCGCAAGCGGCGGTCGAAAAGATGGCCGACGCCGCCCAAGGAGTGAATCCTCTCTCTCGCGCTGTCGACACTGCGTTTCGGACCACACGGCCGGACGCAAGCACCTCTGTGGATGCACGCAACGAGGTGATGGCGATCGTCGCCCGCGGTATCGCACAAGGCGATATTCCCGAGGCCGACCGAACCTATCTGGCGCAGGTCATCGCCGCACGCACAGACGTTCCTCCAGACGAAGCCAAAGCGCGGGTCGACACGATGGTTACTAGTGCCCAGCAGGCCGCAGAAGAAGCCAAACAGCAGGCGAAGCGGGCAAAACGCTTTGCCGTGATTGCAGCTTTCGTCACCGCTGCCTCGTTGGCTATCAGCGCGGCCGCCGCATTCTGGGCCGCCGGCATGGGCGGCAGGCATCGCGACGAAGGAACGGTGATCCCCAGGTGGTTCGACCGCATGCCTTGAGATGGAACGTCAAATCCACACCCAGCAAAGGAAAACGAAATGCGTTCGATCCTCCTCTGGATACTTGGCGTTCCGATCCCGATTATCATTTTGATCGCCTTGTTGCGCTAAATTTTCAAATGCCGCTTGCGCACATTTCCAGTCGGGGAACGCGCAAGCGGCATCGCTTCGAATCTGACCGCGTCTGACACTCCGTACACAGCGCCTGCGGAAACGCGGAGCCGTCCTGGTGTTCCCCTGTGGCGTAGGACAGACGGGGCGAACCGATCGGACGGAGGGAACGCCCGAACCCTCAGGAAAGACGCATGGCGGAATCAGAGAGCGATCCAAACGAGACCGTCAGACGCGAAGCGGTTCTTGTTCCGGTGATCGTGCTGGGCTTTCTGGCCTTCGTCTTCAAAGCCGAACTTCTCACACAAGGCGCGATCGCGGCGCTAGTTGTGGCCGTCCTGCTGATTGTAGCGGTTGTTGCCGTTTCGGTGCGTATCGCTCATCACTCTGAAGTACTCGCAGCAAAGGTCGGCGATCCGTATGGCACCATGATCCTGACCCTATCGGCGGTGCTCGTGGAAGTCGTCATCCTTCTCATCATCATGACCGAAGCGTCATCTCCGACGTTGGCCCGGGACACGATCTTTTCCGCGGTCATGCTCGATATCAACGGAATCCTTGGCTTATCCGCATTGTTGGGCGGCTGGAAGTTCGGAGAACAACCGTACAATGACGATTCAGGCAAGACCTATGGCGCCATGATCATGACCGCCATGGGTATCTCGATGGTGGTGCCCGAATTCGTGCCGAGCGCCCAATGGCACGCCTATTCGGTCTTCACCATTCTGGCGATGGTGGTCCTTTACTGGGTGTTCCTGCGAAACCAGATCGGCGCGCATAGCTACTTCTTCAACTACAGCTATCCGGACAAGAAGCGCGCCAGCAACAGGAAGCTCGCTGACGAGCCCTTCCTGCCGTCGTTGTTTTTCCTCATTGGCGAAATCGTGTTGGTCGGCCTTCTGGCGGAGGTGATGTCGGGCTTCATGTCCGCGGGCCTGCGGGCGATCTCCGCGCCGCTCGGCATTGCCGCCCTGATCGTCGCGACGATGTCGGCGGCACCGGAAATGTTCACTGCCTTGCGGGCGGCGCTGTCAAACCGGATGCAAGTCGTGATCAACATCGCCCTGGGCGCGTCCCTTTCGACTGTCATACTCACCGTTCCCGTGATCGAGGCTGCCGCTCTGGTATGGGGCCAGCCATAAACATGGCGATGACCCCGGTTCAAACGGTTCTGGCCGCCATTACACTGGTCGTCGCCGCGATCAACCTGAACGACGGAGAGACAAATGCGATCGAGGGCATGACGCATTTTGTCCTTTTCGCAACGTTCCTGGCGTTGGCATTCTTGGGAATCGCGGGTGGCTGATGGAGGTTGCCTCGAACGGGGAGGGAACTGCTCCTTCTCCCGTCTGTTGTGGAGGAAAGGGAGTTTCCACGATGCCGACGACGCCCAAACCCGAAAATCGGCCGACGCGACCTACCGCCGACCCTAAGGACAGCCACCCCGCGATACCGGGGAGAAGCCCGCGCCCAATCCAAGAGCGACCAGCATCCTGCCTGACACGAGCACCAGGAAGGAGGTCGAGGCAATCCGTCTTAACCTGAAGCCCTAGGCAGCGATACGTGCCGCGATCCTGGTTCAGGAATATCCTCGACTCATCGCCTGAAATGTTCGAAAGCGGGTCTGCTAAGCTTTCCGCTGGTTGAAATTCTACCGGAGAATAGCCGACAAATTTGCCTCAGCTCGAGCAACTATGGAGCCGCTACGGCTATCACAAAAGAAGTGCTGCTATCGCCGAGACCGATGGTGATCTCCAGTGTTAGGCGGCACGGACCGCTGAGGAGACACCGCTGCTGTACGCGAAGACGAGGGAACGGCGACGAAGAGGCTCGTCCGCCGCCGACAACCCCGGCTGCGCTAGATTCGGCGACTTTTCAGCCAGCGAAGAACCTGCGCTTCCTCATCGTCCAATTGGGCGATGGGGCGCTTGCCTTTGTTCGCGTGGGTCATTTCGACAAGCAGCGTTCCGTCTAGCCACGCCGTCAGCACCGCGGGGTGCACGTAGCATTGGCGACAGACCGTGCGCGTGTTGCCCAGCCGATCGGCTACTTTGTCGATGACGCGGTTGAGCACTCTCTTCCGTGCGGTACCGCTCTCGGGCCTTTCGGTTTGTGCCAACAACGAGGCGGCGTGGATGGTGCCGCCCCATGTCCGGAAATGCTTAGCGCTGAAACCGTTGCCAGCCGCTTCGCGGATGTATGCGTTGACATCCTGTGACCGCACCGGCCTTCTCCCGCCGTCCTCGTCGATGTACTGGAACAGTTTCTGGCCGGGAATGTCCTGAGCGCCTCGCACCACGCGCGCAATGCGGCGATCGACAAGCTTCAGCTTCCATTCCTTGCCCGACTTGCCCTTGAAGGAAAAACGCAGGCGGGCACCCGTTATGTCGACGTGGCGGTCGCGCAGGGTGGTGAGCCCGAAGCTCTTGTTGTCGCGGGCATAGGCCGCGTTGCCGACCCGGATCATGGTATTGTCCAGAAGCCAGACGACGGAAGCGACCACGCGCTCGAACGGCAAGCCGTGACGTCTAAGGTCGTCGTCGATCTGAACTCGCAGGCGCGGCAGCGCCTCCGCGAATTCGATCATGCTGGAATATTTCTCGCCGTCGCGTTCGGCCGCCCAATCCTGGTGGTACCGATACTGCTTGCGGCCCTTTTGATCGCGTCCCGTAGCCTGGATATGTCCGTTCGCGTCAGGCGAGATCCAAACCTCCGTCCAGGCTGGCGGGATGGCGAGTGCACGTATGCGCTGGACTGTTGTGCCTTCCTTCAGCTTGTTGCCTTTCGGACCGACGTACCAGAAATGCTTTGGCGCGCCCTTCCTACGGATGCCCGGCTCGCTGTCGCTGACGTAGGCGAGCTGCGCACGCTCGGCGGCCGCGACGAGACTTTCGTCACTGCATTCGGCTGGCTTCTTCTCGTCAGGCATGGCTGCTCCGGTATGGTTCGTGAATACGCACGGAACGACATCAGGTTCCGCAGCTTTTGAGGCCGGACCTTAGGAGAAATCCGGTCTTGCAAGCGGAACGCTCGGTACTGCCACGGGATGCAAGGCAACAGCGGATTCGGAACGGATACCTGCACGCTGGCCAAGAGCGTGAGGGTAGTAACGGCCTTCGAATCGGATTTCGCTATCGGTCCATATTACGCCACCTCACGGGCGCATGATTTTCATCCCGACGGGAGCGCCGACCCGGAACTTAATGGTTCGGCCAAGGTTGAGGTGTGCCTTCGTTCAAGAAGGCGAACAACCTCAGGAGAGCGCTGTGGCGACCACCAAGAAAACACAGGCTTCCAGCAAAAAGTTGGACGACCTATTCCTCGATGGCATCAAGGACATTTACTACGCCGAAAAGAAGATCCTGAAGGCCCTTCCGAAGATGGCGAAGGGAGCCGAATCCGAGGAAGTGTCGGCGGCATTCCAGAAGCATCGGGAAGAGACCGAGGGTCAGGTCGAACGGCTGGAACAGATTTTCGATGCCATGGGCAAGGCCGCTCGTGGCAAAACGTGCCCGGCAATCGACGGCATCATCGAGGAAGGATCCGAAATCCTCGAAGAATACGACGGCTCCTCGGCGATCGACGCTGGTCTCATCGCCGCCGCGCAGGCGGTGGAGCATTACGAGATCGCTAGGTACGGTACGCTGGTCGCCTGGGCAGAACAGCTCGGCATGAAGGACGCCGCAAAACTGCTCAAAGCGACGCTGGAAGAAGAATCCGCGACTGACGAGGCGCTCAACGCCCTCGGCGAAGGCGGCGCCAATAAGCGCGCGATGGAAAACGCAGCCTAGTCGGGTATTTTGAAGTACACAGGCCTCGGCGGTCGCCGGGGTCTTTCTTCATATAGGGTCGAACATGGAAAAGACTTTCAACCGCATGGCGGAAGCCGTCGCACACGCCACCGGGCGGCCTTGGGCCTTTGCGGCATGTGTTGTATCGGTCGTGATATGGGCGGCTTCGGGACCGGTATTCGGTTTCTCCGAGACGTGGCAGCTCGTGATCAACACTGGCACTACCATCGTGACCTTCCTGATGGTTTTCCTGATCCAAAATACTCAGAACCGCGATGGCGCGGCAATTCAAGCGAAGCTCGATGAGTTGATCAGGTCCGGAAGCGGCAAGAACGATTTTATCGGGATCGAACACCTGACCGAAGCGGAAGTCGAGAAGTTTCGAGAGCTGTGCAAAGACGCCAAGGAGCGCGCTGGCCGCGCCGATCAGCCGGCCGTTGCGTGAGACGTTGGTCAGGAGGGCGCGTCTCGCTGCCCGGCCTCGGCTTCACCCTTGCTGATTGTAAAAAGCAGCGCGCCATGGTCGTCATAGACCCGGACCATCCAATCAGAACGCGAGAGCGCCTCATGTAGATCTGGGAGCAAATCTGCTGCCGAGCGGATAGCTTCCTCTCGTGCGACATCCAGGCCCGGGAGCAACGACGGCGGCACACGTCTACTGGAATCACCGTCCCGGTACTCGAAGACGAACCATTGGCCGCCACGGCGCTGACGCTCAGTTGGCTCGAGCGGGCTGTTGCCGTTGTTAGCTTCACGGTCCGGGTCTCCGAAGACCGCTGTTTGGAGGAGAATGGCTTTGGCTTTTTCGATAGCGGTCTCGCGGTCACCTTGCTCTCCAGTGGTCTCGACCACGACACTGTCTCCGCCTTCCCCGCGAAAGACGACACGGGTAGCAGGCTTCCCGTCTCCTGCGGTTGCATCTATCACTTCCGTACGGATAATCTGCATCGCTCCTTCCCCATCGAATTTGGTCGCCCTCCACAATGCGGAGTCTTCTAAAGCGTTCCGCTCACCGTCACCTCATATGCCTCGCCGTTGACAATGCCTGGGCCGACATCATGCGGCTGCCCCCAGCGTGGGTGCAGGACTAGACGAAACTGTTGCGGTTGAGCTCGGCGAACCGCGGCACGCTTTTCGCTGGCTAGGAAGGCTTTGCGCGCTTCCCCGGCGGCCTTTGTGAGGCCCAAGAGCTCGATTCTAACTTGCCGGGTCGTGCGATGACGGCAAGATAGCGACCCGATACGAGTCGTCTCGACGGCCGCATGTCGAAAAGAACTCGTCTCCAACCCATGGCGAGTCCAGACGGCGACGGCCGGGATTTGTTCCCGCCCGCAACTTAATCTCGTAACCGGCGTTGATGTCCGCGCTGGCGTAGGGAGGAAAACCATGGTCGATGACAAGAGCAAGCGTGACTTCCGGGACCGGGACCGCGTCTCCGGTGCGGAGGACTACGAGGTCGAGCATTTCGCCCAACAGAACGGGCTCACGCCTCAACAAGTGCGCAACCTCATAGCGAAGCAGGGCAATAGTCGGGCCGTTCTGGCGGAGGAGGCTCGGAGATTGCGGGAAAACTCTGGGAAGGATTGACCGTCAAAATCCCAGCGGTTCAGTCAGGTGCAACATTCCTGCGAAATCCGCGTTCCTCTCCAGGCGGAGGGATCATAAATGCGAATTTCCGTGCAGCCGGCAAAGCGCGACGACCAAGTAAAGATCATTTTCGACCGTCCAGTCACAGCGGATCAGGTGCAACCAGGGAAACACGGGATCGTCTCGCTCCTGCTTCTTTTACCGGGCCTATACGGTGACGGGTCGCATTACCGCTACACTCTCACGCTGACGGCCGAAGAGGTGCAATTGCTGCTTACGCCCGGCCCGTGAGTACGAAAGGCCCGCCTGAGGTGTCCAGCGGGCGGGCCTTGCCCCAGCCTGCGGTTTGGGGAAGGCTGGCGGGAGTACACCCAGATACCTCAAGCGGCGTTTTGTTCAGAAAAAAGGAAGGCTGCTACCGCCAAGGTCGAAGTCAGGTGCGTATGGTGTTCTTGATGCTGGGGATGGACGCACCACGCGCGGATAGGATCCTCTTTTTTGAGCGTCGCCAAGGTGAAACCCGCTCGGCTGCGGCCGGACGGGTTTCTGACTTGGATTACCAGCTCTGCCGACCGTACCAGTCGTCTATGTCTTGGCTAACCCGATCCTTCTCGAGTCCGTACCGCTCCTGAATCTTGCCCTCAAGCTGGTCGCGCTTGCCAGCAATTTGATCCAGATCGTCGTCGGTGAGTTTGCCCCACTGCTCCTTCACTTTGCCCTTGAGCTGCTTCCAGTTTCCTTCGATGCGGTTCCAGTCCATGGTTTTCTCCATAAGGCGGGGATCGCCTATCTTGAAACGCGCGATGAAGAGGTTGGTTCAAAGGAAGCAACCGGAACTCGAGCCGTGTCGACCCATTGTGGTTCTGCTCGTAAACCAAACCACGATGGAGGAACCACTATGAAGAAGCTCCTTATGGGTGCCTTTTCGCTCACGATTATGACCGGCGCCGCGTTCGCGGCCGGCGGCACGACTTCGGCGTTGGACAACAAGGAAATGATGGGGGCGTTTTACACGGACCCGGACATGAAGACGATGAAGTCGGGTGACGATTTCAAGGCGGCCTGGATGGCTCTGAAGCCGGAAGACCGTGACACCATAACCAAGGAGTGCAGCAACGATTCTGAAAAGCTGCACAACGACTTCTGTGAGATTACAAAGAAGCTCGGCGGCGCCAACTAGCGCCATACATTGGGAAAAGCCCGTCGCCCGTCATGCCGACGGGCTTTTTTGTTTGTATCGAAGGGAAAGGAAATCAGGGTGGCGATCGGCCGTGATAGTGTAGCGGCTGCAGCGGGAGCGCTTGCCGAAACCTGCATAGCTTTGCCACGCGGATCCGACGAAGATGAAGCGGTCGCGGACCTTCTCAAGCTCCGCTATGGTCGGCGGGATCGACCCTTGGCCTGCTGCACGGCGGTACTTCGTTTGAATGCCGATCATTCGCTTCCCATTGGTCGGCGCTGATCCCCTCTGAACCTAGCCGGGGCTCTTACCCGACCTTTTTCGTCCCATCTCGCGAGGCGGCCGTCGGAACTATCTCGGTCGGCGGTCATTGATTTCGAAAGGAGGCCATCAGTGATCCGCCTATTCCTCGTTGCAGCAGCCACTTATGTAACCTGGCGCGTGATACCGCGTGTCGTCGAAGAGAACCGAAGCGTTGCTTTGTTGCCTCCGCCGTCGCCCGCAAGTCCGCCCAACCAGAGGCCTAGCCGGTGACGCGCATCCTCGACGTTCTTCTCGACCTGCCCCTTCTCCCAGCCCGAGGCCGGATTGCAGAACTCGGTCTCGAACAGATAATGGCTGGCCATGGCCGAGAAGCGGGCATTGACCTGCCGCTCCTTGCCGCGGCCGATCCTGTCGACCGCCGTGCGCATGTTGTCGTAGATCCCGCGCCGGGGAACGCCGCCCAGAACCTGGAAGGCGTGGTTGTGGGCGTCGAACAGCATCTCGTGCGTCTGCAGCGGATAGGCCCGCACGATGAAGGCCCGACTGTAGCTGAGCTTGAAGTGAGCCACCTGCAGCTTGGTGCGCTCGCCGCCGATGACCGCCCAATCTTCCGACCAGTCGAACTGGAACGCTTCGCCGGGCTCGAACGCCAACGGCACGAAGGTGCCGCGCCCGCTCGTTTGCATCTGACGTTGGCGCTCTTCCTTCCAGGCCCGCGCAAAGGCGGCCACACGACCATATGAGCCCTCATAGCCAAGGCTCATCAGGTCGGCATGCAACTGCTTGATCGTGCGCTTCTGCTTACGCGGCCTGTTCGCCTCCGTCCTCAGCCACGCCGACAGCCGCTCGGCATAGGCATCAAGCTTGCTCGGCCGATCCGGCACCTGGAAGCGGGGCTCCACCTCATCAGATCGCAGGTATTTGCAGATCGTGTTCCGCGACAGTCCCGTGCGCCGCGCAATCTCCCGGATCGAATGCCCGTCACGCAGATGCCAGCGTCGGATAACGCTCAGTAACGCCATGTCTATCACTCCAAAATCCCCTGCGATCAACCAGCAGGGGTGGGTTCAAACATGGGTCACTTCTCAATGGAAAAACCGCCCAATCCCGGGTCAGTTCTCGGCGGAAATCAACAGCGCTTCCTTCATCAGCTGTTACCGCGCGCTCGACCCCGCCTGAGGCAAGGGACGCGAAAACACATCCCACCGCCAAGCAAATGACGAAGGCGATTGGCATTGGAAGATGATGCATGTCCGATAGTGCCCGCCGTTGGCCGTTCACGAGCGCCGCTTCTACGTGGATCCACGGGTAAGGAGTGGGCATGGTTACCCCAATATAAACGCAGATGCCCCGCAAGCCACCAGTTCATCGCGTTGCGGGCGGCATCCTCGCCCACGATCTCCCGAAGCCCAGAAGTACCGCAAGCTCTACGCCGAGCCCCGCTGGTGTGGACTCTAGCGGGATCCGCAGCAAGCCCTCACAGGGACCTGTACCTGCCAGCGCTGCAAGACGAACCACTATCGCGATCACGAGGGGGATGCGCATCCCCGTTTGGGTAGTGCAAGACGAAAGGCCCGGCCGCTAAACTGGAGGCTGGCGGCCGGGTGCCAAGTTCCATGCGACGACGGCGGGAAGGTAGCCCCGCAATCGGGCAGCGATCAATTCCACTGAAGGGCCAACCGCGGCCCGCTTCAGCGCGTTGCGTCATGCTCTTTTAGATGTAGGCGGTGAAAGCCGCCGTCATCATAAAGACGCTGATGGCGACGAGCGCCGAATAGACAGTCCAGAATAGCGGCATTGGCATAACGTTCCCCCGATACTAGCGCTCGCCGCCCCCGCTCAATATGGCGGCCAGACCGTTGATCCCTCACAGCAAGGCCTCACTAGGACAGTTTGATCGGGGGCAACGCCTTTTGGAATAACCGAACCGCCCGACCGAAGGGCATTGGGGAGGCTGTCGGCCGGGCTCGAGGGGATGCCGGCATGCTCATACAGACGCGCATACTATAAGCGGCATGCGTAGCGATTGGCAACGGTCGAAACGTCGCAAAAGAGAAAAGGCCGGCCACCGAAGGGGCTCGTGACCGGGCGAGGAGTGCCAGAGGCATTTGGTTCTAACGCCATGACCATACGCTGCCCTTTGCTCGACGCCAAGGCCGAAGCGGCACTACTGGACGCAGAGCCGAGCAAAAAACGCGAGTCCTATTACCCCCAGGATGAAGGCAATCAAGATCAGATCGCTTCTCCACCGCCCCTTGTC
Source organism: Mesorhizobium terrae (assembly GCF_008727715.1). GTDB lineage: Bacteria > Pseudomonadota > Alphaproteobacteria > Rhizobiales > Rhizobiaceae > Mesorhizobium > Mesorhizobium terrae. The sequence goes on from NZ_CP044217.1 coordinate 119,189, forward strand.
CCTCATCGGCGTATCCTGCCGTTTAGCGCTGAGTGGACAACCCCTGTTCAGGTGGCCCAAGAAATCTGGCGTCGGATTCATACCGCTACGGTTAGCGCAGCGAAAATGCCTACCACTGTGACGGCGATCGCAACAACGTAAAACCAATCCTGCACCAGGAATGCCCTCCGACAGCTCAATTCTTTCGTCCACCAGAAGTTCCACCGAACAGGACCAACACCATGACTAACGTCTTCGTCGGCGCGCCGATCTCGCTTGCGTCATCGAGGAGATCGTCGGCAAGAAACTTTCGGCCAAACGGCGCTGCAACGGGAACCGCGCCTTCGTGGCCTTGGACGACTATGGCGATCGAATTGGCCGCTTGGCGCGATATCTACGGCAGGTCGTACACACAAGCGGATCGTTCAACTACGACCGCGCGGTGTGCACAAGTTCGCCCGTACCTGTTAGCGGGGCATTCGCCATTTGAGCGAATGATATCTGGACGGTGAACTTATCCCGCCGAGGAATCTTCATCGGGCGCTGCGTCAAGCACCCCATAGGCGCCTGATTTCGACCCAGGAGCCAACAACTTCCCTTCGGCTAACAATCCCCTCCGCAGCAATTCGCGGACAGCGGCCGCCCTGCTTGGCATGCGTTGCTCGAAACGCCAGTTCTCGAGCGCTTCCAGTTCTTCGGACGTCAGCATAATTTGCAGCCGCTCTTGCCGCTCTAGCTCTGCCACCACCGCCTCCATGGTATCAGCAATTACCCCATATATCAAAGAATTAGCAAGAGACTAATTTGCCGTCAATGTCCGTGTCATCTCCAGGAGCGCTTGTAACTAACTAACCACTTTATCCATTTAAGGTTCATCATACTAACTAGTTGTTTTTACTATAATAATTTTATTGTTGCGGTTGCCATTTTCAGAAAAAGGATACAAAATCTGGTCGCGAAAGAAGGAGGTAGAGATGAGCAGCGCATCATACGATGGACTGCACAGCGATGTCGGTGCTGCCGTGGAAGAAGCCATCACTTCCAGTCGGATTGTGAACGTGGCTGCCATCGCGGAGATGCTTAGGCGTCGCCATGCACACCTAAATGTCGCTTTGGAGGATATCGAGCTGTTGGTGCTGCGGTGTGCCGACCATCGTCGCTTCCCAGTGGAGTTCGATGGGTCGGTAGCTCTCGCTGATTAATAGGCAGACAGGGACTTTTTCGGCCAACCGACAACACGCAGGATTTCTCACTGCGTACTCTACCCCGAAGGACAAACTGAAACGCTCTGCGAGTGACGAAGTTTACGTTTCCCGCCAGGAATAGGACAATGAGAAGCGAAACAGCTATGCGGCTTCGTCAAGTCGGTCCTAGCGCGACCATGTCCTCACAAATTCATATGACACTGATTTCCAGACCGGTGATCACCCTGATCCAGCGGGTTTCGTGTCGGCGGAGCGTCAGTGGGCAATTTGCTGCCTTTGCGCTGCCGACAGCGCGCCGGCGGCGCGACGATGGTCTGCGCACCCTCGACCATTGCCTGATTGATGAACTCCACCCAGAAGCGTGCCATCAGCGATTGGATCAACTTTCTATCCGACATTCGCACGACGGCAACAGCCCGCTCGGGCCAATAGAGCGCCAGCACCAGGACCGCCAATGGTGCATCTTCGAGTATCGGGACGGCGTTCGAGCAGTCGCGTACCGCCGTCGCTGCTGCCCGGCATGGATACCGCGCGAACGGAAGCTACCCGCTCGGCGGCAGATTTGCTTGCCGACCTGGATGAGGCTCTTTCGCGTTCTGCTCGGTGAATCAGGCGGCTTTTTACAATCACAAGCTGAAGCGGCTCAACGAGACGTGTTGTCATAGCCATCGTCCTCACGCATTTTGCCCGTTGACTGGTGCGGCCTGCGCGCTCCTTGCCGTCTTTGCAAAGCTCTCGGAACTCCTCGACTTCTGCTTCGGTTAAGTGCTCGATCCCATAAAATCGTTCTTGCCGTTTCCGGATCTGATCAACTCATCAAGCTTTGCCTGAATTGCGGCACCGTCGCGGTTCTGCGTGTTCTGGATCAGGAAAACCATCAGGAAGGTGATGATGGTGGTAACAGTATTGATCACGAGTTGCCAAGTTTCCGAGAACCCGAAAAACGGACCTGAAACCGCCCATATCACGACCGACGCAACACATGTGGCAAAAGCCCAAGGCCGCCCAGTGGCACGCGCGACAGCTTCTGCCATGCGGTTGAAAGTCTTTTCCATGTTCGACCTTATACGAAAAAGACCCCGCGACTGCCGAGGCCCTGAACCCTTCAACCCCGCCTGAGCGATTCAGTTCCAAGACAGTATTCATTAAGGCGGCCTCGTGCCGAAATGAGAGCCACGCGACGAGGACTTGGCGTCATATCGGTAACATGCAGACAACAGCGACATACGATTTGGTGGCGGGAACGTTTACCCTGTCGACGGGGCCGTGATCCGGTACATTCCCGATTTCTGATCTTCCGAAATGGCTCGACTTCTACCGTCAGCAGCAAGAGCGGGACCCGGATCACGCGGCATCGTATGCCGAGGACGTGAAGGCGCTTGAGGCCCTTGGGGCGCAGCTTCGGGCGTGAGACGATGGATCGAAACGAAATTGCATTGAGGTTCACCCGCCGCACTGCAGAAGCTTTTCGAAGACTGGCAATAGTCCGCCATGCGACCATAAGCTCGCGGTGCCGCGCCAAGGTGTCGGAGCGTCGATAGGCCAGCTCAGTCTCGTCACCGACCCTATGAGCTAAGGCCGCTCCTGCGGTGTCTCGCGGAAACCAGCTTCGTCAACTGCCCAATCGCGGAAAGCTGCTCTAAAGCCGTGCGCGCTAAACTCGCCGACCTTCATACGCCGTATCGACCGTCGGAAGGCTTTCAGCCGCACGAGGCATGTCGAACGAACCGGGATGCTTCTGGGCTCATCGGGAGGGGCGATGAATCGGCGCCGGGCCGGAACCATTCTCGCCGCCACTTGTTGCTTCCACCAATCCGACCCAAGGCTAACGAGGACATCTTTCAATGAGAAACCGACTGCTAATCGCCTCTGTTTCGGGAGCGGCGCTCATCGCGCTTTCATGGTCGGCTTTCGCCGCCGATACCTCCCAAGACTTCGTGAACAAAGCCGCCGTCGGCGGCATGTTCGAGGTCGAGACCAGCAGACTCGCCGACGGCGCGGCGCAGGACGCGGCGGTAAAGGATTTCGCCCACACGATGGTGACTGACCACACAGCCGCTAACACGAAGCTGAAAGCCATTGCCGAAAAGGGGAATCTTACCGTGCCTACCGCGCTGGACGATCAACACCAGGCGCAGCTGGACAAGCTCAAGGATGCCAAGGGCGCATCGTTCGATCAGCCGTACGTCAAGATGCAGCGAGACGCCCACAAGGAAGCGGTGTCGCTTTTCGAGAGCTATGCGAAGGACGGCGACAATGCCGCGCTGAAGGCCTTCGCGGGGAAACGCTTCCCACACTCAAGATGCATCAGGAAAAGATCGAAACGATCGGGAGCGACACTGCTGTGCAGCCCGCAGCCTCCGGCACCGACGACGCCAGCGGTAACGGCGGGAAGCCGCCGCTTCCCGGAGCCAACAGCTTCACGGAAGGACAGGCTAAGGACCGCATTCAGGAAGCGGGCTACTCCGACGTTTCGGCGCTCGCGAAGGACGACAGCGGAATCTGGCGCGGGCAGGCGCGGAAGGACGGCAAGAGCGTGTCGGTGGCCCTTGACTACAAGGGCAACGTCACCTCCGCCTCCAAGTGAACAATCTCCAGGAGCATTTCAAATGAGAACCGTAAACGGACTTTTTGACGATTACGATAATGCCAGCGACGCGGTCGGAGAACTCGAAGCGTCGGGCGTGCCCAGCGACGACATCAGCATCGTCGCCAACAATTCAGAGGAATGGTACCGCGACGATGATCGATCTGCCGCGGCTGAAGACGCAGGCGCGGGCGCCGGGATCGGCGCCGTTGTCGGCGGCGCGGGTGGACTGTTGACCGGGCTCGGCGTCATGGCCATTCCAGGAGTCGGTCCCGTCGTCGCGGCCGGATGGCTCGCTGCGACTGCCGTCGGGGCGGCGGCAGGAGCGGCGGTTGGAGGCGTCGCCGGCGGCATCATCGGAGCGCTCACGGATTCCGGCGTTTCCGAGCGGGATGCTCACGTATACGCAGAGGGAATCCGGCGCGGCGGTGCCCTTGTAACTGCTAGAGTCAGCGACGAGCTCGCGCCGATGGCTGAGCGGATTCTCGGACAGTCAACTGCTGTCGACCTCGATTCGCGGCGTCGCGACTACGAGGCGGAAGGATGGACAGCCTTCGATCCAGACGCTCCGGCATACAGGTCCGGAAAAGGAAGGAGGGTTCCGTAGGCGAAGGCCGGGCCAGCTTCATGAAAGAGGAAAGCGACGGTTGTCGCCCAATCGCCCCCGATGACGCAGGGAGATCTGTTCGCAAGCCAGGACCGTCTGCCTGACGGCTTTCTGTATCGGGAACACCTCATATCGGACGAGGAAGAATCGGACCTCGTCCGCCGGCTTCGGGAATTGCCCTTCAAGCCCTTCGATTTCCACGGGCACCTCGCCAACCGGCGGGTGGTGGGATTCGGCTTGCGTTACGACTACGACCGAAGGGCAGTCGTCGAAGCGGCGCCGATCCCGGAATTCCTTATGCCCCTGCGCGAGAAAGTCGCCCAACTCGCGGGTCGGTCGGCGAAAGCCTTCGAACAGGTGTTGATAAATGAGTACCGGGAAGGCGCGGGCATTGGCTGGCATCGAGACAAGCCCCAATTCGGGGAGGTGGCCGGAGTCTCGTTGCTCGCAGCGTGCAGTTTCCGGCTGCGCCGCAAGGACGGCCTGAAATGGGACCGGAAGACGATTACCGTCAAACCGAGGTCGGCCTATCTCATGACCGGACGGTCGCGCGACGAATGGGAGCACAGCATTCCGCCGGTTGCCCGTCATCGTTACTCCATCACACTGCGAACCCTTAGGATCTGACTGCTCCAACCAGCATGGGATCGACGCATTCCGTGCGGGTCGTCGCCCGGGCTGCCGTTGTTTCGCCGGGGGCCGCCCGCCACCGACGTTCCGTCGATGGAGACGAGACCGGCATTGCAGGTTTCTCGGCTGCGAACGCCCGGTAGGGGAACAGGTCGCGCCCTGAAGGGTTTCGCCGTGATGTTTGAGCCTTCGTCTTACGACGCCTTGACGACGGCAGCGGTCGGCGCTGCGATCCTGCTCACGGCCTGGCTGCCGATGCTATTGAAGCGGCTGCCGCTTTCCCTGCCAATCGTCGCGATGGCGGCGGGCTATGCGGCAATGCCGCTGCTGTGGCCGGAAGATGCGGTGCGGGCGGCCTATCGACCCGATGTTGTCGAGCGTCTCACTGAGTTCGTCATACTCGTCGCGCTGATGGGCGCGGGGCTCCGGATCAAAAGGCCACTCAGCTGGCGGGGCTGGGTCTCAACCCTCCTGATGATCGTCGTCGCCATGCCGTTGACGATCGCTGGCATGGCTGCGCTCTGCTGGAGGCTGGCGGGTTTCTCCCTGGCGTCAGCCATTCTGATCGGAGCTGCCCTTGCTCCCACTGACCCCGTGCTTGCGGCCGAGGTCCAGGCAAAGCCGCCCGGCGAGGAAGAAGGGGGAGAGGTCAGGTTTGTCCTGACCTCGGAAGCCGGACTCAACGATGGGGCCGCTTTTCCGTTCGTGCTCCTAGCCATTGCTCTCACCGCCACGTCGTTCCAATCAACTTGGCAGGAGTGGCTCCTGAGCGACGTGCTGCTGCGGATATTCGTTGGCGGTGCCGTCGGTTTCCTGTCGGGTTGGTGCTTCGGTATTTTGGCGTTCAAAATCCCGGGCCTCGAGCTCGCCAAGACCGGGGACGGACTCGTCGCGGTTGGCGTTACCCTGATCTCGTACGGCGCGACCGAGGCGTTGGGCGGCTATGGCTTTTTGGCCGTTTTCATCGCCGCCGTGACGTTGCGGGCGACAGACCGCGGTCATGGATTCCATGCCGCGATGGCCGAGTTCTCCGAGCAAATCGAGCGCATCCTGATGGTGCTGATCATGCTGGTCTTCGGAGCCACGCTGAGATGGGATTGCTCGCCCCGCTAAGCTGGCGGGATATTCTGGTCGGCCTTCTGTTCCTGTTGGTGGTCCGACCGCTGTCAGGCTGGGCAAGTCTTGCTTCGTCGCCGATTCCAACGGCCGCAAAAGGGCTGGTTGCATTTTTCGGCATCCGCGGACTTGGGACAATTTACTATCTCGCCTTTGCCGTCAGTCGCGCGAACTTTGAAGACGTGGATCGAATCTGGGCCTTGTCTGCCTTCGTCGTCCTGTGTTCGGTGGTTCTCCATGGAGTCAGCGCGTCGCCTATCATGAGCTGGGTCGATCGGAGGCGCGCACGCATTCGGCAAGCGGGCGATCGTTGAGGCTGTAGGAGATCGAATTGCAATTCTCGATCGTTCTCCGGCCAATGTGGCGCACTGACCATTCACGGTGATGCGACGCTATGATTCATCCGTGACTCCTTGCTCTCCCTTTGATAGCGTTATGGCTGCGGGAGGTTGGCCAGATGGTCAGGAAGCGCCTTGACGATTTGCTGGATTGCAAGCGCTGCGGCACGATCCGGATGGACATTCCGGAGGAACCTGACGAGGACACGCCAATCCGGTGCAGCGGCTTCGGCGCACTTCTCGGGACCTGGGGGAACTGCGGAGGGATTTCACCCGCCAGATCGCCAGCGCCGACGTGATTGAATTGAACCACGGCACGATCACAAAGAACGAATAGCCCTATCCTTCGGGAGTCGACCTGTTCTCTTGCGGACCCGAAAATCTTCCGTTCCGCGCAGAAATGCCTGGATCGATCTGACGGTTCCCGCGTTGCCTATCGTCTTGCACAGGGAGGCCGCCATGGGCGCCGATCGACACGAGAAAATTCAGCAGCGTGCATACCAGATCTGGGAACGCGAGGGCCGACCTGACGGTCAGCATGAACGGCATTGGCGCCAGGCCATCGATGAACTCGACCGTGATGAGCTTGAGTACCACGGGCAGGCCGTGCCGGAAACCGTGTATGGCACCGACGTCAGCGGTGAGACGGTTTCGCCTGGCCAGGCGAGAAAACGCGACACGGGCCGCGTGGCGAAGGACGATGTGCTGGCCCAAGAGGCGCTTGCGATCAAGACCGGGATATCAGGCGACGAGGCGCAAAGGCTGATAGACGAAGCGGACGGGGATCTCGATGCCGCCGAACAAGCCGCCCGGGCCGAGGCAGGCAAGACTGACTAGCTGAGCGGGCGTTTGGATAGACGAGCTTGGGCACGTACAGACGTTATCGTCGATAGATTGCGGTGTCCTGAATAACCGAAATCCCGGTTATTCAGGCTCCTGTCCGGCAAGCATGCGCTGTGCTGAAAACGCCGGGCCGCTCAACTCCAGGCCCCGCGCATTCTGGCACGCAGATCGACGCTGGCTCGCGATCTCGCACCCATGCCCGATTTGGTTTCCGCCACGGGCCAAGTCGTCTGTTCGAAATGCTGGAGCGCGTGATCCGGAATGAACCGTGAGCGCAGCCCGTAGACATGTCGATCACCGCGTCCGACCTGGTTCTCGACATAGAAGCGTTGCGGCATCATGAGATGCAATGAATCCTTGGCTCGCGTCATCGCAACGTAGAGAAGCCTGCGTTCCTCTTCGATCTCCTTGCGCTCGCCGGCGCCCAGGCAGGCGGGGATGCAACCGTCCACGACGTTAAGGACGTAGACGTTCTTCCATTCCTGTCCCTTGGCGGAATGGATGGTCGACAGGAAGAGATAGTCATCGTCGCGGTGCGGCGGACCGGCATGGTCGCTGCTGGCCGCAGGCGGATCGAGGGTTAGGTCGGTCAGGAAACGTTCGCGTGACGGATAGCCGGCGGCAATCTGCTCCAGTTGCATGAGATCGCCGCGCCGGGCTGCCGCGCTTTCGTGAATGCGCTCGAGATGCGGCTCGTACCATAGCCGTACGTGTTCGAGGTCTGAGGGCCAGCTTGACGATTTACGTCTAAGCTCATCGAAAAGCGTTACGAATCCCGGCCAGTCTTCGGCCACGCGTTGAGGGGCACGCAGCGCCTGAAGTCCCATGGTAGGGTCGAGTGCAGTTTCCATAGCGTCGATCACTTGTCCGGCGAAGGAGGGGCCGACGCCGGGCAGGAGCTGCAGCACGCGGAAGCCGGCGACGCGATCACGCGGATTCTCGGCGAAGCGCAAGGTTGCCAGGACGTCTTTCACGTGCGCGGAATCGAGGAATTTCAGGCCGCCGAACTTGACGAACGGGATATTGCGTCGCGTCAGTTCCACCTCGAGCGAGCCGCTGTGATGCGTCGTCCGGAAGAGCACGGCCTGCTCCTTCAGCCGCGTGCCGGCTTCCCGTTCGGCGAGGATCGCGTCGCAGACATAGGTTGCTTGGGCGGTGTCGTCGCGGACAGTGACGAGCGCGGGCTTCGCCGACGACTTGCGCTCTGTCCAAAGGTCCTTGGTGAAGCGTTCCTCAGCTTCGGCGATCACCGCATTTGCCGCAGCCAGGATGGGCTCGGTCGAGCGGTAGTTGCGATCGAGCGTCACGACTTCCGCTTCAGGCGTGAAACTCTTTGGAAAGTCGAGGATGTTGCGGATGTCCGCCGCGCGGAACGCGTAAATCGATTGCGCGTCGTCTCCGACGACCGTCACGCCGCTCCCGTCGGGCTTCAGCGCCAGAAGAATTGCCGCCTGCAGGCGATTGGTGTCCTGGTACTCGTCGACCAGGATGTGATCGAAGCGGGAGCCGATCTCCTCGGCAAACGCGGCTTCCTTCGCCAGCTCGGCCCAATAGAGCAGCAGGTCGTCATAGTCGAGCACGTTCTGCGCCTGCTTGGCCTCGACATAGGCGGCGAACAGCTTCTTCAGTTCGTCGACCCAGTTGTGGCACCAGGGAAAGTCGTCGGCGAGAACCTCGTCAAGCGGCGCCTGCGCGTTGACCGAGCGGGAATAGATCGACAGGCAGGTCTGCTTGGCAGGGAAGCGGCTTTCGGTCTTCGAAAGGCCGAGCTCATGCCGAATAAGATTCATCAGGTCGGCGGAGTCCTCGCGGTCATGGATTGTGAAGGCCGGATCGAGGCCGATATCCAAAGCATAGTCGCGCAGCAGGCGCGCGCCGACGGAGTGGAAAGTCCCCGCCCATGTCAGGCCATCGGTCATGACGGAAGCCCGGTCGCCGAGCACCTGGGACGCGATGCGTTCCACCCGCTTGGTCATCTCGACCGCGGCGCGTCGGGAGAAGGTCATCAGGAGGATGCGGCGGGGATCCGCACCGTTGACGATAAGATGGACAACGCGATGTGCCAGCGTGTTGGTCTTGCCCGATCCTGCTCCGGCGATGATGAGAAGCGGCCGGGCAACTTTGCCGGAGCCGTGTTCGACCGCCAGGCGCTGGCGCTCGTTGAGGCTCGACAAGTAGTCGACAGGCTTCGGCGAATCAAAGGCGATGTTCATCGCCACATGCAGCATTGTTTCCGTTTCGTTCGCAAGAGATCCGATCGTCGTTGCTATGCCTGCCGTGCCGCAGGGTCACTCGCGGTCCGCCGATAGGCTGCGAAAAAACTCGTCGCGGCGATCGCCGGACGCCTTCGGCAAAGGGTCCGTCAACCTCCGCTTTCCCACTGCGATCGTCTCGGACAGCGCCTATATGATGGAAGAACTCGAACCAGGAGATTCAAACGATGACCAAGGAACGCGCGGTGCTCGCAGGCGGCTGCTTCTGGGGCATGCAGGATTTGATCCGACGCCGTCCCGGCGTGATTTCCACCCGCGTCGGCTATAGCGGCGGGGATGTGCCGAACGCCACCTATCGCAACCATGGCACCCACGCCGAAGCGATCGAGATCGTGTTCGATCGGGACAAGGTCGGCTACCGCGATCTCCTCGAGTTCTTTTTCCAGATCCACGATCCGACGACTCGCAATCGCCAGGGCAACGACATCGGCTCCAGTTACCGCTCGGCGATCTTCTATACGACCGACGAGCAGAAGCGGGTCGCGCAAGACACGATCGCCGATGTGGACGCTTCCGGCCTCTGGCCCGGAAAGGTCGTGACCCAGGTGACGCCGGCGAGCGATTTCTGGGAAGCGGAACCGGAGCACCAAGACTATCTCCAGCGCTATCCGGACGGCTACGCCTGTCACTTCCCCCGGCCGAACTGGAAGCTTCCGAACCGAGAAAAAGCGCACCACGCCGAATAGCTTTCGTTCCCGCGTATTGCTTCGGCAATCAGTTCGTGTCGCGCCCGGTTTGTCGACAATCTTCCGCACGCTGCGGGGGCGGGCTGCTCTTAAGGTTGTGGGAAGTCAGTGACCGCCCAGTCCAGCATCGCCAGGGAGGCGAGCCCGCCACGCCGCGAAGCAACGACATCGTCTGACGGCGACCTCCCCATGGAATACCGCTCTCGTGCGCTTCAAAGGCCTAGAAGGTGATCCATCATCCATCGAACTACGTAAAACGAAGCATGAAGAATTTGGTAAGTTTCCATATTGCTTTGATGTCCCTCGGGTTTGGCGGCGGCCGCTATTTCGGCGGATGGACGACAAACGCGAGGGTGCCCATGTCATAGACAACGCAATCATAACCCGCTGCATCCCAATGAATACTCGCCAAAAAGCTATTTCTCCCTGGTTTCGAGCCGCAATCGTCATCGTTCCGGTCATTGCAGCCTCGCTTTTGGGACAGTGGGCCACGTATCCCAACCTCGCTTCATGGTATGCGGGCTTGGTCAAGCCGTCGTTCAATCCACCGAACTGGATTTTCGCGCCCGTATGGACAGTTTTGTACCTTCTGATGGCCTACTCGGCGTGGCGCGTTCTCAAAATTTCCGACGATGACGCTGAGCGTCGTTTCGCGCTGACGCTTTTCTTTCTTCAACTTGCACTGAACGCAATGTGGTCATGGCTGTTTTTCGGATTGCACAATCCGCTCGCCGGCCTGCTCGACATAGTGCCGCAATTCCTGCTCATCCTGGCAACGATCGATCGGTTCCGCAGGCTCGATCTCGCGGCCGCTTTCTGCCTCGTGCCGCTTGCAGCCTGGGTGGCGTTCGCGTCCTTGCTCAATTTCGAGATCTGGCGTCTGAACGGTTAAAGGGACCGCGACACGCATGGCTGATGACAACGCAAATCAGGACATCTCGCGGCCAGTAATAGTATGGTTTCGAGACGATTTGCGTTTGGGGGATAATCCCGCGCTGAATGCCGCCGCGCAATCTGGACGACCTGTTTACTGCATCTATGTTGACGATGAAGAATCCGAGGGGTTGCGCCCGCTCGGCGGGGCTTCACGCTGGTGGCTTCACGGCTCGTTGCAGGAATTGGACGATGCTTTGCGTCGACGGGGCGGCCCCCTTTTCATCCATAGAGGCCAAGCGTCGACGGTCATCCCTCGTCTTGCCGCCATGATCAATGCAGCGGCTGTTTTCTGGAACCGAAGATACGGCGCAGCAGAGCGAGCGATCGACGAGACAGTCAAGACCGCGCTGAAGGCACAAAAAGTCGAGGCGAGAAGCTTCAACGGCCACCTGCTCTACGAACCGTGGTCGGTAAAGACAAAGACAGGCGGATCGTTTCGGGTCTTTTCCGCATTCTGGCGCGCCGCTCATCAAGTAGGAGATCCGGAACTGCCGCTCCGCGCGCCATCGCGACTGGAATTCTTCGACGGGTCGCACAGCGACGAACTGTCCTGCCTTGCCCTTGCCGACCTGAGGCTCGAACCTTCGTCGCCCGACTGGGCCGGCGGATTGCGCGCCAATTGGAAACGCGGCGAGGCTGGCGCGGAGGTGCAGCTTGAAAAATTCTTGAATGAGCACCTGGGGAAATATGCTGATTTCAGGGATTGTCCCGGTCGGCCCGATACCTCGCGACTTTCACCCTATCTGCGCTTCGGGAATATCTCAGCTCGCGAAGTGTGGCATGCGTCGGCGGCCGCGACGAATGCGGCCTCTCATCGAACCGGCAATCGCAACCTGGAGAAATTCCAGTCCGAACTGGGCTGGCGGGAATTCTCCTACCACCTCCTCTATCACAACCCGGCCCTTGCTTCTCAAAACCTGCAGCCGCGTTTCGACGCGATGCCATGGAAGGAAGATCCAAAAGCATTTCGGGCTTGGCAGACCGGGACAACGGGCTACCCTATTGTCGATGCGGGAATGCGTGAACTCTGGAATACCGGGTGGATGCACAATCGCGTGCGCATGGTGGCCGCGTCGTTCCTGATAAAGCATCTGTTGATCGATTGGCGCCACGGCGAATCTTGGTTCTGGGATACGCTAGTCGATGCCGATCCGGCCAACAATGCTGCAAGTTGGCAATGGGTGGCCGGGTCCGGTGCCGATGCCGCGCCATATTTCCGCATCTTCAACCCTACCCTTCAGGGGCAAAAATTCGATCCCGGGGGCGACTATGTAAGGCGTTGGATTCCTGAGCTTGACGAGTTTCCTGCATCCGCCATCCACCGCCCACGGCAGGCTCCCGATAAAGCATCGGGACGAAATCCGAAAACGGGCGTCGCTTATCCTGCGCCGGTCCCGCCGGGCGTTAAAAGCGTATGACGATCTGGCTTGACGGATGCAACAGCCGCTCCGTCTTCAGGCTGGTGCAAACTGGATCGCCGGAAAACCCGGCAGCGCCTTCAAACACCCGGATTAGCATCCGCTTCGCGCAAGACGTAAAATCCGACATCAATGATTCCGGCCCTGAAGCCGGCCTCGCAATAGCAGAGATAATATTCCCAAAGCCGACGGAATCGTTCAGGAAAGCCCATCGCTTCGATCTTCGGCCAAGCCGCCAGAAAGCGTTTGCGCCATTCGACCAGGGTCTTGGCGTAGTCGTCGCCGAAGCTTTGTGTTGAAACCAGTGTCAGACCGGCAGCCCGGGCCTGGCCAGCAATGACCGCTTTCGTGGGGAGCATTCCACCTGGAAAAATATGACGCTGGATGAAGTCCGGAGTTCGACGGTAATCTTCGAAACGCGCCTCATCAATAGTGATCACCTGCAGGGCGGCGATCCCACCAGGGCTAAGACGCTCGCGCAGGGTCTTGAAATAAACCGGCCAGTACGCCTCGCCGACGGCCTCCAGCATCTCGATCGAGACGATCCTGTCGTATGTTCCTCTGACGTCGCGATAGTCGATCAATTCCAACTCAACCTTGTCGGCGAGTTCTTCCTTTCTCACACGCTGCCGGGCGAAGGCCAGTTGCTCGGACGATAGGGTAATGCCTGTGACGCGAGCACCGGCACGAGCCAGCTTTACGGCCAGCGCTCCCCAGCCGCAGCCGATTTCGAGGACATGCTCGCCGCCGCGGAGATTCAGGAGATCTTCAATCCTTGACAGCTTGGCGTCCTGTGCGGCTTCGAGCGTCTGCTCCGGATCCGTATAGAGCGCCGACGAGTAGGTCATGCTCTGATCGAGCCAGCACTGGTAAAAATCATTGCCGAGATCGTAGTGAAAGGCGATGTTCCTGCGGCTCCCCGGCTTGCTGTTCGCCCGCAGGAGATGCCTTGCGCGATTGAGCAGCCGAACAGGCCAGAAGCCAGATATTTTGTTGTCGAGCGCGGCGATGTTGCGCGCCGCCAATTCCAGCAACGCGGCAAGATCCGGGCTCGACCAGTCTCCGACGATGTAGGCTTCGGCAAAGCCTAAGTCGCCCTGACCGATCAGCCGCCTAATCGCGCGCCAGCGACGCAGAACAAGCGTCGCGGAAGGTCCGGCCCCTGTTCCGGAGTGTTGGACGTGACCGCCCGAGGGCAGCACGACTGTGATACGGCCGAACTCGATCTGCGCGATCAGCCGACGCACCGCGCGGGCGGCGGTGCTTTCCTTCGGCCCGCCGAGACTGGCCGGTTCGCGTGCTTTGCTTTCAAAGACCATTCGCGGTGTTCTTTTCCCGATGATCGATCTCGGGCATCGCGCTATGCCCAATGGTGACGGCCTGATCGGGTGGTGAAGGCCGATGGTGCAGACGAATGCCCTTCAGCCAGATCAGCAGCGCTTCCCAGTAGATGCCCGCGATGACTTTGAAGGTCATAAGCGGATAGAGGCAAAAGGCGCGGCCCAGCGCGGCGTCCGTCAGATCCTGGCGGGTTGTGCTCAGTTTGGCGACGATCAGCGGTCCGGCGTCATCGCGTCCAGTGATCGAAACCGCCAGATCCTTCCCTGGAGGGTTTATAGAAAAGGAATAGACCATGTCGGTGGTCATGAAGGGGAGACATAGAAGGATTTCTGACTTTCCTGGCGGATCGGGCCGTTTATGCCGGGGAGCACGGGAACGAGGTAATTGTGGCGTTGCCCGAATGTGTTGTTTACCTCATAGAAGATCGCGGAAAGCGATCCGTCGTGCCTATGGCAGAAATAGACGCTGAGCGGATTGAAGGCGTATCCCAGGATGCGCGGCATGGTGAGGATTTGAATCGAGCCGCCGAAATCTATTCCGGCTTCCCGCAAATGCCGTTCAATCTTCTCGCGTAGCGACGTTTTTGCTTCGGCGTCGTGATCACGATCGTGGAAGCTGAAGAGGTTGAAGCGATTGTGCGAGAACAAGCGAAGCTTGCTCGCCAACGTGTCGATTTCGTCGAGATCGAGAAGAAGGTAGAAGACGCTATAGCGCAGGCGGTGCTCTCTGGGCCGCAACCTGTGGTGCATCACTGAGCCAGCGTGGAGCGCTGATCGGAAGCCTGGCATCACGCTGCCTCCGCCGCCGGCCGGATGGGCGCGCCGTCGTGGACGTGAATGCGTCCGGATTCTTCGGGGACCGTCCAGGGCCGACGCACGCCGCCAAAAGCTTCGGCGACCGCGAGACCGGCCTGCAGTCCATCCTCGTGAAACCCCGCGCCGAAATATGCGCCGCAGAACCATGTGTTGCGGATGCCTTGTATGGACCAAAGCTCCTTCTGCGCTTGCATTGCCCGGGCATCGAAACGCGGGTGGCTGTAGCGCATTCGCCTGAGGACCGCCTCCGGTGCGATCTCGCGATGAGGGTTGAGGGTCACGAACAGCGGCTGCTCGCTGTCGATCCCCTGAAGGCGGTTCATCCAATAGGTGACGGCGAGCCTGCGGCCGTTTCGGTCATTCCTGGTCATATAGTTCCAGCTCGACCACACCCGGCGCCGCTGCGGCATCAGGCGCGCGTCGGAGTGAAGAACGGTGTCGTTGACGAGATAATCGAACGCGCTCAAGAGGCGTCGTTCTTCGCTGCTAGGATCGGCAAGCATTGACAGCGCCTGATCCGCGTGGGTCGCCACGACAATCTGATCGAAACGTCGGCGATGGCCATCGAGTCCGATGATTTCGGCATCGCTCGCGTTGCGCAAGATCACCTTGATCGGATAGCCGTTCACCACTTCCGGTACAGCTCCGACAAGGACCCGCACGTAGGAGCGGCTGCCGCCGGCCACGGTCCGCCAGGTGGGACGCCCGGTTAGTTTTAGGAGCCCGTGGGTTTCGCAGAAGCGGATGAATGAAGCGGCGGGATAGGCTCCGATCTTCGCCGCGGGGGTCGACCAGATCGCCGCCGCCATCGGATAGAGATGGTCGTTACGGAATCCATCGCCATAGCCGGCGGCGTCGAGATATTCGTCGAGCGTCATCATGCCGAGCGCCGCAACATTGCGCGGCGCCTCGCGATAGAAGCGTACGAGATCCCGGAGCATCAGCCAGAACCGTGGGCTTACGGCGTTCCGGCCCTGTGCGAAGAGTCCCGACAATCCGGTGCCGGAATATTCAAGTCGGCCGTCGTCGAGAGAAACGGCGAACGACATGTCTGACCGCTTGGTGGCGACGCCTATGTGCTCGAACAGCGCCGTCAGGTTTGGATAGGTGGATGCGTTGAACACGATGAAACCGGTGTCGACGGCAAGGCCTGCGGCATCGACCGTGTGACTATGTCCGCCCAGGCGGTTATCGGATTCGAAGAGAGTAACCCGATGGCGTTTCGACAACAGCCATGCGGCGGACAGCCCGGAAATGCCGCTGCCGATAACGGCTACATCAAGGGTTTTACCGAAGGACTGCCTGCATTCGCTCCATTCATTCGCTGCAATCTTTCCGGTCAAGGGATTTCCCTCCACGCGCCAAACTGCCAATGTTTACGGAACCCGACGTTCGATAGATCACTTGAAACCTGATCCGGTTGCGAGTTTCGAGCGTATGAAGGGCAAATGGATGCTGCAGAGATACAGTTCGACGACAAGCGCATGCGGCAGGTCCGTCCGGCAGCGAGGCTTATTTTCTTGAACGAGGCCAGGCAAAAGGAGGCGCCACCCTCACCAGAGGAATTGATCAGCCTGATCTGTGGTGTTGCGCAGAAGCGGGATCGCAATGCGTTCGCTCGGCTTTTCGCTTATTTCGCGCCGCGCGTGAAAAGCTTTCTCATGCGCTCCGGTCTCGAAGATTCGATCGCCGAAGAGGTGACACAGGAAGTGATGATCGCTCTATGGCGCAAGGCATCCTATTTTAATCCGGATCGGGCGGGCGCATCGACATGGGTGTTCACGATTGCCCGCAATCAGAGGATCGACCGATTGCGCCGGGCGCGTTCCCGGGCGACGGATCATCTCTTGGATCCGAGCGACGAACCGGATGCCCCGACGTCGGCGAAGAGATTGCGATCGCGTCAGAACGAGAAGAAGGGGTGCGCAAGGCTTTGGCAAGCTTGCCGAGCGACCAGGCAACCATTGTGCGCCTCTCTTTCTTTGCCGAGAAACCGCATGCGGAGATCGCCCGCGAGCTCGGCATCCCGCTCGGCACCGTAAAATCCCGCGTGCGGTTGGCATTGAATCGGCTGCGCACCCTATTGGACAGCGA
The DNA here is from genome assembly GCF_008727715.1 of Mesorhizobium terrae. Taxonomy (GTDB): domain Bacteria; phylum Pseudomonadota; class Alphaproteobacteria; order Rhizobiales; family Rhizobiaceae; genus Mesorhizobium; species Mesorhizobium terrae. The sequence continues at coordinate 136,057 of NZ_CP044217.1, forward strand.
TCTATGACGATCAATCATCATCCCAGCGACGAAACGCTGATGCGTACGGTGAGCGGGACGCTGGGCGCCGGACCGGCGCTGGTCGTATCCGTACACCTCGAACGCTGCGCCGTTTGCCGTGACCGTCTCGTCGGCTTCGAGGCCGTTGGCGGCGCGATCCTCGACGAGATGCCGCCAGCCCCGCTTTCCGCGGATTTGTTCGGGCGCACCATGGAGAGGCTGGAGGCCGACCTGCCGTCGCGGCCACAAAAAGCGGCGAGGGTAAAGCAACCTGCCTTGGGAATAGAGCTCCCTCGGGCGATGCAGGACTGCGAGATCGGTCCGTGGAAATGGTTAGGGCCGGGTTTCAGATGGAGCAAGGTCAGGATCGCCGGCAGCCCTGACGCCAAAATCATGCTGCTCAAGGGCAGAGCCGGGCTCCATCTTCCGGCTCATGGACACAGCGGCCTGGAATTCATGCAGGTGCTGTCCGGGTCGCTGTCGGACGAGCGCGGTCAATACTTTCCGGGCGATCTCGACGAGGCCGGCGACGATGTCGATCATCGTCCCGTCGTCGGTCAGGAATCGGACTGTATCTGCCTGGCAGCCCTCGAAGGCGACACGCGTCTTCATGGATTTCTGGGCCGCCTCCTGCGTCCGATCGTGGGCTTCTGACCGATGGCCGCAGCCGGACCGATGGCCAAGGCGCCTCGAGAGGTGGCCGGCGCATGAAAGGGTTTCCTTCGCCGGTCGATCTACTGAACGCGATCGCCAGGATCGGTGCACCTCACCCCCGACGTGCTATCCGCTACGGCTCCGCCCTCGCCATGTCCTTGATATCTATCCGGCAGCCACGGACGGTCCGTCGCCAGTCATCGTCTTTTTTTACGGAGGCGGTTGGGAGGAAGGCGAGCGTGGCGACTATTTTTTCGTCGGTTCGGCGTTGGCGGCGCGAGGCTTTACGGCCGTCATTCCCGATTACCGGGTTTTCCCGGAAGTTCGCTTTCCTGCGTTTATCGAAGACGTGGCCGAGGCATTGCGATGGACCGTGGATCACATTGCGGAATTCGGCGGCGATCCTCGCCGCGTCATCGTCATGGGTCATTCCGCCGGCGCCCATATCGCAGCGATGCTGGCGTTCGACCGGAAATGGCTTGCGCGGGTCAATCTGGATGCCAGCCGTGATCTCAACGCCATGATCGGCCTCGCAGGACCTTACGACTTCCTGCCGCTTCACAGCCAGACTCTGAAGGAAATATTCGGGCCGGAGAAATATCTCGCCGCCACGCAACCGATCAACTTCGTCGGGCTGGATGCGCCACCGTCGTTCCTGGCAACCGGAAGGAATGACCGGAGTGTCGATCCGGCAATACGTCTCGGCTCGCCGAACGCATAAGATTGCTTGGTGGTGATGCCGAAACCAAGCTTTACGACCATGTCAACCACCGAACGCTGATCGGCGCATTCGCGCGTCCTTTGCGGTTCCTGGCGCCGGTTCTCGACGATGTCGTCGGTTTTGCCTTGAAACACAGCCGTCCCGGTGCGCTTTCGGATTGGACGGCGGCGCGGGGCAGGACGGCATGACGGCCGCGACCGCCATTGTCGCACTCGCGGTTTGCCTATCGGCAACAATGGCGGGGGCATGGCTCGTGGCGCTTCGCACCGGCCGGTGCGGCTGGATCGATGCGATCTGGTCGTTCGCAACCGGCGTGTTCGGTGCGGCGGTGGCCCTTGTCCCGTTCGCTGACGCCGAAATGACATTCCGCCAGGTGCTCGTAGCGCTGCTGGCGCTTTTCTGGTCGCTGCGTCTTGGTATCCACATCGCGACGCGCACCGCTCGCGGCGGCGATGACCCTCGCTACGGCCAATTGCGTGAAGAGTGGGGGGACGCCTTCAACACCCGCCTCTTCTGGTTTCTGCAGATCCAGGCACTGGCCGCGCTGGTACTGGCGCTTTCGATCATGCTCGCCGCGCACAACCCGACGCCCGGGCTCAGGACGCTGGACTGGCTCGGCGTCGCCATCCTGATCGTGGCGGTGATTGGAGAAACGATCGCCGACCGTCAGCTTGCCGCCTTTCGCGCAAACCCTGCAAACAGGGACAAGGTTTGCGACGCGGGCCTGTGGGGGATGTCGCGCCATCCGAACTATTTTTTCGAGTGGCTAGGCTGGCTCGCCTACGCAATTGTCGCGGTCGACCTCACAGGCGCCTATCCGCAGGGCTGGCTCGCCTTCGCCGGGCCGTTGCTGATGTACTGGCTTCTTGTCCACGCCTCCGGAATTCCGCCGCTGGAAGCACACATGCTGCGCTCCCGCGGCAAGGCCTTCTGGGAATACCAGGACCGCGTCAACGCTTTCTGGCCCGGCCGACAACACGCTATCGGCGAAGCCGGCAACAATGGGAGCATCCGATGAGCTTGATTTCCTCGGTGATCCGCGCCGCCGAACGCACGCCGCTCCCCGACCCGTTGGCGCGCGCGGGCATCGCGTTCCTGGTCGGCGCACGAGACGGAAGCTGGCCGCCGCCTCCAGCCGGGAGGAAGAAGAGTTCGCGCGGGCAATGACGGAACACCCGATAGCCGAACATGCCGACGCCGCCAACGAGCAGCATTATGAACTGCCTCCCGAGTTCTTCGCTCTCACGCTTGGGCCGCGCCGCAAATATTCCTGCTGTCTTTATCCCACGGGCCAGGAAACGCTGGCCGATGCCGAGCGTCTGGCGCTTGAGGAAACGGCCGCGCACGCCGATCTCGCCGATGGACAATCGATCCTCGAACTTGGTTGCGGCTGGGGGTCGCTGACACTGTTCATGGCCGAGCGCTTTCCTTGTTCGACCGTCACAGCTGTCTCGAATTCCGCGCCGCAGCGGCGCTATATCGAGGCGCAGGCAGCCGAGCGCGGCCTCGCCAATGTCCGTGTCATTACCGCGGATATGAACGCCTTCATGGCCGACGGGACGTACGACAGGATCGTCTCGGTCGAGATGTTCGAGCATATGTCGAACTGGAAAGAGCTCCTCGGTCGCATCAGGACGTGGTTGGAACCCGAGAAGGGGCGGCTGTTTATTCACGTATTCAGCCACAAGAACAGCCCCTACCGTTTCGACCACAAGAACGACGCGGACTGGATCGCCCAGCATTTTTTCACCGGCGGCGTCATGCCGAGCCACGGCCTGATCCGGCATTTTCCGAACTGCTTCGCGGTTGAACGGGATTGGCGCTGGAGCGGACTTCACTATCAGAAGACGGCGGTGGACTGGCTCGCGCGCTACGATGAAAACCGCGAGCGGATCGATAGCATCCTGGGTGAGGTCTACGGCGCCGACGCCGCGCTCTGGCGGCAACGCTGGCGTCTGTTCTATCTGGCGACGGCGGGGCTATTCGGGCATGCCGGCGGCAAGGAATGGGGCGTAAGCCATTATCTGCTGCGCCCGGCATAGTGCGCGGGATGGCTTTCATCTTTGTTCGCAAAGTCTGGGAACGAGTTGCGGCCTATGCCGCCCATGACGATCCCACGGTCGCGTCCTGCAACCTGATTGCCCTGGTCGTTGCGTCCAACCAGCCTTTTTATCCGTTGTATGTCTATTGGACGGTCAGCGGCCACGTCTCGCCGGTCTTTTTCACGTTCCTGTCGACGCCGTTTTTTCTGGCCGTGCCGGCAGTGGCCAGACGATGGCCTGTAGCGGGTCGCGCGCTTCTTCCGATCGTTGGCATAGCCAACACGGTTCTCAGCGCGAAAGCGTTCGGCCAAGCGTCAGGGGTCGAGATTTTCCTCATTCCGTGCGCGCTGATCGCGGCGACGTTCTTCAAGACCTCGGAGAGGGTTGTCGCCTTTATCCTGATCGGTGTGGCCCTGCTTGTTTATCTGGGGCTGGACGGGGCGTATGGCACGCCTTTCCACCTCTATACACCAGCCGAATACCAGGCGTTTTTCCGGTTGAACGCTATGAGCGCCGGCACGCTCACAATCTTCGTGGGGCTGATCGCATCCGGGCTGCTGAGCCGCCCTAATGGGCGGCGGTAAAAGCGCGGGCGATCAGGAAGCCGGCGGTCGCCGCAACCGCGGTCAGGAACGTTCCCCAGAAAAGATCGGCGACTGTCACCATAATCGGCCAATTTTTCAGCGTCGCCTGATTGGTTAGGTCATAGGTCGCATAGGCGAAAAGCCCGAGGAACGCCCCGTACGAAGTGGCCGTCGTCCATCTGTCGCTGGCTAAGGCGGGCGCGATAGCGAAAACGACGATGCCGGCGATGTAGATGAGATAGAAGAGCGCCGCCGGCGCGAGCCTGAAGCTTTCGACCAGCATCTCGCCCATCAAAGGCCGATACAGCCGTTGCGCCGCAACGGTCAGCCAGACCGCGTCGATGGCGAGAAACACCAGACCTGTCGCGATGTAAGCGATACCGTAGGTTCTCAAGAAGCGTTCCTTCCACCGCTGGAGACAAACGTACTTACGCGCTCGCATGGTGTTCGGATCACTGAAGCCGACGTTCCAAATGCGCGTCCTGCGCGGATTGCTCGGCGTCAGGCATGTGATCCGGAAGGGAAAGTCCTTCGTAGAAACGTATGAAGCCCCTTCGGAGATCGAACCATGATGATGAGGCGCATTGCAGCACTTTGCTACATCTCGCTCGCAGGCTGCTCTGCTCTGGCCGCGCAGGAGCGTAGTCCGGACGGCGTTTGGCTCCGTGACGATGGCAATGCGCGCGTCAGGATCGCCCCGTGCGGCTCAAAACTCTGCGCCACCAATTTGTGGATTAAGGACACGAGCAAGGGCGAGGAAGTCGGAGACCGCCTCGTCATGTCGCTTGACCGCAAGTCCGACTCCGAACTGACTGGAACGGCCTACGACCCTAAACGGCAGAAAACCTATCGCATAACCGTGATTGTGAACAGCACCAGTCTTACCACGCGCGGCTGCATTCTGGGCGGCCTGCTCTGCCGGGGTGTCAACTGGACTCCTGCGAAGGGTGGATGAATATCTTCGGATGCATTGTCGGTACGTCGCCCGATGGAGCAACGGGGCGGGCAAAATCGGGGCATACGATCGCTCTGATTGAATACGTTGGGGGTGGCGACGAGAGAACGCTGCATTGCGGCGCAAGTGCTTGCCGACGGGCAAGGTCGGACTTCGCCATGCGCTACGCCTCGGTCTTCGCCGGAAGCCACTAAGATGATGCCGCCAGACATCACCAAACTGATCGTCCGCACCTCGATGAAGGACAGGACCTGCCACGTCATTGCCGCCGACGCGACTGCTTCGGCCGTCAAGAAAATGGTCAAGGACGACAGGGGCGCTCACAAGGTCAAGACGGTCGACGGCTGCATGCTGACGCTTCGCGACAAGAATGGCCACGTGACCGTGACCGACGAGAACGGCGACACGGCCCATGTCACCATCGCCGACGTCAAGCAGTCGAATGGCGTGATCCACGTCATCGACAAGGTTCTGCTGCCAAAGTCGTAAACTGTTGCCCGGCCGGCTGCACCTCAAGCCGGCCCGGCCAACTCGTGCTGGCGATGAACCATTGTGGATGGTTTTCAAGCATATCGGGTCGCCCTTGTGGGCTTTACAGTTTTTACGCTCTGCTGGCGGGTGTGTCGTGCAATCGAGCGACTACGCCCCGATTGGCAGCGACATACGCGGAACGTGCCTCGCTCCCATTGCGCCGCCGGCAGCCCGTTGTTCGAAGCGCCGGCCGAATTGCTGACTGACACCCTGCTGGAGGCGCAGCCGTTCGCCGGGCGCACCTATATGACGGACAGGCGGATAACCGAAATCCCGGTTATCCGCGATCGAAGGGAAAGGGCGGCTTTCCAAAATCGCGATGTCCGCGTGGATGCCATTCGACGATGTTGCAAGGCACTTGCGGGCCATGCGATGAACGGCTCCGTTATGGTACTCTGTCGTTCGCGACGACCCCACCTTCGCCTTCAAGACGGGCGATCTGACGAGCTTCGGCTGCGGTAAACTTCAGTCTTACACCGATGCCGCCTCCGTTCTCGCCGATGAACACTGCCCCGAAGTCCTCGAGCGTAGACCTGAGCGTCTCGATGATCCTGTCGTCAGGCTTGCTGATCTGGCGCTCGAAGTCATGGATGACCTTTTCGTCGACTCCTGACCTGAGGCTTAGCTTGCCACGCGTGATTTCAACCAAAGCTCTTGCCGCACGACATTGCGAAGCCGAAATCATTGCGTTCTCCGGATTGAAATAGCCCCATTGTGTCCGTCGACCGCACGGGGCCGTTCGGCCGTTGGAATGTACCCTTGGTACCTTACGTCATGCGTTCCGGATGTGCCAGCCGCGCCCCGCCCTTCGCTAAAAGCGCGTCACGGGCTGCGTGCGGCCGCGGCTCAACCGGGTGGCAGCGGCGATGCATATTCTACAGGAACGCTCTGACGAGGAGCGGAACGATCAGAGAGGTCGAGATCGCGGTCAGAGCCATAGCGATACCGGCGAAAAGCCCGGCGGTCTCATCGACGTCGAACGCCCGCGCCGTCCCGATGCCGTGAGAGGTAAGCCCGACTGCGAAGCCGCGAGCGGCATAGTCGTTGACGCGCATTGCATTCATGAACGGAGTGACGAGAAGAGCGCCTGCTATCCCGGTGAGAACGACCAGGACCGCCGTTAGCGACGGGTTTCCTCCCAACGACTCTGAAATGGCCATCGCAATGCCAGCAGTGGCCGACTTGGGCAAAAAGGCGATCAGTACATCGCGCGAAAGGCCGCCCCACATTCCAAGAAGCATGACCGAAACGGGTGCCGTGAGAGACCCAACGGCAAGGGCGGCCATCATCGGCATGAACATGCGCTTGACTTGTTTCCATTGGCGAAACAGAGGCACGGCAATCGCAACTGTGGCCGGCCCGAGAAGGAAATGTATATACTGAGCGCCTTCGAAGAATTTGTGGTACGGCTCGCCGGACAGTTGCAAGGCGGCGCCTAACAGAACAATGGAGATCAGCACCGGGTTCGCCAGCGGATGGCGGTTCAGATGCGTGGAAACAAAGACCGCAAAGATCCAGGCGAAGAGAGTGAGGGTCAGCCACAGCAACGGCGACGTGGACAGGTAGACCCATAGTTCCGCCGGATGTCGCATTCACTCAGCTCCTGCCCATCAGCCGCTTCACCGCAATGAACGTCCAGACGGTGGCGGCCAAGGTCAACAGGGCGGAGGCGACGAGGATCGCCAACAGGATGATTGCCTGGCTTTGTAGCTCGCTCCACAGCGCCACGATGCCGACGCCCGCGGGCACAAACAACAAACCGAGATTGCTCAGGAAGCCGTCGGCTGCGGTTTCTGCCTCGTTGAACAAGCCGATCCCTGCCACCTCACTCAGCTGCATTGCAATGAAAAGCAGAACCAGTCCCACAACGGGGCCCGGCAAGGGAATGCCGGAACTGAAAACGATGCTTTCTCCGACAAGCTGAAACAACAGAAGTAAGGCAATCCCCTTAATCATTGGCGATCCTTTGACGGGGCCGAGCTCGACAGCCAGCCTATGTCGAACCAGACAGAACGTCTATTTGACAAAATTCAGCATATTTCTGCTTCGGGCTCAGCGGCATCTACCGAAAACGAGAGAGCGGAGTTTCCTCGATCCGTCAATGCTGGCGCGCTTGGCTGCCTTCAAGCCTCGGCTGATTTGAAGTAGGCTAGTAGGAAGAAATCTAGCGCAGAAGAAGAGCAGATAAAATATTAGTCCTGGTTCTCTATGTAATAATATTTAGAAATAACATTTTTATGCATATTCGCCCATTGGTCGGTTATGAAAATATTTCACAAACTTGAAATCTCAAAATAAACATATATATGAAATGTATGCACATGGATACATACATCAAGATTTCGAGGCTTGCAGGGGAAGGGCGCGTGTCTTCCCGGAGCAGGTCTTTCACTCCTTGATTCCGCACGTAATCCTGCTCCGGGACATTCCCTAAATTGCGGTTCATTCCTGCGGCGCTGAGAGCGCTGCATCGATGGAGCGTGACATGAGAATATCCCGTTCACGGCATATCTGCCATTTCTGCAACCGCTCGCTGCCGAGAGCCGCCGCCAGATGTCCTTGGTGCATTGCCATGATGGTGGTGCCTTCAATGTTGACGGATCATCCGTCTCCGCGTCATTCCCCGATTGCCCGTTTGGCATCGAGGGATGCACAGCTATGAACATCCCGTTGAGCCGAATGCAGCGAGACGATGCCTTCGCCAACATCGTTTCAGTCCGGGATTTCAATGACCGAGGCAGTCGCGACCCGTATGCCGGTTTCGCATCCAGGGCGGGCACAGGCGACTTTCTCGACTTCGGCGCAGTTGACGATCCGAAAGCGTTCTCCGGACAGGGCTTCGGCGAGGCCACGCCTTATCGGACGAACATCGTCGCTTTCCTTGCTGAGCAAAATGTCGTGTTGGGCTTGCCGGCCAACGACAAGCGGTCGACGCTCGTCAGATTGGCTGCCCGGCTCGGCGACCAGGCTGGGTTGAGTCGCGGTGCCGTTCTTGCGGCAATGCTTCGCCGTGAGCGCCTCGGCTCGACCGCTATCGGACATGGCGTTGCGATTCCCCATGCGCGGCTTGAGGGAATTTCGCAGCCGCAGGCGGTGCTCGCGACTTTGCGGCGCCCGGTCTGGTTCGACGCGCCGGACGAACGGCCGGTGGACCTGCTGCTCGCCATTTTGTGGCCGAAGGTCGATAGCGCGGGCTTTCTGCGCGCCTTGGCCCACGTCAGCCGCCTTCTGAGGGACGAAGGACTCCGCGAGAGCCTCCGATTGACCAAAACGCCAGCGGAAGCTCTTGCCTGCATCGAAGTCTTTGAAGAAAAGATCGTCCATCCATCCGACGGCGATGATCCGACGTCGTCAGAACCTGCTTCTGACCTTAGAGCGTCGTGCCGGCTTGCGAGTGGGCACCGCGCCAAACGACCTTCGATCAAGAACTGGCCAACGGTAGATAGTGACCATGCACAATCTCCCGATCTCCGTTGCTCTGGTCATCTGCGTGGCGGCAGCTTTTCTAGCGGTCTCGGTTGCCGCTAATGAAGATCCAACTCGTTGGGCGAAGAGACTGCGGGAAGGGTGACTTTCTTCTGAAACTCACAGTGATCGAAACCGGCGGAACCTTTCCGCCACCACCGGTGTTCGTCTGGTCTGGAGGAATCAACCATGCCCGACGACCCAAATTACGAGACAGGTGCCCGCGAGCCGGTGGAGAAGAAGCAGCCCGACGCGAACGAAGATGTTTCGCAGGGCACCGCTACCAACAAGTTGCCGCCGACGCCGTTCGGCAATTCTGAGCCCGTCGATGACGTGGACGAAAAGCCCCGGCATTCCGACGGTCAAAGTCTACCGTTTGAAGGATCGCCCAGCCCTTCTACCGAGCAGATAGCGGGGGCTGGCCCCGCAATCTCTGAACGTTCGAAGGATGCCCACGCTTCGGGCCCCAATAGGCAACCGGGTGCCTATGTCGAGGATGACCCGCTGCCGAACCTTCCTGACGGCGGGGCGAGCGCCGCCGAAGGCAAGCCCCGATAGCAAGGTGAGGAACTAGCAAAGTGAAAGCATCCATTCGCGGCTCTATTATGCTGCCAGTCATCAAGCGTGCCGAGCCTCCACTCCCGGAATGGAAACTGCACGCTATCGAGATTGGCCATGCGGAGGCTCGACGTGCAGCGGCGAGTTCGAGGGCGAAAAAACCTTCTGTTCAGAAATCGGTTGCTCTTTCGCGCCCGGCCATTGCGTTCAGTTCCTTGGTCAGTTCAGTGCTAGGGTTGGCGTTGACCTAGGATATGCAGGAGCGGGGCGAATAGTGCCCTCAGTCTGCTGCAACCAATGCCTTCGACGCGCGTTCTTACCGAGGAAACCAGGAATGTGTTTGCGGCCTATGCTCGCCGACGAGAAATTCTCGTGGAGGATACGCTGCCGTACATCAAGCGCCAGATCCGTAGCAGCAGGGGAGCGTGAATTGCCGCCTCACGTCCCAAACAGCGAACAGGCCGGCTAGGTCGGGATTTCCCTGCAGCAGCCCGGCGGTCGCGGCCTTGGCCTGCGTCACATCGGCGAACTTGCCGCGCACCAGTGACAAATCCGGCCGATGGGTGGCCATCCACTTGCGGAAAGCGATCTCGCGGTCGTGCGTGGCAAAGAAATCCACCCCATAGGCAAAACGCCAACCAACCCAACAGCCAGCAGTTCCGCCCCAATCTGCCCGAGGCCGAAATTGTCGGTGGAAATAACGCTGACATAGTCCTTGCCCGGCAGCATGCCGGTCGGTGCGTTGTCGAGCAGCAGAAGCTTCTTCCCCGCCGCCGCTATCGCGCGATGGGCATCGGCCGCCCTGGCGCTACCGATGGGGCCGTTCAATTCGGCGATCTGCCTGTCGACGTCGAAGGCGCAATCGATGACCTCGACCACCGCCGCGCCATAGCGGCCGAGCGGGGGGCGGAGCCGCCCGCAGGATTGTATCGCGGTTACTAGGCTCAGGACTCATTGCTCATAGCCAGAAGATTACGGTTGCAGCCAGAGAGATGGCGGAGAAGAAGGCCATTGGACACCTGTCGTAGCGTGTAGCGACACGCCGCCAGTTGAGACGCCCGAACATGACCTCGATCCGGTTGCGTCGTTTGTAGCGCCGCTTGTCGTATTTGATGGTCTTATTCCGGGATTTCCTGCCCGGAATGCAGGGAGTGATGCCCTTCGCCTGTAAAGCGTCACGAAACCAGTCGGCATCATACCGGTCGGCCAGCAGCCATTTGGCCTTGGGAAGCTCGTCAAGCAAGGCGACAGCGCCGGTGTAATCGCTGACCTGACCTGCTGTTATGAAGAAGCTGATCGGGCGACCATTCGCATCCGTTACGGCATGAAGCTTGGTGTTCATGCCGCCTTTCGTGCGTCCAATCAGGCGGCCAGCGCCCCCTTTTTTACCCGCAGGCTGGAAGCCGTGCGGTGGGCCTTGAGATAGGTCGCGTCGATCATGATCGTCTTGCGCTCCGGAGCCTCAGGCACAGCCAGGCCTTCCATCATCTGGATAAAGATACCTTTGTCGCCCCAGCGCTTCCAACGATTATAAAGCGTCTTTGCAGGGCCGTATTCCTTCGGCGCATCGCACCACCTGAGCCCATTGCGGTTGACGAAGATGATGCCACTCAGAACGCGCCGATCATCAACGCGCTGGCGGCCATGGCTCTTGGGAAAATAGGGCTGGAGACGAGCCATTTGCTCGTCCGTCAGCCAAAACAAATTACTCATCAGTCAGGCTCCTGCACACCAGCCTGAATCATAGCCAGCACTTCAAATCAATGGGTCCTGAGCCTAGGTCGGCCCGACCATCTTCGGCAACGTCACTTCCAACATGACGCGAGGTGTTCGGTCCTGTGTTGGTGGTCATTCCATAGACTATGCCAGGTGGACCCAGATCGATGACAGGATCAGGCCAAGTTCGACTAGGGTGGAAACGAGCAAACGACCCGACGACGCGAAACTCTCGAAGCGCTGGTGCGGGGTTGGTCGAGGGAGGTAGCGTTTTGCCCGGCTCGACCTTAAAAAAGAAAAGATCCTTGAGCATACTGAGCCGTCCATCGGCTTGAACGGACACTACAGACGCCGTCCAGCGGCATAGAGAGCAAAGTGACCATTGAACTGCGCCATCTTCGGGTCTTCGTCGCGGTCGCAAAAGAGGGCAATTTTCGGCGTGCAGCTGAGCGACTGAACATTGCGCAACCGGCGCTCAGCCGAACAATCCGCGACCTGGAACAACTGCTCGGCGTTCAGCTTTTCGAGCGCACGACCCGTTCCGTGGTCCTAACCGCAGCCGGGCAGGTATTCCTTCCCGAGGTGAATGATCTTCTTGAGCATCTCGCCGCTGCCATTCGCGTCACCCGCCGGGTTGAAGAGGGCGATCTCGGCTCCCTCACCGTTGGCTTCAATGACTTTGCCATAAATGACTCACTGCCGAAGATCATCCGCGACTTTCGCTCGCTTAATCCAGGAATTGAGATCGAACTTCGATCTATGAGTTCACCGGACATGGCCGACGCCCTGCGCAAGCGGCGCTTAGACATCGGCTTCCTTTCCGGCGAGCATCTCGTCGCGGGTTTGGAATATGAAGTGCTGCGCCGTGAGAGGCTGATCTGCCTTTTGCCGAGGGGGCATGCGCTCGCCGATGCCGCGGCCATCGATCTTACCGCCCTGGCCGAAGAACCGTTTGTGCTGGGAGCGACCGGCTCTTGGGACACATTCATCGATGTGGTCGACGCTTTCTGCATGTCTGCGGGCTTTCGCCCGCGCGTGGTGCAGGAAGCAGCCCATTCTGACGGTATCGTCAATCTCGTAGCCGCTGGTATGGGGATATCAGTTTATGTGGACGCGGCCTGGCTTAAGATCCGACAGGACATCGTCCTTCGGCGTTTTCACCAGCATCCTCCGCCGTTCGCGACCGTGGCTGCATGGCATCCAGACCTCAAATCCAAAGCGCTTCAGAAATTTGTCGCTCTCGCTCGAAAGACCTTGCTCGCAAACGAGCGAAACCCGGACGTATTCAGCTATTGATGCCGCAAGCGCATCAATAATGGGGAAATCAGTATTAGAAATTGCCTCATCGAACCAATAGCGTCGACCCAACGGAGACACCGTAAAGACCTCGGGATGAAATGGGAGATTTCGATGATACTGGCACGTACCATCACAGCGTCAGCCAGCGCCTTTGCCCTTGGGCTCGGCCTGGCAATGGGCCTCGCCCACGCAGGAAATACAAACACCTTCCGCATGATGTCCGGCGAGCCGCGCTTTATGGACCCCAACCTGGCGACGGACTACTCCATTTACGTCAATGCCCAGCTCTTCGAGCCATTGGCACGCATAGACGAGAAGGGCAATCTGGTACTTCGCCAAGCAAAGAGCATCGACTTGGCGCCCGATGGCAGAACATGGACCATCACACTCGACCCCGCCTACAAATGGTCGAATGGCGACCCGGTCACGGCCCAAGATTGGGTTTACTCCTGGAAGCGCATTCTCGATCCTAGGCTAGCCAGCGAAGTCGCCCCCTTTTTGAGCGACGTCGAAAATGCCGAAGCTTACAACAAAGGTAAGATCACGGATCCAGACGCTGTCGGCATCAAGGCGACTGGCGAATTTACATTTCAAGTCAAGACATCGGTTGTGGCTCCCTATTTTCGTGCCAAGCTTGCCTTGCCGTACCTGACCCCGGTCCCGAAAGCTGTTGTGGAGAAGGCAGGCGATAAGTGGATCGCGCCAGAGAACATGCTGTCCAACGGCCCATATAAGCTGGCGAGCCGCATCAACGACCAGTCGATCACGATGGAGGCCAATCCATACTACGGTGGTCAGAAGCCGCAGATCGGGAAGATCGAGATAACGGTCGCTTCGGACGATCTGTGCACGGCACAATTGCGAGCTTTCGAAGCCAGCGAGATCGACTTTGCCTCCTGCGTTCCGCCCCAAGACATACCTCGGGTCAAGGCCGACGCAGAGCTTTCCTCGCAACTCGTGCCGTACGCCATTCCAGGCACCATCTGGGCACAGTACGACCTCACCCGTGCCCCTTGGAATGACAAAAGGGTTCGACAAGCGCTAAGTCTGGCCGTCGACCGCAAGGCGATTGTTGCTGCGGTGAGCGATGATACCGCCAATCCGACAGCCACAGTCCTGCCTGCGTCGATCGCGGGCAGTAACACTGCAGATGCGTTGAAGGGATCAGTAGACGATGCGAAGAAGCTGCTGGCCGAGGCCGGGTTCCCGGACGGCAAGGGCTTCCCTCAATTCACCATCACTGCTTCGGCCAATCGTGGCCAGCCGCTGATTGCCCAGCTCCTTCAGCAGATGTGGCAGGACAATCTCGGGGTAACAGCCACGATCAATGTCCTTGAGGAGAACGCATACCGCGCTTGGGTCAAATCGCGAAAAACCGAACCCTACGATGTCATGATTAATCAGTGGTATTCGGACTATTCCGACCCGGCGAATTGGTTCGGCGAGCTCTTCATCGGCGATTATCGCAACAACCATTTCACGACGCCCGAATTCGCCGACCTGGTTGCGAAGGGAAATGTAGAGACCGATCCAGCAAAGCGGATCGAGATCTTCAAGGCCGCCAACAAGATCCTGGAAGACGCGGCACCTATGATCCCCCTCTACAATCCGACTGACCTGTGGCTGATCAAGCCAAACGTCAAGAACCTTCAGCACGAGGGTGTTCTGGATTTATACCATATTGGTGAAGCCAATATCGAATAGAACCGTCGGGAATGGGTGGATCGATGCTGGCCTATATTGCAAGGCGCGTGTTGGCGGCGGTGCCAACGCTGCTTCTCGTCTATACGATGGTGTTTCTGATCGCGCACGTGACCCCGGGGTCGCCTTGGGACGTAGGCTCCAACAGGCCGATGGAGCCCTCGGTCAAGGAAGCGCTCGATGCAAAGTTCCGGCTCAATCAGCCGCTCTACGTTCAATATGTCGACTATCTCTCGGGCGCCCTCCGCGGCGACTTTGGCCCGTCCTATCGGGACCAGTCGCGGTCTGTGGCAGACATCATCACCACTTTTCTGCCCGTCTCGCTGAAGCTCGGCGCCGCCGCGCTACTGCTTGCCATCATCATCGGGCTGCCTCTTGGCGCACTCGCTGCGCTGACAACACACAGATACATCGATGCGGCGATTAGGATGCTAAGTACGCTGGGGACGTCGATGCCGACCTACGTCATCACGTCGGTGCTGATCGTCACCTTCAGCGTGGCGCTAGGTTGGCTACCGACTTTCGGTTTCAAAGGCATCTTTACCGCTTCGGCTATTATCCCAGTGCTGTCGCTAGCGCTGGCGCCAATGGCTGCAATCATTCGCTATTTTCGCACCAGCATGCGCGAAGTTATGCACTTGGACTTTGTGCAAACGGCACGCGCCAAAGGCATTCGGCCCATTCATGTGATCGTACGTCACATGGGCCGCAACGCCCTCATCCCCATAGTGACTGTCGTCGGCGCCTATGCGTCCTACGTGCTGGTTGGTTCGTTTTTTGTGGAGTCGATCGCCGGCATCCCGGGTTTTGGTCGCTACTTTGTCCTCGCCGTGGCGGCGCGCGATTATCCAGTGATCATCGGGACCACCTTGGTCTACGCCGTCTTCGTCATTGTCTTCAACCTTATCGTGGACGTGAGCTATTTCTTGCTCGATCCGCGGGTTCGCGTGGATCAAGCCGGATGACCATCGTCGCTGACACTTCAAGTTCACAGGGCCAGCCGTCGATGGCGACACGTTTATGGCGATCATTGACGCACGAGTGCCAGCAAAGCCCCGCTTTGGCGCTTAGTCTCACATTTTTGGCGCTTGTTGCCCTTCTGGCCCTGGCCGCGCCACTCCTGCCCTACGATGCCTACAAGCAAGACGTGCTGCATCGCAATGCTTTGCCGTCCTTGGCTCACTGGCTGGGCACGGACGAGCTTGGCCGCGACATGGTCTCGCGATTGGCTGTTGGGGCTCGCGTTTCGCTAGTCGTTGCGGTCGTCTCAACACTGATCGCCGTCTCACTTGGCGTGATGGTGGGAACGATATCAGCCTACGCGGGCGGTCGAACCGACAGGCTGGTCATGCGGTTCGTCGACAGTATGTACGCCTTCCCCGACACGCTCTTTGCAATCCTGATCGCCTCGTTGGTAAAGGGGCAACTCAGTGGCCAGGTAACTGGCGCGCTGGAACCGCTGGCCGCCCTGTACCGGCTCTCAGGGGGACTGCTCGGCGTCCTTCTGACGCTCAGTCTCACTTCCTGGCTCACGACGGCGCGCCTGGTACGCTCGCAAGTTATGGGTCTCAAGCACAGCGAGTACGTGCTGTCGGCCCGCCTGTCCGGAGCGAGCCACTGGCGGATCATCCGGGCGCATATCCTGCCAAACTGTCTGCCCGTGATCCTGGTATCGGCAAGCTTTGTGGTGCCAAATGCTATTCTTTTGGAGGCAGGGCTGAGCTTCCTTGGTGTCGGCGTCGACCCACCGACGCCGAGTTGGGGCACTATGATTGCTACAGGCGTGAAGTCGATCCAAGCTTATCCTCATCTGCTGTTGATGCCGGCGTTGGCCATCGGGTTCTCGCTGCTCGCCCTGAATGTTGGCGGCGACGCCTTGCGCGACAGGTTCGATCCCGCTCTCCGCGGCCATGGGAGTGTCTGATGGCAGCCCTTCTCAAAATCCGCGACCTGCGTGTCTCATTCTCTATCGGAGCCAAGTTTTTTGGCCGAGGCAGAAATGTTCGCGCCGTGGACGGCATCGACCTCGACGTTACGGCTGGCGAGACACTGGCCATCGTCGGCGAGAGCGGTTGCGGCAAAACCACTCTTGGCCGCACAATCGCGATGTTGCAGCGGCCGAGTTCCGGCTCGGTTGAATTCATGGGTGTACGGCTCGACAGGCTGCGGTCCAAGGATTTGCGCAATGCCCGCCGAAGCATGCAGATGATATTCCAAGATCCAAATGCCAGCCTTGATCCTCGCCAGAGTGTTGAGGCGATCGTAACGGAGCCCTTGCTGATCGCCGGTGCGAGCACTGCTTTGCGGAAACAGCGCGCGGCGGAACTTCTCGATGTGGTCGGTTTGGGCGCAGAAGCTGGCATGCGTTTGCCGCGCGCCTTCAGCGGCGGCCAACGTCAGCGCATCGGCATCGCTCGAGCACTCGCGGCGTCGCCCAAGCTGATTATCTGCGACGAGCCACTAAGCGCGCTTGATGTGTCTATCCAGGCGCAGATCGTGAACTTGCTGATCGAATTGCAGCGCCGCTTTGGGCTCACCTACATCTTCATTTCGCACGATTTGGCGGTCGTCCGGCAAATGGCGAGCCGAATTGCCGTCATGTACCTCGGCACTGTGGTGGAACTTGCTGATGCGGAGCGGCTGTTTGCGGCACCGCGTCATCCCTACACCGTGGCGCTTTTGTCCGCCGTACCGACACTCGGGGGGCCGGTGCATTCCGCTATGGAGCCTCTGTTGGCGTCGGGCGATCCTCCTTCGCCGCTCAACATGCCGCGAGGCTGTCGCTTCCATCCTCGCTGCTGGTTGCGGAAAAAACTCGGCGATCCGGCGATCTGCACGAGCCAGGAGCCGCGCCTGGTCGCGACAGACACCCACCAGGCGGCGTGCCACTTCGCAGACGAAACCGCTGCTCATGCTGCGGCGCCGCTCCCAGTCGCGGCAGAAGCCTTTTAGGAACCATGGCGATGCTCGTACGTCCCCAAAGCTCGGGCAGGCTGCTCGATGTGATGGATCTAAGTGTCCACATTCCAAGTGCGCGCGGTATCGTGGAGGCCGTGGACGGCGTGTCGTTCGGTATCGATCGTGGCGAGGTCGTCGGCATCGTCGGCGAAAGCGGCTGCGGCAAAACGATGCTCGCACTGTCGCTCATACGCCTCGTGAGACATCCGGGCAGGATCGCAAATGGCAAGATTTTGTTCGCTGGTCGCGATCTGCTGACGCTGCCCGAGCGGGAGATGCGCAAGGTCCGCGGTGGGCAGATCGGGATGATCTTTCAGGACCCGTCGGCCTCGCTGAACCCGGTCATGACCGTCGGCCGGCAGATCGGCGAGGCGATCCAGGCGCACAACAATGTGACGCGCCGCGAAGCGCGAAGGCAGGCGGTCGACATGCTGCATGCGGTCCGTATTCCTGAGGCGGCCGCTCGCGCCCGCAGCTATCCGCATGAATATTCCGGCGGCATGCGCCAGCGCGTCGGTATTGCCATCGGCACTGCCAATCACCCTGAGCTCGTGATCGCCGACGAGCCGACAACTGCGCTCGACGTCACGGTGCAGGCGCAGATCATCAGCCTTCTGGCGAACATGAATCGCGACGAGGGAACGGCTATAATTTTCATCTCCCACAACATCGCGCTGGTTTCGCAGTTCTGCTCACGAGTGCTCGTCATGTATGCCGGGCGCATCGTCGAGGAAGGTCCGACGCGTGAAGTTTTCGGAAATCCCAGCCATCCCTACACCGCAGCGCTTCTGAAGGCCGTCCCCCGCGTCGATAAACATCTCGCAAACGGGTTGGAAACGATTGAGGGCCGACCGCCCGACCTTGCTCGCAAGCCGAGTGGTTGTGCATTTCACCCCCGGTGCCCGGCGCGAATCGATCGGTGCGCAATTGCCGCCCCGCCCAAATTTACCGTCGCCTTCGGTTATGCGAGCCGCTGCTGGCTCGCGGCAGGCACGGAAGGCGGCGACACCGCTCACGCAATTGAGAATCCTACCAAGGGAAGAACCCGCGATGACGCTGAATGACCTCTCGCCGATACTGCTCGATGCTGCCGCGCCGATGATCAACCCGCGAGATGTCGACAAGCGCTTGCCCGATATGATCGCTGGGGGGCTTGACGCAGTACTCGCAACGGCAGGAGCGATCGAGGATTTTCGCACCACCATGGAAGATGTGGCCAAATGGCTTGAGATCGAGCGCTCCGGCGCTCGCAAAATCAAGATCGCCAGATCGGTTGCCGACATCCGGGAAGCGAAGGCCTCCGGCAAGATAGCGATAGTTTTGCACTTCCAGGGCTCCGATGCGATCGAGGACGAACTCGACTTCATCAACGTTTTTCACGCCTGCGGGCTTCGGGTGATGCAGCTGACCTACAATGCTCGCAATCGGGTCGGCGATGGCTGTTTCGAGATCACCGATGGAGGCTTGAGCAAATTCGGCCGTAAAGTTATTCGCCGCATGGAAGCGCTTTCGATGGCGGTGGATCTCGCCCACGCAGGACCGCGTACCGCCTTGGAGGCAACCGAGGTCGCCTCTCGTCCAATGATCATATCGCATGCAAATGCGCGGGCACTGATGGAGACGCCGCGCAATGTCAGCGACGATTTGATCCGCGCGGTCGCAGCTTCGGGTGGGGTGGTTGGCGTCTGCGCAGCGCCATTTTTCCTGACCAAGGATGGACCCGCAACACTTGACATGCTGATCGACCATGCTGTGTACATCGCCGATCTCGTAGGGCCTCAACATGTCGGATTAGGCTTCGACTTTGCTGAGGAGAATGAGGAAGACTACGTCTACTTCGGCTACGACGAGCGCTACATACCAATGCCGCCGTGGACCTTTCCGTCGCGCATTGCGAGTCACGCCGAAGCCGGCAACCTGGAATCTTCATTGAGGACGCGGGGCTTTGGTGAAGCTGAGATTCGCGGCGTCTTGGGGGAAAACTTCCTGCGGGTTTTCGAGGAAATCTGGGGTTGTTGACATTTCGTAGGCTGCGAGGCTTTCCAACTGCTAGGACATATCCGCGATGCGATGAGGCAGATTCCGTATTTCAGCCAGTGGGAGACACCTGATCTCACCGCCAAAATCTTGGACCAGGGTGTCGAGGTTGCCTTGCGGCAAGATCCTCTTTGGCGTTCGTCTGGGGCATCGTCCATAGACGAATACACCGCTTGGGCGTGGAATATTTGCGGTATGGCCTGCCTCAAGATGATCCTTGCAGCTCGCACAGGTATCATTTGGCCAACGATTGAACTTGCAAAAAGATGTGCTGCTTATGGCGGCTATGTCGTCGAACCCGAGACCACAGTTATCAAGGGGCTGATCTACGCACCCTTTGTAGAATTCGTGGGTAAGGAATTCGGTCTGGAGGCAAAGATCGTAACAGGCCTCGTCGCAGAGACGCTGCCTGAGCAGGTCAAAACCTCGGACTTCTTTGTTGCGTCAGTTCACAGTTCGATCCGTTCTCCCAATGGCCACCCGCCAGCAAAAGGTGGTCATCTCGTACTGGTGACAGCGGTGTCAGATACCAATGTCGTCTTCCACAATCCGTCCGGCCTCGATCCGGAAACTCAGATAAACGTCAAGATGGATCTCGCCGTGTTCGGGCGGTACTTCGCAGGTCGAGGCATCGCCATCCACCCCTGAAATTTCCAGAGCGTTTGCCTGCTGGTGCGGCCACTCTCAAAGATTGCGTTGGCGGCGACAGATACTGTGACCGGTCACTGGCGTAGCGGCAACGCAGCCATCACGACGATGTCAGGCACGCAGTAACAATCAGGCGGTTACCGTTCGGCGCGTTGGTCGACGGACTGCTCCATGCCGTGCATGCTCAGGCTCCGAAGCATGATGACCATGCCCCGCTGGCGGGCTTATGACGCATGGCGAAACGATGGGCTCAGCGCGCTTTCAACCGCCGAGCAAGCCGGCAGACTCATCGTTGCTGGGACTGGTCGGAACAAAAAGGAACGGAACTCAGGCATCCTCATTGGTTATTCTCTTTCGGGTAGGCTTCTTAATGAACATGGCGCGAAGAGCGTCGGAGTGGGCTGCTCCGGATGAAGCCTGAGCTCGAATCGATGGTCGAGGACAACGAGGCGTCGCCATTGACCTTAGCGGCCGAGCAATATGCGACTGTCAACAAATATGCCGGTGCGTTCCTGCAGGCATTCACGTTCCGCTCAGCGCGCCGCCACGATCCGCTTCTTGCGGCGACTGCGTTGCTGAGACGGCTCTATGCCGAGAAGCGCCGAGCGCTGCCGGAGCGTGTCCCCACAACTCACCTCAGCCAAGCCGATCGCAAGCTCATTCTTGGACAGGAGAAGCCGGATCGTCGTCTCTATGAAATCGCAACGCTCGGGGCTTTGCGAGATCGCCTTCGGTCGGCGGACATATGGGTCGACGGTAGTCGATCCTTCCGACCAATCGACGAGCATCTGATGCCGAGGTCAACGTTCACCACAATGAAGGAGCAGGATAGGCTCGGACTTGGCGTTCAGGGTGACGGTGCGGCCTGGCTCGCGGAAGCGCGACAGATGCTCGACTTCAACCTGAAGCGGCTGGCGCATAGAGCACGATCCGGAAAGCTCGAAGGTGTTCGTCTGGAAGCCGGCACGTTGATCGTTACGCCAACCGCTGGTGAGGTGCCCGTGGAAGCTGAGGATCTTAACGCCGAGATCAGTGAACTCTATCCGTTGATCGAGGTGCCAGACCTCCTCAGGGAAGTGCACGAATGGACCGGCTTTGCGGATTGCTTCACGCATGTTCGAACGGGTGACACTCCGAGGAATGTCTCGGCCATGCTGGCTGGCGTACTGGCCGACGCGACCAACCTCGGTCCGAAACGGATGGCCAGCGCGTCCAAAGGCATCAGCGCTCACCAGATCAGCTGGATGCGTACCTTCCACGCCCGGTCAGAGACCTACCGCGCAGCCCAGGCCTGCGTGACGGACGCACACATCCGCCATCCGCATTCTCGCCTTTGGGGCAACGGCACGACGTCATCATCTGATGGCCAATTCTTCCGAGCAAGCGACCGAGCCGCAAAGCGCGGAGATATCAATCTACATTACGGCAGCGAGCCCGGTTCGAAATTCTACAGTCATCTGTCCGACCAGTACGGCTACTTCAGCATCCTGCCCATCAGTCCGACTGAGAGCGAAGCTGCCTATGTGCTCGACGGGCTGTTCGATCAGGACACGACCCTCGACATTCAGGAGCACTTCACGGACACCGGCGGCGCCAGCGATCACGTCTTCGGATTGTTCGCCTTGATCGGCAAACGCTTCGCACCTCGGTTACGCAACCTCAAGGATCGGAAGTTCCACACGTTCGAGAAAGGCGATGCATACCCGGCGCTGTCGAACCACATCGGAGCACCGATCAACACCACGCTCATTCTCGACCACTGGGACGATCTTCTTCATCTCGCGGCGTCGATCACGACGCGATCCGTCGTGCCGTCGACCATCCTGAAGAAGCTTTCGTCATCGCCAAAAGAAGGTCAGCTCGCCAGGGCGCTGCGGGAACTGGGTCGTATTGAGCGGTCTCTCTTCATGATCGAATGGTACTCGAGCCCGACATTGCGCCGGCGCTGCCAAGCCGGGCTCAACAAAGGTGAGGCCGCGCACAAGCTCAAACGCGCGGTGTTTTTCCATGAGCGAGGCGAAATCCGCGATCGGTCGTTCGAAAGTCAGGCCTTCCGGGCGTCTGGCCTCAATCTCGTTGTCAGCGCGATCGTGCATTGGAATACGGTCTATCTTGATCGGGCTGTCACACACTTGAAAATGGCGGGCAAAAACATCCCCGAGATGCTGCTGAAGCACATCTCCCCACTCAGCTGGGAGCACATCAACCTGACCGGCATCTACACTTGGGACAGCGAGCAGCATCTGCCGGAAGGCTTTAGGACACTGCGCCTTCCGGTGGGGCTAAAGCGTGCCGCATGATGTTCATGATCCGTTCGACCTTAGCGTCCGATTCTGAGCAGTTCTTGTTCCGACCCCCAACAGTTGCGACAGGATGGGGATGGCACCCTCGAAGGCGGGAGAAGCCTGTTCGGTAAGCTCGGCGACGGCTTGCGCCATGCCGTGCATCTTGAGGCTTCTGAGCATGATCACGAGGGCGGCACTTGCGGGATCATGACGCATGACGCACCTCCCGGGTCTGGCGCAGCGCGTCGTAGCGCTCGATATTGGCCTGCTCCTTGGCGAGGCTCAGCGCCTGCGGCGCATCCACGATCGGCGTCTCGATCGGCTTGCCGTCAACCAGCCTGCAGGAGATTGAGGATGTGGACCTTGGTCGGAACGCCGCCCTGCAACGCCGTCTCCACGGCCGTCAGCACGACCTGCTCGTCATGTTGCAGGACGAGCGACAGAATCTCGACCATCTCGCGGTCGCCGCCGGGCTTCCTGAGCAGGTGCTGCTGCAGCCGTTTGAAGGCTTCGGGGAGTTCAGTGAAGGGAGCGCCGTTGCGCAGAGCACCGGGCTTGCGCTGGATGACCGCCAGATAGTGACGCCAGTCGTAGACGGTGCGACCGGGGCCGTCATGCGACCGCTCGATGATGCGGTGGTGCTCGCATACGATCTGCCCCTCCGCAGCAACCACGATCCGTTCCGGATAGACCCTGAGGCTGACTGGCCGGTTGGCGAAGGACGCCGGCACGCTGTAGCGGTTGCGCTCCAGATGGATCAGGCAGGTCGGAGAGACCCGCTTGGTGTATTCGACGAAGCCGTCGAAGAGGCGTGGCATCGGCATCAGGCAGCGGGCTTCCTCGACCCGGGTGTCTTCGATCGTTCCCGGCCTGAGCCCATGGGGAATCTGTTGCCACAGTTCCCGACACCGCTGCTCCAGCCAGTCGTTCAGGGCCTCCAGCGATGGAACGCGCGGCATTGGCTGCCATAGCCGGTGGCGCGCATCCTGGACGTTCTTCTCGACCTGTCCCTTCTCCCAGCCCGAGGCCGGATTGCAGAGCTCGGCCTCGAATAGATAATGGCTGGCCATGGCCGAGAAGCGAGCATTGACCTGCCGCTCCTTGCCGCGCCCGATCCTGTCGACCGCCGTGCGCATGTTGTCGTAAATCCCGCGCCGGGGAACGCCGCCCGGAAGGCGTGGTTGTGGGCGTCGAACAGCATCTCGTGCGTCTGCAGCGGATAGGCCCGCACAATGAAGGCACGGCTGTAGCTGAACTTGAAGTGAGCCACCTCTCGGCGGAAATCAACATCACCTATGGCCGCTATGTCGTCTGTGTGCCCAGTTCTCGTCATCGTCCTCATTATGGAGGTGCGACCTCAAGGAGTTCCCGAACGTTACTCTCTTGTCCGGTCGCCGACGCGATGATCCACGTTCGCAATTCCGGCGCGAACGGCTTTTGCAACGCCGATCGGTCCCATGCTAGGAAATACGGATGTGGCAACCGCAGCGCGAGTTTGAACGGGATCACTAGTCGGCCCGATGCAATATCGTCTCTGGCCATCGAGAACTGTGCGAGCACGAAGCCGCGACCGTTGACGGCAGCATCAATTGCCGCGCTCGATAGCGAAAAAGCCACTTCGCCGGACTTTTTGTCGTATTTCCGGCCGATGCTTATTGCCCATTCGGTCCAGGTTGGGGGCGAGCGATGGTCGCTGGCCCACTCGATCGCGAGTAGCGGACATTCAAGGATATCTGCTGGCCTACGCAACGGGTGTCTCGTCAGCAGCGCTGGCGAGCAGGCTGGCACTACCCAGTCGGTAAACAGTTCAACATAGTGGTCGTAGTCGCGGCTTTTTGTGCCGTAGGAAATGCGGAAGTCCACCTGTTCGTCGCCGAAGCGTGTCTCGGGCTCCGAGCCAATCAACCGTACGGTTGCGCCCACGTGATGTGCTTGCCAGTCGAACAACTGTGGCGCCATTGCTGGCAAGCGAAGGAAGGCAGGAGACGGTGAGGGCGCTTTCAACCCGAGCCCTCTCCAACAACTCCCCGGCGTTACGGATGCGATCGAAACTTCCTGATATCGCGGTATGATAGACCCGTCCCCATGAAGTTAGAGCAACGGTCCGGCCGCGACGCTCAAGGAGTTGAACGCCGAGCGCTTCTTCTGCCTTTCGAATCTTCTGGCTAACTGCTCCGGGCGACACGCCAAGCTCGTTCGCCGCGGCCGTGACGCTGCCATGTCGCCCGAAGGCTTCGAATGCTTCTATGGCACGTAGCTGAGGCGGTTTCATCTGAGGGCACCCATCGTCTGTTTTAGTTTTTCTAAAATAGAACGCAGGCGCAAGCCCTTTTTGCGCAAGACTCCTCGAGCTAGCTTCGCCTCACCAAGATGAAAATCCAGGGAGGTCGGGTGTCATGTTTCTCAGGAATTGCTGGTATGTCGCAGCGTGGGATCATGAGGTCGGCCGAGACCTGAAGCCGTTCAGGATATTGGGAGAGGACATCGTCCTTTACCGCAAGACCGACGGCGCCGCCGCCGCCCTGGAAGATGCCTGTCCACACCGCAAGCTGCCGCTCTCCATGGGGCGCATCAAGGGCGACGACGTCGAATGCGGCTACCATGGCCTGACCTTCGACTGCACCGGCACCTGCACGCGGGTTCCGGGCGCTGAGAAGATTCCCCATGTGGCGCGCGTGCAGAGCTATCCGCTGGTCGAGCGCTACGGCCTTTTGTGGATTTGGTTGGGCGAGGCCGAGAAGGCCGATCCGGCGAAGATCTTCCAGGTCGAGCACTGGGGTGATCCGGCCTGGGGCGTCAATCGCGGCGAGTCGATGACGCTCGACTGCAACTACCTCTATATGAGCGACAACCTGCTCGATCCCTCGCATGTGTCCTGGGTGCACCAGACCTCCTTCGGCGGCGTGAAGGCGATGGAGGACGTGCCGTTGCAGACCACCATTGGCGAGGACGGCGTCATCGTCTGGCGCTGGATGATCGACCAGGCGCCGTCGCCCTTCTATGCGCCCTTCCTCAAGTTCAAGGGCAATTGCGATCGCAAGCAGCACTACGAGGTGCGCTATCCGAGCAACGCCATCATCAAGGCGATCTTCGTGCCGGCCGGCACCGGCGGCGAGGGCAAACCCTACCACGAGGACGTGTTCCTCATGGACAGCTACAACTTCATGACGCCGGTCGATGCCGAGCACACCAAATACTACTGGTTCCAGATGCGTAATTTCGCGCCGGACGACGCGGAGGTTTCGCAGCAGTTCGCCAAATCGGTGCGCGGTGCCTTCGACGAGGACCGGGTGGTGCTCAACGCCGTGCAGAAGGGCATGGCCAACAAGCGCACGCCCAACCTTGATCTCAAGATCGATGTCGGGCCGCTGCGCTTCCGCCGCAACCTGGACAAGCTGATCGAGGCCGAGGGCCTGCATCTGGCGGCCGCCGAATGAACGCCTTCGCCGCCCCCGCAACCATGCGCGCGAGCGGCTTCCGCGAGCTGAGAGTGGTCGCCAAAAAACGCGAGAGCAGCACCATCACCTCCTTTCACCTCGAGCCCGCCGATGCGGACGGCTGGCGCGATTTCCAGCCGGGCCAGTTCCTCGTTTTTCGCATACCGACGCCCGATGGCGGCATGGTGCTGCGCAATTATAGCGTCTCGTGCGCGCCCGGACTTGCCGATCGTTACCGCATCACTGTCAAGCGCGAGGCAGCTCCCGCTGCCGGCCTGCCGGATGGCGTGAGTTCGTGCCACCTGCACGATAGCGTCGCCGTCGGCGACGTGCTTGTCGCGGACGGTCCACGCGGCGATTTCGTGCTGGATTGCGAGAGCGACCGGCCGGTCGTGCTCCTAAGCGGCGGCGTCGGCCTGACCCCGCTCGTCTCCATGCTGCATGCGCTCGCCGCCGGCGAGCGCCGCGTCTTCTTCATCCACGCCTGCGACAATGGCGATGTTCATGCGCTGCGCGAGGAAGTGGAAGGACTTGCCGCGTCCCGGCCGGGGATCATCGCGCATTTCTGCTATCGCTTTCCGACCGGACGGGATGCGACTTCGAACCCACACCATTCGCAGGGCGTGATCGCGCGGGACCTGCTTCAAAAGCTTTTGCCGCTCGACGACTACGATTTCTATCTGTGCGGGCCGCCGCCGTTCATGCAGGCGCTGTACGGTATCCTGCGCGATCTCGGCGTGGCCAGGCAGCGCATCGCCTATGAGTTCTTCGGCCCGGCCACGATACTCGAGGCGGAGCCCCGTCCGATCCCGGTTGCGCCTCCCGTCGAAACGGCGCCGCAGGCTGACGGTGACAATGTGGCCGTCGAGTTCCGCAAGTCGGGCATCAAGGCCGTATGGGACGGGAAGGCGGACTCGCTTCTGGCTTTCGCCGAAGACCTCGGCCTCTCACCCGAATTCAGCTGCCGGGCCGGCATCTGCGGCACCTGCAAGTCGCATCTGGTGGCCGGGGAGGTCGCCTATTTCGAAGAGCCGCTCGACGAGCTCGCCGAGGGCGAGGTGCTGCTGTGCTGCTCGAAGCCGAAAGGAGCCGTCGTCTTGGACCTGTGACCGTCGCAAAGCCCAGTACAGATGCGAACTCCAGGCGAAACCCAGAGAACGGAAGCGTTGACGTGGACAGTGCGGTCAAAACGGCATCGAAGAGCGACACTCCTTTCAACCGGCATGCAGGAGGGCCTCGCCATGCGTGAACCAGCCTCCGCGCCCTCCTATTCACTCGGCTTTGCCGACCTGCGGCGGAATTTCCAAACCGCCGCGCGGCGCGCCAACGCCGAACTCTTCGAATATCCGCATCCGCTGCACGGGCCGGACGGCGAGAAATTGGCGACCGACGTGGCGCTGCTCGGCCGCCGCGATGCGCCAAAGCTGCTCGTCCTGATTTCTGGAACCCACGGCATCGAGGGCCAGTTCGGCTCGGCCTGCCAGACGGCGTGGGCGGCGCAGAACCATCCATGGCGGCTGCCGGAAGACACGGCGGTGCTGACCATACATCTCATCAATCCATGGGGCACGGCCTGGTCGCGGCGGGTCAACGAGGACAATGTCGATCTGAACCGCAATTTCATCGACTGGGAAGCCGCTCCGCCCCGTAACGAGAAATACGCGGCCTTGCATGAGGCGCTTGTGTGGCGCGAATGGGAAGGTCCGGAACGGGATCGCGCCGACGAAGCTTTCGCGGCGGCAAGAAAGGCGTTGGGCGCGCACGCGGTCATCGCGCAGATTGTCGAAGCCGGGCAGTACGAGTTCCCCGATGGCCTCTACTACGGCGGCGACGGGCCGACCTGGTCGAACCGCACGTTGCGCGAAATCCTGACGACATTCGCCGGCCATGCCCGGCAGGCGATCGTTTTCGATCTCCACACCGGCGCGGGGCCTTACGGCTATCCGGCGCTGCTCACGGTGGCGGAAGCAGACCATGCCGGTATCGCCTGGGGGCAATCCGTGTTCGGCCCGGCGCTGGCGACGGTGCTGACGGGAAGGGATGCCACGACCGATACCGGCATCGCCGCCACCGCCACCGGCTATGTTTCGGACGCCGTGCGCAAGGCGATGCCGCAAGCACGCGTGTTGCCGCTGGTGGTGGAATGCGGCACGCTGAAGGGCGAGGCCGTGCTGGAGGCCGTGATCGCAGACAACTGGTTGCATCTGGCCGGAACGGTGGGTTCGCCGCTCGGCGGGCGCATAAAAAGCACGCTGCGCTCGGCTTTCATCCCTGAGGACGCAGATTGGCAAGGCAACTGCCTGGCGACGAGCCTGCGCTATTTCGACCGCGCGCTCGCCGACCTGAAAAGTGGGGGCAGTCCCTCGCGCAAAGGCCCGGTGCTCAAATTGGTGGCGGCCGGCGCCGAGGTAGAGACACTGCCTCCCGTCGAGCCCGCGCCCGCGCCGGCAAGGCCGGCCGTCGAGGTGGACGACCTGCACAAGAGTTTCGGCAATCTCGAAGTGTTGAGCGGCGTCAGTCTCGCCGCGCAGCCCGGCGAGGTGGTGTCGATGATCGGCTCCTCAGGTTCGGGCAAGAGCACGTTCTTGCGCTGCATCAACCTGCTCGAACAACCCAACGGCGGCCGTGTCTTCGTCGACGGCGAAGAGATCTGCATGAAGCCGGCCGGCGAGGGGCGCTCGGTCCCGGCCGACATGCGCCAGGTCGAGCGCATCCGCGCGCGCGTCGGCATGGTGTTCCAGAGCTTCAATCTGTGGCCGCACATGACGGTGCTAGAAAACATCGTCGAGGCGCCCGTACACGTCTTGAAGGAACGCCGCGACGAGGCCGTCGAGCGTGCGCACGCGCTGCTGAAAAAGGTCGGCCTTTCGGAAAAGCACGGCCAGTATCCCGGCCAGCTTTCGGGCGGCCAGCAGCAGCGCGCGGCGATCGCGCGGACGCTGGCGATGCGTCCCAAGGTCATCCTGTTCGACGAGCCGACCTCAGCGCTCGATCCCGAGCTGGTGGGCGAGGTGCTGCGCGTCATCCGCCAGCTCGCGGATGACGGCAACACCATGATCCTGGTGACGCACGAGATGCAGTTTGCGCGCGAGGTGTCGCACAAGATCCTCTTTCTCCATCGCGGCAAGGTGGAGGAGGAGGGGGCTCCGGCGGAGCTGTTCGCCAATCCACGGTCCGAGCGTCTGCGCCAGTTCCTGGCCCGCACGCTCTGACAAGGAAAGGCGCTGAGAATCGTCTTGGGAAACGGCCCGATGCGAAACAACCATCCATAAAGGGGAACACGAAGATGAAACTGAAGATCCTTTCTCTCTTTGTCGCGCTTGCCGCCGGCGTGGGACATGCGTCGGCGGCGGAGGGCGAGCTGGCAATCGGCACCGAAGGGGCCTATCCACCCTGGAGCATGGCCGATGCTGCAGGCAACGTGACCGGCTTCGACGCCGACGTCGGCAACCTGTTGTGCGAAAAGCTGGCGGTGAAATGCCGCTTCGTGGTGCAGGCTTTCGACGGCCTGATCCCGGCGCTCAAGGCCAAGCGCTTCGACGTCATCATCTCGGGCATGTCGATCACCGAGGACCGCAGGAAGGAGATCGATTTCTCCGTCGGCTATGCGGAACTGGCCAACATGTTCGTCGCGCCGAAAGGGTCGGACCTGGCCGCCATCACCGACTACGACACGCTTCTGAAAGCGCTCGACGGCAAGAAGGTCGGCGTGCAGGCGGGAACGACACATGCGCACTTCCTGGAAAAGAAAGTGCCGGATGCGGACATCAAGACCTATGACACGCTCGACCAGATGCAGATCGATCTCGCGACGGGGCGCATCGATACTGCATTCGCTGACGTGTCGGCTCTGCAGGACTTCCTCGCCAAGCCGGACGGAAAGAATTTTCAGCTAGTCGACGTGAAAATTCTCAGCACGGTCGATCCGACGCTCGGCGAAGGCGTAGGCGTTGGCATCGCCAAGGACAACACCGAACTCAAGGCCAAGATCAACAAGGCCCTGTGTGAGCTGGTCGCGGACGGCTCGGTCGGTAAGTCCAGCGAGAAATGGTTCAAGATGGATATTTCCCGCCCCTGCCAGTGAAGCTTCGATGCCCGCACGGCTTGCGGGCGCCATATCGAAGCAGGCGGAGCCGCGGAACGAGCGGCTCCGCCTCCCAGAAATCACCATAGGTACACCCGATGGATTTCGGTCTTTGGCAGGTCTGGGAAGGCGGTTGGGTTGGCGCTATCCTTCGTGGTGCTGCCGTTACGATTGCGGTGGCGGTGACAGCCATGCTTGGCGGGGTCATCGTCGGCATCGTCTGTGGCCTCGTCAAATGGGGGCGCATCCGCCCGCTGACCTATCTCGTCGACGGTTATACGGCTTTAGTGCGCGGGGTGCCGGAACTACTCATCATCTATCTGTTGTTTTTCTCTTCGGTCGAGTTCGTCACCAAGGTCGCTACCGCATTTGGCTACGCGGGTCTGGCAGACGCCGGTTACGCTTTCATCATAGCGGTGGTAGCCATCGGCGCGATCTCGGGGGCTTACTCAACGGAAGTCGTGCGCGGTGCGCTGGAAGCCGTACCTCACGGTCATGTCGAGGCCGCCCGAGAACTCGGCCTGCCGGGTTCGCGAATTTTCCGGCGCATCATCGCGCCGCAGATGCTACGCATCGCTTTTCCGGGCCTGAACAACGTTTGGCAAACCACCATCAAGGATACCGCTCTTGTTTCGGTGGTCGGCTTGCAGGAATTGATGCGCACGGCGTTTATCGGTTCCGGCACCACGCGCCATCCCTTTATCTTCTATCTGATCGCGGCGGTGGTCTATCTCGCAATCACGCTTGTCAGTCAGTTCGGCATCGACCGGGCCGAACGCGGCCTGAGGTTACGCGAAAGAAAGTAGGCGCATGGACTTCGACCTGATCCGCGAAGCGGTCCCGGTTCTCCTGAAGGGGCTACGCGTTACCGCGCAGCTGACACTATTCTCGATGCTGATCGGTTTTAGTCTTGGCCTGTTGTTGGCGGTTATGCGCGTATCAACTAACCGTTTCGTTTCCGGTTTTGCCAAATACTATAGCAATGTCTTCCGCGGAACACCGCTTCTGGTCCAGATATTCCTATTCTACTACGGTCTAGGTCAGTTCTCCTTCGTGAAGGAAAATGCTGTGCTGTGGTGGGTGGTCAGTGACGGCGCGCGTTGTGCGGTGATGGCGCTGGCACTTAACACTGCGGCTTATACATCCGAGATCCTGCGCGGCGGCTTAATGTCGGTGCCTCACGGGCTCGTCGAGGCCGCCCAAGCCTGCGGCATGTCGCGGGTTCTGCGGTCTCGCCGCATCGAATTTCCACTTGCCATCCACCAAGCGCTACCCGCCTACGGGAATGAAGTAGTGCTGTTGGTAAAGGGCACAAGCCTCGCGTCGACCATAACTGTGCTGGAAGTGACGGGATACGCCAAACGCCTGATGAGCCAGACCTATGCGGTGCTGGAGGTTTTCGCGATTGCTGGCGCGCTTTATCTGGTCACCAATTTGATCCTGGTTGCATTAGTGCGAGCACTCGAGAATCGCTTTATGCGTCATCATCGGCGGTAAGCGTCCCAAAAGGCGATAGCGATACGCTTCAACTGTACACGTTCGACAGACCAAGCAAGAAATTTACTCCAGGTTCTAACCTCCTTGTTGTTGCATATCGAATGGCGCACCGCTCAGGCCCAGCAAGCATGGAAGTCGTAGAGGCTTGCAATTGTTTACGGTTGACTAAGGGATGCAGATTTCTTTCAAGAACCATGGCGGAATCCAATCTATCTCGCATGTTCATTGGGCTGACCAATGTCGAGATGGGGGCGGATGATCTATTCGGCACTTGGATCATTGACAGGGTGGGAAGAAAACAGCCCCATGCTCCCGATCGAGGAAATGGGATAGGCGTCGCGCCAATACCGAAGACTAGCGCGTTGTTGCCGACGCCTGTTTGCTGGTGCGAGTTGCGCGGAAGGTCGAGCCTGCGTGTCGCCTGGTCGTCCCAAGCGGAAGCGCGTTGAGCCATGCGCGCCGGTTTCATCGCGCTAGCCGTTGCCTATGTGCTCAGTCAGTTTTTCCGCGCTTTTCTCGCCGTGCTGGCGCCAGTGCTCCAAACCGAGATCGGAGCTCACGCCAATGACCTGGCGTTCGCCACCGGAGTCTGGCTGGCCGCCTTCGCGGCACTTCAGCTCCCGGTCGGCTATGCGCTCGACTATCTCGGTCCGCGCCGCACCTCCAGCGGGCTCATACTGGCTGCGATCGGCGCTGCCGTCTTCGCCCTGGCACAAGGCCCGGCGACAGTGACGGTGGCGATGGCCTTGATCGGAGCCGGCTGCGCACCGGCCCTCATGGTTTCACTCTACATTTTCGCCCGCATCTACCCGCCGGCTCTATTTGCGAGCCTGACAGGCCTGCTGATGGGCGTCAGCTCGATCGGCAATCTCGCCGCCGCTACCCCGATGGCCTGGGCGGCAAGCGTTTTCGGATGGCGTGCCTGCCTGTGGGCACTGGCGGCCGGCACGACGCTGACCACGCTCGCGATCGTCGCCTTCGTGCATGATCCGGAACGCGCGGCAATGTCAGGAGAGAACAATGGAGGGTTCTTCGCCCTGCTGAGGACGCCGGCCATATTGCTCCTCGTCCCGCTGACCTTCGTTCACTATGCCCCGGTTGCGGGCATTCGCGGGCTGTGGGTCGGCCCCTATCTGGCAGATGCTTTCGGTCTCGATGCGGTGGGGATCGGCAACGTGAGCCTCGCAATGGGCATAGCGATGATCGCCGGAAGCTTTGTCTACGGGCCGCTGGACAGGATGCTCGGTACCCGCAAGGGGGCGCTGCTCGGCGGCAACCTCGCGCTCGCGGCGGCCCTCCTCGGCCTCTGGGCCTGGCCGTCGGCCGGGCTCGGCCTTGCCGTGGCCCTGCTCTGCGCCATCGGCTTCTTCGGCTCTTCCTATCCCCTGATGATCGCGTATGGCCGCAGCTTCTTTCCGCATCATCTGGCGGGGCGTGGCGTCACCTTTCTCAACTTCGTCGCGATGGGCGGTGCGGGGCTCGCGCAGATCGCGAGTGGTTGGCTGTACGGGATGACGGGCAATCCGGCGGCCCCGGCCGCTCCCCACGCCATGGTGTTTCTGTTCTTTGGCGTCCTCGTTCTTGCCGGGTGCGGGATATACGCCTTTACGGGCGATCGGCTCGATTGAGAAGATTGCCGCGCGCCGGCGCCCGCCATGTCAGGCCTTCTCGCAACGCCGCCAGCAAACCATCAGCCCGGCAGACGGTTCGGCTTGCCATAAGCAGGCAAAATGGCAGCATCAGGTGAATAAATTTTTCTCATAAAAAAGCCGTCTGTAACGTCGCGCCATCCAATCGCGCATATGGAGGAGCGAAATGACCGACGACATGTTGCATGTGATAAAATGGCACAACGGCGACAAAGAATACTCGCCGTTTTCAGATGCCGAGATGAAGCGCCGGCAGGAGGACGTGCGCAGGTGGATGGCCGACAACAAGGTCGACGCGGCGCTTTTCACTTCCTATCATTGCATCAACTACTACTCCGGCTGGCTTTACTGCTATTTTGGCCGAAAGTACGGGATGGTCATCGACCATACCAAGGCGACGACGATTTCGGCCGGCATCGACGGCGGCCAGCCGTGGCGCCGCAGCTTCGGTGACAACATCACCTATACCGACTGGCGCCGCGACAATTTCTACCGTGCCATTCGGCAACTGACTGCGGGCGCTAAGCGCATCGGCATCGAATTCGACCATGTGTCGCTCGATTTCCGCCGGCAGCTCGAGGAAGCCCTGCCGGGCGTCGAATTCGTCGATGTCGGCCAGCCGTCGATGTGGATGCGCACGATCAAGTCGCTCGAGGAGCAGAATGTCATTCGCGAGGGGGCGCGCATCTGCGACGTGGGCGGCGCGGCCTGCGTGGCCGCGGTCAAGGCCGGCGTGCCGGAACACGAGGTGGCGATCGCCACCACAAACGCGATGATTCGGGAGATCGCCAAGTCGCATCCTTTCGTCGAGCTGATGGACACCTGGACCTGGTTCCAGTCGGGGATCAACACCGACGGCGCGCACAATCCGGTCACCAACCGCGTCGTGCAATCGGGCGACATCCTCTCGCTCAACACGTTCCCGATGATCTTCGGCTACTACACGGCGCTGGAACGGACGCTGTTCTGCGATCACGTCGACGACGCCAGCCTGGACATCTGGGAAAAGAACGTGGCGGTTCATCGTCGCGGGCTGGAACTGATCAAGCCGGGCGCCCGCTGCAAGGATATCGCCATCGAGCTCAACGACATGTACCGGCAGTGGGACCTGCTCAAATATCGCTCGTTCGGCTACGGCCACTCGTTCGGCGTGCTTTGCCATTACTACGGCCGTGAGGCCGGCGTGGAACTGCGCGAGGACATCGAGACCGAGCTGAAGCCGGGCATGGTCGTGTCCATGGAGCCGATGGTGATGCTGCCGGAAGGCACGCCCGGCGCCGGCGGCTATCGCGAGCACGACATCCTGATCGTCAAGGAAGACAGCGCCGAGAACATCACCGGGTTCCCCTTCGGGCCGGAACACAACATCGTGGGCAACTGAAATGGCGCCCTATCTTCCCTTCGATTGCCCGACAAGGGTGACGGACCGCAATGGCCGGTCCGTCTCCTATGCCACTCCGGTCTACGGACTGCTGAGCGACCTTATGGGCTGGGTCAGGCTGCGTTTCGGTGCGCCGCCTCCCCGATCCGGCCAGGGTGCCGACGAAGAAGACGGAAAATGGCCGCCGCCGCCACGTCCGTTCTGAAGCGCGAGCAAGCCCCGCAATGAAGAAAGGGCCGCGTCGCGGCCCTTCTGCTGTCGTTCGCGGTCTTTCCCGCCAGGTATCAGAACTCGTTCCTTAGCGCTTCGACGATACCGCCCACGCATACGTCGAGAAGGATCTCGCCCTTTTCCTTAGACGCCTGCTTCGGGGACGACAGCGTGCCGCTGCGCGGCGTCCATTCCGGTTTCGGCGGATAGACGTCATAGGGCGGGAATGTCGCCGGCGCGTGGTCGATCGCGCGTTCAAGGTCGACCAGCTGCGGATAGAGCGCCAGCATCAGGGATGTTTCCAGCACGCCGCCATGCTCGATTTCCCAGCCCGGGAAGCCATCGGGATAAAGTTTCGCGATCGTCGCCTTGTCCACGAAGTCCCAGTAGGAGAGCACGACGACCTTGACGTCGTCGATGCCGCTCCAGCGCAGTTCCCGCAGGGCAAGATCGATGCCTTCCACGATGAACCATGAGTTCTCGAAATGTCCGTTGAGCAGGCAGATCTTGCGCGCGCCGTGGCGGGCGAACTCCTTGATGACGTCGCGCAGCGCCGCCACCAGCGTCGCGCCGTCGAGACTGGTGGTGCCGGGCAGATGGTTGCCTCCGCCGGACTTCTGGTGCGACTTGTAGCCATACGTGAAAGGCGGGGCGACCAGCGCCCCGACTGCCTTGGCGATGCGGCGGGCGAACTCCGTCGGCAGCAGCACGTCCACATGCATCGGCATATGGCATCCATGCTGCTCCATCGAGCCGATGGGGATGAAAATCGGAACGGAGCCGTCGCGGACCCGGGCGTCGTAGTCGGGCCAGGGCAATTCGGCTGCAAAGACTGTGTCGACTGGCATGAGCATCTCCGTGTTTTCAGGCCGAAGCATGATTGAAGCCGGTCCACGGATATGAGAAATTTATATTCATCATCCTTGCATGAGAGACGCTAATCCATGCGCAGCTTCACGAACTTCCAGACAGACCTGCTCCGCACCTTCGTTTCCGTCATCGACCTCGGCGCCTTCACGAAAGCCGGCGACGCGCTCGGCCGAACCCAGCCGGCCGTCTCGCTGCAGGTCAAGCGGCTTGAGGAACTCGTCGGCGCCCCCATCATCAGGCAGGTCGGACGCACGCTGCTGCTGACCAGCGAAGGCGAGATGCTGCTCAGCTACGCGCGGGAAATCCTGCGCCTCAACGACGAGGCGGCCTCCTATTTCAACCGCTCCAAGATAGCCGGGGTGATCCGCGTCGGCCTGCCCAACGACTACGCCGTCGCCTTCCTCCAGGGCGTCATCACGGAATATACGCGCCGGAATCCGGAAATCTCGCTCGAGCTGCATTGTGGCTGGAGTGCCGAGATACTCGACCGCCTGCGGGCCGACGAACTCGACCTGGCGGTCGCCATGGTCAACAATGAGCGGGCGCAGTACCTGTCGCGGTCATGGATCGAGCGGCCGATCTGGGCGGCGGCGGAGACCGCGACGTTCGACCGGAAGAAGGGAATACCGCTGGCGGCGCATCCAGAGGGCTGCGCCTACAGGGCGCGCATGATCCAGGCGCTTGACGCCGCGCAGATTCGCTGGCGAGTCGCCTATACCGGATCGGGGATCGGCGGGCTCCAGAACGCCGTGGTGAACGGTCTCGGCGCCAGCGCGCTGACCCGCTACACCATGCTGCCGGGCATGCGCGTCCTCGACGAAATGGACGGGTTTCCGTCGCTGGCCGAAATCCGGGTCGGGCTGTTCTACAAGCACCCGCGCCTGTCGGACGCCAGCATTCGCCTGGTCAATCACATCATCGCGCGCCTTGACGAAGCAGGCGTATCCAACGACCCGATAAGGCGTGCCGGGGAACTCGATCGTCAATAAGCAGGATAAATGCAAAAATTTTTAGAATTAATTTTTCAAATGTATTGGCCCTTCATAGCCTGAGATAGGCCAAAAAATGGAAGGGGAACTCCATGACCGATAATCTCTCGTCATCCCGCCGCGTCAGCCGACGCGGCCTTCTTCGCGGCGGTGCCGTTCTTGGCGGCGGCATGCTCGCAACGCCCTATCTCAGCCGGCTTGCCTTCGCCGCACCGGTCGAGCTCACGATGCTTGCCTGGTATGGCCATGCCGAGCCCGACGTGGTGAGCGAATTCGAGGCGGAGAACAACGTCAAGTTCAAGCCGAAATACTATACCGGCGGCGACAACATGCTGGGCCTCATATCGCAGTCGCCGCCCGGCACGTTCGACCTGATCCTGTCGGACGCCGAATACGTGCAGCAGCTCAACGCCGCCGGCTATATCGAGAAGCTCGACCCGGCCGACTATCCCTTCAACGACTTCTTCCCCGAATTCCAGCATTTCCCGGGTCATTGGCAGGACAACGACCTTTATTCGGTCATCACCCGGTTCGGCTTCCTCGGCGTCGCCTACAACACCGAGGCGATCACCGAAAAGGAGGCGTCGAGCTACAACATCTACTGGGCCGAGAAGCTGAAGGGCAAGGTGGGGCATTTCGACTGGCATCTGCCCAACCTCGGCCAGATCAGCCTGCTCAACGGAAACGCCAGCCCCTACGATATCGACGCGGCGGCATGGCAGGCGGTGCAGGACAAGACGATGACGCTGCGCCCGCAGATCGGCGGCTTCTTCGACTATGGCGGCACGTTCTCCTCGCTGCAGAACGGCCAGATGCTGGCGATGGCGGGCATCGGCGACTGGATCACCGGCACGCTCGAGAGGAGCGGAGCCAAGGTGCGCAGCGTCATCCCCGAAGAAGGCGGGCTGCAGTTCACCGAATCCTTCTCCATCGGCAAAGGCTCGCAGAAGGCGGATCTCGCCAAGAAATGGATCCAGTACATCACCTCGGCCAAGGGCCAGGTGAAGTCGGCCAACATGGCGGCCTATCCTTGCCTCATCCCGAACAAGAAGGGCTGGGAGCTTCTGGCAAAGGAGACGCCTGCCGAAGCCAAGCGGCAGGGCATGCTG
The DNA here is from genome assembly GCF_008727715.1 of Mesorhizobium terrae. Classification (GTDB taxonomy): domain Bacteria; phylum Pseudomonadota; class Alphaproteobacteria; order Rhizobiales; family Rhizobiaceae; genus Mesorhizobium; species Mesorhizobium terrae. The sequence goes on from NZ_CP044217.1 coordinate 173,437, forward strand.
CTCAACGAGCCGAACGCGATGGATCTCATCCGCGCCGGTCGCATAAAATACCGGCAATTGCCGGTCCAGCAGAGCCTTGAGGACTGGAACGACTTCTGGTCGGAATACAAGGGCTCCTGACCGCGGCCAATGGCGGACCGAAGACCAGGCAGGGCGGGCGGCGACGTTGCCCGCCCTGCTTGCCTTTTTTAAACCTGAAACCGACCGATCCGCGTCCGAACGGGACAGAAATGCGAAAATCGATCACGCTCTACGGCCTGACATTCTCAATGCCGATGCTGGTGTGGCAGCTGCTGTTCTTCCTGGCGCCGCTGCTCTTCCTGATCGCGCTCAGCTTCTGGTCGGTGAAAAATTTCCGCATGGTCCCGGATTTCAATCCGGACAACTGGACGCGGATGCTGGGCCGCGGGGTGTTCTGGGAAGCCTATTTCCGCACGCTTCTGCTTTCCGCCGCGGCCGCCGGTCTCACCAGCGTCCTGGCGTTTCCCTGCGCCTACGGCATCGCTTTCAAGCTGTCGGAATCGGCGCGGCGCTGGGCGGTGTTCCTGATGGTCATTCCCTTCTTCACCAGCTACCTCGTGCGCGTCTATTCCTGGCAGATATTCCTTTCCGACCACGGCATATTCAACGCCCTGTTCGCCAAGATCGGCCTTGGTCCGTTCGGGATGCTGAACTCCGTCTTCGGCGTGATGGTCGGTTATCTCACGCTGAGCTTCCCGCTCGTGGTGCTTCTGCAACTGTTCAGCCTCGTCTTCGTCGACAGGATGCTGATCGAGGCCGCGCACAATCTGCGCTGCGGCCGCCTGCGCACCGTGTTCGAAGTGGTCATTCCGGCCGCGCGGGTCGGCCTCGTCATCGCGGCGCTGTTCTGCTTCATCCTGACGTTCGGTGATTTCGTCAGCCCGCTATATCTCGGCGGTGGCGATCCCCCGACATTGTCCATCCTGATCACCGACACGACGAAATCCGGCCAGCAATGGCCGCGCGCGTCGGTGATCGCGCTTGCCATGATCGCCACGCTGCTCGCCGTGGCCTTCGCCGCCGTCAGCTACGCCTATCGGGAGAGGGGGCGATGAACGATTTCAACCGCAACCGGCTGATCGACTGGGCGCTGAAGATCTACATAGTGCTGTCGTTCGGCTTCATCTTCGCGCCGATCGCCGCGAGTTTCGTCTTCTCGCTCAATGTCGATCGCTTCCCGTCGCTGCCGCTCGGCGGATTCTCGACCGTCTGGTACGAGACGGTCTGGAACGACCCGCTGGTCTGGCAGGGGCTGCGCAACACGCTGGTCGTCGGCGTGGTGGCATCCGTGGTGTCGACCGCAATCGGGTTCGGCGCGGCCTACACCGACTTCCGATACAGATTCTTCGGCAAGCCGGTCTATGTCGCGCTGGCGCTGCTGCCGCCGACCATCCCCGTGGTCATTCTCGGACTTGCGATGCTGGCCTTCCTGTCCAACGTCAACCTGTCCGGCGCGACCTATTCGGTCGTCATCGCCCATGTCGTCATGTGCGCTCCCTTCGCCATGGCGATCTGCCGGCTGCGGCTGTCGCAGATGGACCCGTCGCTGGAAGCGGCGGCGTGGAATCTGGGCGCATCCGAATGGATGGCGATGCGCCATGTGATCGTGCCCTTCTGCCGGCCGGCGCTATTCGCCGCTGTGTTCATCACCATGGCGGTCTCCTTCGACGAGTTCGCCGTCGCCTGGTTCGTTTCCGGCCTGAACGAGACGCTGCCGGTCAAGGTGCTCGGCTTTCTCCAGGGCCAGGTCAGCCCGCGCATCAACGTCATCGGCACCTTCGTCTTCATCGTTTCCATGACGCTGGTGGTCGTGGCCCAGGTCCTTCTCATGAAACGCGGAGCCGCGCCGGCTGCGGCAGTCAAAGACACCGGAGTAGTCACACAATGACCGACCAGGCTCTCGTCGTCTTCGACGGCGTCGCGAAGCGGTTCGGCGCTTTCGTCGCCGTGGAGAAGATGAATCTCGACATCCGCAAGGGCGAGTTCCTTGCCATCATGGGTTCGAGCGGCTGCGGCAAGACGACCACGCTGCGTATGCTGGCGGGTCTCGAGGCGCCGAGCGAGGGCGAGATACGGCTCGCCGGCAAACGCATCAACGACCTGCCGACCTGGCAACGCGACACCCCGATGGTGTGGCAGAGCCTGGCCCTGTTTCCGTTCCTGACGGTGCGCGAGAACGTCGAGTTCAGCCTGCGCATGCGCGGCATCGAAAAAAGCGAGCGCCGGCGGCGCGTCGACAAATGGCTCGAACGGATGCAGATCGCCGAGTTCGCCGATCGCAACGTGGCGCATCTCTCGGGCGGCCAGCGCCAGCGCGTGGCGCTGGCGCGCTCGCTGGTCACGGAGCCCGAGATCCTGCTTCTGGACGAGCCGCTTTCGGCGCTGGACGCACATCTCAAGGTGCGCATGCAGACGGTCCTGTCGAACCTTCAGCGCGAGCTCGGCATCACGTTCGTCTACGTCACTCATAGCCAGTCGGAGGCGTTCTCGATGGCGGACCGCGTCGTCATCATGAGCCGCGGCCGCATCGAGCAGATCGGCGACCCGCAGGAGATCTACCGCGCGCCGCGCACCAGATTCGTCGCCGAATTCCTCGGCTCATCGAACATCTTCGGCGGCAGCGTCACGGCCGTCGGCAACGGGGCGGTCCGCGTCGCGACGCCCGCCGGCGAATTTGATATCGCGGCCAATCCGGTAAAAGCCTTGGCGAAGGGCGACAAGGCGACCTTCGTCGTCTCTGACGACCGCGTGCAACTCTCCAACGAGAAGCCGGCCGAGGGCATCAATGCGGTGCGGGCCTCCGTGGTAGGCGAGGAGTTCGTCGGCGCCACCGCCGTGATCCATCTCGAAGGTCCCGACGGCATCGAATTGAAAGCGCAGAAGAGCCATGACGAGCTCGAACATCTCAACCTGGCGCACAAAGCGGACGTCTGGCTGACCTGGCGGCCGGAAGCCGGCCATATCCTGCCAGGGGAATAAGCATCCCGCGCCGAGAATACTTTCGGACTGATGGTTGGTGACCACAAGGGCGTTCAAATATCCAATACGACCGAGTTTGATAGGAAGCGATGAGATGGAACCGATATGGATGCTCTTTCTTAACGTAGGCGATCATGATCAGTCGCCGCGCGATCTGACATTCTATTCTTTTATCGAAGCCTTTAGTGCTCTTAAATTGCCGTGGAAGAGCCTGACGGGGGTGAGTCGATCGGCTGGCTCTGCATTAACGAATAACCTCTTGAAGGTTGATGCCGTCCTTAAGATCTCCAACCCGGTACCGGGGCCTCGACTTGGCTGATCCAGAACGGTGTGGCAGCCAACACTGACGCTGGCGGTAGTGTGGTATTGTGTCCTGCGCAATGTGCAGAGAACGGGTGCCACGTCTTGCGACCACGCTTCGATCAGTGAAGTCATCACGATAACGGTTCCTCATGGGGTCATGTGATGTACTTATTTGCCGCCATTGGAACCGCGAACTACGGCTTTCGTGGCGGCAGCACTCGTAGGAACCGAGCAGGCCGCATTTTCCAATCAGGCGTTGGGAGTGGCCAATATGGGATATCGTTCAGCGGGTCGCATGCTCGCGCTGTCAATGACGGTGCTTTCGCCGCTTTGCGCGCAACCTGTGCAGGCACAGGACGCGATTTCCGTCATGAGCTTCGGCGGAGCCTATCAGGAAGCGCAACGCAAGGCGGTTTTCGAAACCTATACCGCCAGCACAGGGATCAAGATCGACGAACAGGAGTATGGCGGCGAGATCGCCAAGATAAAGGCCATGATCGAGTCCGGCAACACAACGGTGGACGCGGTGGACGTCGATGCGCCGACCTTGCTGCAAGGGTGCGACGAGGGCATATTCGAGAAGATCGATTGGGCGAAGATCGGACCCGAGGATGACTGGATCAAGGGGACGACGTCCGACTGTGGCGTGGGGACGATCGTCTATGCCACGATCCTGGCCTACGACGGGGCCAAGCTCCCGGACGGTCCCAAGACGATCAAGGATCTGTTCGACACCAAGAAGTTTCCTGGAAAGCGCGGGCTTTGGAAGAACCCGGCCACCAATCTCGAATTCGCGTTGCTCGCTGATGGCGTCGCGCCAGACAAGGTCTATGAAACGCTGTCGACCCCAGAAGGAGTCGACCGCGCCTTCGCCAAGCTCGACACGATCAAGGACAGCATCGTTTGGTGGGAAGCAGGCGCCCAGGCGCCGCAATTGCTCGCCTCCGGCGAAGTCGCGATGACGACCGCCTGGAACGGCCGCATCTACAACGCCAATAAGGAAGGTAAGGATTTCAGGATCGTGTGGGACAACCAGATCCTCGATTCCAACTACTGGGTGATCCCGAAGGGCGCGAAAAATCCCGAGGCGTCCCTTGCGTTCATCAAGTATGCGGCGGAGCCAAAAGTGCTCGCGGGCATTACCAAATACATCCCGTATGGTCCGGTGCGGAAATCGGCGGCCGAGTTCGTGGCGCCCGAGGACGCCAAGAATCTGCCCACCAGCCCACAGAACCTGACGGTTTCGTTGACCCTCGACAACGGCTTCTGGGCCGACAACGGAGAGGAAATCCGTAAGCGCTTCACGACCTGGCTCGCACAATAGGGCCGATGGCCGAAGGGAGGAAATCGATGAACGTTTCCCAGCAAGTGCCACTGGCGATGGATCGTTCAGTCGATGCCCTCGTTCGGTTCGAGGACGTGAAGAAGTCCTACGACGGAATCGCCTTCGTGGTGAAAGACTTGAACCTGGCGGTTCGTCGCGGCGAATTCCTGACAATGCTGGGGCCTTCGGGCTCCGGCAAGACTACGACGCTGATGATGCTGGGCGGTTTCGAACGGCCGACGCTCGGTCGCATCCTGCTCGACGACAAGCCTGTCGAGCGGCTGCCACCGGAAAAGCGCAACATCGGTTTCGTATTCCAGAACTACGCTCTCTTTCCCCATATGACGGTGGCGGAGAACGTCGCGTTTCCGCTACGCTACCGTGGGATCGCGGGCGCCGCCGCGAAGGAAAAGGTCCGTCAGGCGCTTGGCCGGGTCAGCCTCGACAACTTGGGCGACCGCCGCCCGGCACAGCTTTCCGGCGGTCAGCAGCAGCGCGTCGCTCTCGCCCGCGCCCTGGTGTTCGAGCCGTCGCTGGTCCTGATGGACGAGCCGCTCGGCGCGCTCGACAAACAACTGCGCGAGCGCATGCAGCTCGAGATCAAGCAGTTGCAAGTATCGCTCGGCATCACCATGGTCTACGTCACTCACGACCAGTCCGAAGCCCTGACGATGTCGGACAGGATCGCCGTTTTCCATGACGGCCGCATCCAGCAGCTTGCCGATCCTGAAACGCTCTACAACGAACCGTCCAACCGCTTCGTCGCCTCCTTCATTGGCGAAAACAATACGCTGCCCTGCACCCCGGCCGGACGCGAAGGAGAACTGGCCGTGGTGCGCATGGCGGACGGCACCGTGTTCAAGGCCGCAAGCGCCGATATTTCCGGTCCTGGCGAGATGAGTGTTTCGGTACGGCCGGAAAGCCTCGTTCTAGCCGATGGAGAAGCCCGCGCCGATCTCAACCGTTTTTCGGGCAAGGCACGCGACGTCTTCTTCCTAGGCGACCACATGCGGTTGTCGGTGGAGGCATTTGGTGGCCAGACGCTGACGGCCCGCATCCCGGCACACCAAGCGCGGCATTTCGCGCCGGGCGAGGACGTCATACTCGAATGCGGCGTATCCGAATGCCGCCTCTTGGGGGCGTAAAGTCATGACCGCTGCCGATATCGAGCGCATCAACGTCTTCATGGCCGTGCGGCGCGCCGAACGGCCGGCGCGACGGGCCGCTCTGTCGCTTGCGCTACCACTGGTCGTCTTTCTTCTCGTCGTCTTCGTGGCGCCAATCCTCTATCTGCTCGTCACCGCGGTCGGGAACCCGGAGACACGCGAGGTGCTGCCGCGGACGCTTGTCGCACTTGAAGGCTGGGATGGCGCGTCGACTCCCGCGGAGCCCGTCTACGCGGCCTTTGCCGCAGACTTGAAAGTCGCCAAGGACAACAGCACGGCCGCCTTGGTCGGCAAGCGCCTCAACTACGAGATTTCCGGTATGCGCGGTCGCATCCTAGCCGCCGCCCGCATGGTCGACCGGCTCGACGTCGGTCCTTACAAGGAACGATTCCTCGAACTCAACAAAGACTGGGGATCGCCGGACGTCTGGGCGGTGATCAAGCGCAACGGCTCCGCCTTCACTCCGTTTTACCTGCTGAGCGCCGTCGATCTGAAGCAGAACCCCGACAATTCGCTCGGACGAGTCGAGGGAGACCAGGCGATCTTTCTCGATGTCCTGGGACGGACGCTGTTCGTGGCGGCCGTGGTGACCCTGTTCACGCTTGTCCTCGGCTATCCCGTCGCCTACGTCCTCACCATCGCGCCGAAGGCGGTCGCGGGGATCATGATGCTGATGGTGCTCCTGCCGCTATGGACGTCGTTGCTCGTGCGCACGACTGCCTGGGTCGTCCTCCTGCAATCGAACGGCGTCATCAACGATGCTCTAATGGCCCTGCACATTACCAGCGAAAGGCTCCAGTTCATCTTCACGCGTGTTGGCACGGTCACGGCGATGACGCACATCCAGCTTCCCTTCACCATCCTGCCGATCTACAGTGTCATGCGTTCAATTCCGACCACGCAACTGCGCGCCGCCCGCTCGCTCGGCGCGCCCCCGATCTCGGCGTTCTGGCGGATCTATGCGCCTCAGACACTGCCCGGTGTCGTCGCGGGGTGCCTGATGACGTTCATCCTTTCGCTCGGCTACTACATCACTCCGGCGCTCGTGGGCGGGCCACGTGACCAGATGGTCTCGAACTTCATCGCCGTCTTCATCAACCGCGACCTCAACTGGGGGCTGGCTTCGAGCCTTGGCGTCGTCTTGCTTGTCGTGACGCTCGCTATCTACCTGTTGTTCCTGCGCCTCGTCGGCGCTGACAAGATCAAGCTGGGGTGACGCCATGTGGTTGCCTTCCTACGCGACTCCTTTTGAACGGTTGACACGGACGCTTGTGGTGGCGTTCGCCGTCGCCGTACTGCTATTCCTGATCGCACCGTTGTTCATCATCGTGCCGTTGTCCTTTTCGAAGGATCCGTTCTTCACACTTCCGGTCCGAGAATATTCGTTACGCTGGTATGCGGATTTCTTCGGCAACACGCGATGGATGAACGCCATCTTCAACAGCGCCGTCGCGGCGGTGATGACAACCGTGCTGGCGACGACGCTCGGCACGCTGGCGGCCCTGGGAATCTCACGTCCCGATTTTCCGGCACGCCGGCTCATCATGGCGCTCTTGATTTCACCGATGATCGTGCCGATCGTCATCGTAGCGGTCGGCAGCTATCTGTTCTTCGGCCAGTTCGGCCTGACCAATACGCGCACCGGCTTGGTGCTGGCGCATACTGCCCTGGCCACGCCATTCGTCGTGATCACGGTCACGGCGACGCTGTCAACTTACGACACCAACCTGACCCGCGCGGCGCTTAGCCTCGGCGCCCCGGCGATGTCCGCCTTCTTCCGCGTGACCTTGCCGAACATTTTGCCAGGCGTGGTTTCCGGCGCCATCTTCGCCTTCGCCATTTCCTTCGACGAGGTCGTGGTGGCATTGTTCATGACGGCTGCCGAGCAGCGCACACTGCCGGTCCAGATGTTTTCCGGCATCCGCGACCAGATCAACCCGACCATCATGGCGGCGGCAACGCTGCTGCTGGCTCTTTCGATCACCCTATTCGCGGTCCTGGCCATGCTGACGAGGCAGCGCGGCAAGCCGACGACCTCGGCTTGACCGCGGCTCGCAGGCAGGTGCCTCAAACCGCCTTAGCGTCGCCGTCGTTCGCCACGAACATGTCGGCGAAGCGAGCTGCGAAACTTTGCGCCACCGCCGATCGCTTTCGATCAGGCACGACATAGATGCCGACCACGACGTCGGCCAGACGAGGCAGGTGGCTCGAAGGCCCCATGATCCGCAATGCCGAGGGAATGATCCTGCGCGCCAGTACGGTCATGCCGAACCCGGCGCCCACAGCCGCTTCCAGGCCGGACAGGCTCGGGCTCGTGTAGACGATCTCGAAATTGCGTCCGTCACGCTGCAACGCCGTCAGCATGTTGCGGCGATAGAGACAGCCTTCGGGATAGCAGACAATGCGAAGCCGTTTTCTGTCATCGACGTCTTCCGGAACAGCATCGAGCGGTTCCGCGCCGACCCAGGCCAGCGGTTCCTTCCAGGTCATGAACGCGCCTTCCGAGGGCCCGTCGGCCGTCATCGCCACCACAATATCGAACTGGCCGTTGCGCAAGCCGCGCAACAGGTTGTGGGAAAGATCGCAGACGACGTCGAAGGTGATATCGCCGCCGTCCCGGGCAAGAGTCGCCATCAACTTAGGCAGGAAGTGGTCCGCATAGTCGTTGGGGATGCCCAGCCGCAGCTTGCCTTTGCTGTCGCGGTTGGAAAGCTTCAGCATCATCTCGTCGTTGAGCGCCAGAATCTGACGGGCATATCCTGCAACTATTTCCCCATGCTCGGTCGGTTGTGCGCCGCCTTCCTTGGCGAACAGCGAAACGCCCAGCAATTCCTGCAGCTTCTTCATCTGCAGGCTGATCGCCGGTTGGGTGCGGCCAAGCTGTTCACCGGCGCGCGTATAACCGCGTAGGTCGATAACCGTCACGAAGGCACGAAGCAGGTCAGTAGGGATGCTGCGCATGGCACTCCATCCTCCAGCGGGACATAAAATCATGCGGCGCCGCACAAACGCAAGCGGGCCTCTGGTTTCCCAAAGGCCCGCCTCGCAGTTCAGACCGCCCGTCAGGGCTTGACGATATTGTGCTCCGGTCCGAATGGGAACTTGGTGATGTTTTCCGAACTGTTCTCGCCGATCACGAGGATATCGTGCTCGCGATAGCCGCCGGCGCCGGTCATTCCTTCCGGCAAGGTCACCATCGGCTCCATCGAAACGACCATGCCCGGCTGAAGGACGGTGTTGATGTCCTCGCGCAGTTCGACGCCGGCTTCGCGGCCATAGTAGTGTGACAGCACGCCGAAGGAATGTCCGTAGCCGAACGAGCGATAGCCGAGCAGACCGTGGCTTCGGTAGATGTCGTTCAACTCGGTCGCCACGTCGCCACAGCGAGCACCGGGTTTCAGGAGTTCGAGGCCACGGCGGTGCACCTTGCAATTGACCTCCCAAATGCGCAGGTGTTCATCGCTTGCGTGGTCAAGGAACAGGGTGCGCTCCAGCGCGGTGTAGTAGCCCGAAATCATCGGGAAGCAGTTGAGCGAAAGGATGTCGCCTTTCTGAACTTTGCGCGACGTCACTGGATTATGGGCGCCATCGGTGTTGATGCCGGACTGGAACCAGACCCAGGTGTCCATCAATTCGGCGTGCGGGAAGGTCTTCGCGATATGGCGCACCATTGCCTGCGTGCCCGCAAGCGCCACCTCGTATTCCGGAACGCCTTCGCGGATCGCATCGCGGACCGCTTCGCCGCCGATGTCGGCGGTGCGCGCGCCTTCCTTGATCAGGGCGATTTCCTCCGCCGACTTGATCGTGCGCAGCCACATCGTGGGCGAGCCGATATCGACGAACTCCACCTCCGGAAAGGAGTCCTGCAAAAGCTTGCGCAACTCGATATTGACGTGGTCGAACTCGATGCCGAGACGCTTCACGCCCGGCAGCGACTCCTGCAGCGCGTGGAAGTAGTTGTCGCGACGCCAGTCGGTATAGGTGACGTTGTCGCCGAACGTGCGGCGCCAAGGCTGGCCTGCGTCGATGCCGGCGGACACGGAAATCGCCTTCTGCGGCGTGACGACGAAGGCATAGCGGCGTCCGAAGTAGCAGTACAGGAAGTCGGAGAAGTAGCAGATGTTGTGATAGGAAGTGAGGATCGCGGCGTCGAGCTTCAGCTCGGTCAGGATCTTACGCAGACCGTCCTGCCGGCGCGTCATTTCCGCCGCGCTGAAGGTCGGAACGGCCTTTTCGCCGTTGTGCATGTTCTGCAGCCGAAGCAATTCGTTCGGCATGCCTTTGGCATAGACGTTCATCGTTCCATTTCCTTTGCATCGAAATCAGGGTGGTCGAGCTCGGAAGGGACTATAGAAAGGCCGCGCCGCTGCAGGAAATTAGAAGTCGCTATCAATCAATTACAGTTTTTAATCGCGCTGCCGCCGCCGCCGCCAAGAGAGGTATCTACGGCGGGCCGTGCGAGGCGCACCGCCACCTCACGCGTGCTGCCAAAGACAACACCCGACCCTCAGCATTCCGGCAGATTTACTGCGAGGCCTCCCAGGCTGGTCTCCTTGAACTTTACGCTCATCTCCTCGCCGGTCTGGCGCATCGCTTCGATGCAGTTGTCGAGCGGCATGAAGTGCGTACCGTCACCACGCAGCGCAAGCGAGGCGGCGGCTACGGCTTTGGTCGCTCCTATCCCGTTGCGTTCGATGCAGGGAACCTGCACAAGTCCCCGCACCGGATCGCAAGTCATGCCGAGATGATGCTCAAGCGCGATCTCGGCGGCGTTTTCGATCTGCTCAGGCGTGCCGCCGAGCACGGCGCAGAGGCCTGCCGCCGCCATGGCTGCCGCAGACCCAACTTCGCCCTGACAGCCGGCTTCGGCACCGGAAATCGAGGCGTTGTGCTTGATCAGCCCGCCGATGGCCGCGGCAGTGAGCAGGAAGTCGGGGACCTTGGTGGGTTCGGCGCCGGCGCAGTGGTCGAGGTAATAGCGCAATACTGCTGGGACGACGCCCGCAGCCCCATTGGTAGGCGCCGTCACAACCTGTCCTCCGGCGGCGTTCTCCTCGTTGACGGCCATGGCGTATACGCTTAGCCAATCCGACGCGGCGTGCGGCTGGCTCGAATTGCCCAGCCGTTCGGCAAGAAGCTGCTGATGGATTCCCCTCGCCCTCCGTCGCACGTGCAATCCTCCAGGCAACTCGCCGTCCCGCGCCATGCCCCGGTCGATGCTTGTGTTCATCACCGACCAGATGTGCGCCAGCCCCCGCTCGACCTCAGGAGCAGGGAGGACAGCGATCTCGTTCTCGCGCTTCATCGCAGCGACGGAAAGCCCGGTCTCGCGCGACATGGCGAGCATCGAAGCGGCGCTGTCGAAGGGATACGGCCATTGCGCCAAGCCGCTAGCCGCCATCGTGGGCGCCTGGCGTTCGGCGGCGGTGACGACGAAGCCGCCGCCGATGGAATAGTAGGTTTCCGCCAGGACGATGCTGCCGTGAACGTCCAGCGCGGCGAACACCAGTCCGTTGGCGTGACCGGGCAGCGGTGGCCCGTAGTCGAAGATGATGTCGGCGGCGGGATCGAAAGCGAGCGGCGGCAAGCTCCGCGAACGCAGCCGGCGGCTTTCATGAAGCGCTACGAGCTCGCGCTCGGCTCGGTCTGGGTCCAGATCGGCGGGCAGGTAGCCAAGCAGGCCGAGCGCCACGGCGCGGTCCGTGGCATGGCCCTTGCCGGTGAAGGCGAGGGAGCCGTGCAGCGTCGCCATGAGCCTTGCGGAGCGCTGTCTTTCCGGGGCGTCGCGCAGCAGATCGAGAAACCGCGCCGCCGCCGTCATCGGGCCCATCGTGTGCGATGACGAAGGCCCAACGCCGATCTTGAAGACATCGAAAACACTCACGAACATGCCATACCTCATCGACCACGCGGTCCGCTCCGCGCGCGTCAGGCCGGATGATTGTCAGCGTTCAGCCGTAGATCGGAAAGCGGCGGCAGAGGTCCGTGACCTCGGCCAGCACGTACCGCTCCACCGCAGCGTCGCCTTCCGTGTCCTTTTCGGCCAGCGCGTCGATCACCTTGAGGATCAGTTCGCCGACGCGGCGGAACTCCGCCTCGCCGAAGCCGCGCGTCGTTCCGGCCGAGCTGCCGACGCGGATGCCCGAGGTGACGAAAGGCTTTTCCGGATCGTTCGGGATCGCGTTCTTGTTGCAGGTCAGGCCAGCGCGTTCCAGCGCGACCTCGGCCGCCTTGCCCGTTACGCCCTTGGGACGCAGGTCGACCAGCACCATGTGGCTGTCGGTGCCGCCCGAGACGATGCCGAGGCCGCCATCCGTCAGCACTTTCGCCAATGCCTGTGCGTTGGCGATGACCCGGCCGGCGTAGTCGGCGAAATCGGGCCGCAGCGCCTCGCCGAAGGCGACCGCCTTGGCGGCGATGACATGCATCAGCGGGCCGCCCTGGTTGCCAGGGAACACCGCCGAATTCAGCTTCTTCGCCAGCGCCTCGTCATTGGTCAGGATGACGCCGCCGCGCGGGCCGCGCAGCGTCTTGTGCGTGGTCGAGGTGACGACATGGGCGTGCGGTACCGGGCTCGGGTAGTGTCCGCCGGCGATCAGGCCCGCGTAGTGAGCCATGTCCACCATCAACCAGGCACCCACCTCGTCGGCGATCCGGCGGAAGCCCGCGAAGTCGATCCTGCGCGGATAGGCCGAGGCCCCGGCGATGATGAGCTTCGGCCTCGTCTCCAGCGCCCTTTCGCGGACCTTCTCCATGTCGATCAGATGGGTTTCGGGATCGACTTCGTAAGAAACCACGTCGAACCACTTGCCCGACATGGTGACGGGCGAGCCGTGGGTAAGGTGGCCGCCATGCGCAAGCGACATGCCCATGACCCGGTCGCCAGGCTGCAGCAGCGCCAGGAACACCGCCTGGTTCGCCTGTGCGCCGGAGTGCGGCTGAACGTTGGCGTATTCCGCCCCGAACAGCTTCTTCAGACGCTCGATGGCGACTTCCTCGACCTTGTCGACGAATTCGCAACCGCCGTAGTAGCGCTTGCCCGGATAGCCTTCGGCGTATTTGTTGGTGAGCACCGAGCCCTGCGCGGCGAGCACGTCCGCGGATACGATGTTCTCCGAAGCGATCAATTCGATCCGGTTCTTCTGTCGGTCGAGTTCCTCGGCGATAGCGCTGGCGATCGCGGTGTCCGAGATGGCTGGGGCGGTCATAGCGTTATCCTTTCAAAGATCAGGCGAGTTCGGCAGCAAGTTCCCTGCAGCCGGTTTCGAGCAGCTGGGCGATGTGGGAGGCGAAGCTGTTCCAGACATCGATCCGAAAGCGGTCGGCCGCGTCGCGCCACAGCACGACGGTCGCGCCGTCGAACAGAGTGCGGCGGCCTTCGCCGGACGGGATCGTAGCGATGTCGCGCGGGCAGCCGAGCGTGAGCAGTTCGGCCGCCTTCGGCCCCTCGGCCAGCAGCGTGACCTCGCGTCCGGAAATGTCGACCAGGCTGTGCGGATGGGCGGCGGCCAACGCCGTGCATGCTGCGGTGAGCCGGGCGGCGTCCCTAGTGGGCGCGTGGATCGTCCATTCGTCCGGGCCGAGGCGGATCGCCTCGATCTCGCCGACGGCGGCGCGGCGGCCGATGCGGTCGGGCAGGGCAAGCCCGAGTGCGGCGCTCAGTGCCGCGACGGCGTTTCCCCTGGCGCGCAGCGACAGCCGCCCCTCGGTCGGCGAGACACTGAGCTGTGCGGCCTTCGTCTCGATCACGACGCCGGGATTCAGGGAAGAAATCTCGCTGCTCATCTTCGCCTCCGGTCAGATCTTCAGGCGGGTGTTTTCGGGATCGACGAAGACGGTCCCGGTGACGGTGGCGGCGATGGTGCGGCCGGGCATCGGGATGTAGACGGTTTCGCCCATCCGCTCGTGCCCACCCTCGACGAGGGCCAGCGCGATCGGCCGGCCGGCCGCGACCGAGTGGTAGGACGAGGTGACGTGTCCCACCATCTTCATCGGGATCGGCTGCTTGGGGTCGAAGACGATCTGCGCGCCTTCCTCCAGCTTCGAGCGGTCCTCGGTCAGCAGGCCGACGAGGTGCCTGCGGCCCTGGGCCGTCAGGTCGGGGCGGGCCAGGCCACGCTTGCCGACGAAGTCGGGCTTGTTCTTGCCGACCGCCCAGCCCATGCCGGCGTCGTAGGGCGTGACCGTGCCGTCCGTGTCCTGGCCGACGATGATGTAGCCCTTCTCGGCGCGCAGCACGTGCATCGTCTCGGTGCCGTAGGGCGCGATGCCGTATTGCTGGCCGGCCTGCCATAGGGTCTCCCACAACTTGCGGCCGAGCGGCGCGGGCACGTTAACCTCGAAGCCGGTCTCGCCCGTGAAGCTGACCCGGAACAGCCGGGCCGGCATGCCTGCCACCGTGCATTCCAGGCACGACATATGCGGGAAGGCTTCTTCGGTCAGCTCGATCCCTTCTACGAGCGGCGCCAGCAGCTTCGCGGCGTTGGGTCCGTTCAGTGCGATGGTGGACCATTGCTCCGTCGTCGAGGTCAGCCAGACGTTCAGCCCGGGCCATTCGGTCTGGAGGTAGTCCTCCATCATGTTCAAGACGCGCGCGGCGCCGCCGGTGGTGGTGGTGACGTGGAAGCGGTCCTCGGCCATGCGCCCGATCACGCCGTCGTCGCGGATGTAGCCGTCGTCGCCGAGCAGCAGGCCGTAGCGGCAGCGTCCGACGCCGAGCTTGGCCCATGGGTTGGTGTACATTCGCTCCATGAAGGTCACGGCATCGGGGCCGACGACTTCGATCTTGCCCAGCGTCGAGGCATCGAAGATGCCGAGGCTGGAACGCACCGCGCGGCACTCGCGGCTGACGGCCGCGTCCATGTCCTCGCTGGGCTTCGGGAAGTACCACGCCCGGCGCCATTGCCCGACCGGCTCGAAGACGGCGCCGTTCTCGGCGGCCCAACCGTCGATCTGCGTCTTGCGCGTGACCTCGAAATGCTCACCGCGATGGTAGTTCGCGAAGGCTCCGAAGGTGGTCGGCGTATAGGGCGGCCGGAAGGTGGTGAGCCCGACCTCCGGCTGGCGCTTGCCTAGCGCGTCGGCAGCGATGTTCAGCCCGTTGATATTCGACATCTTGCCCTGGTCGGTCGCCATGCCGTTGGTGGTGTAGCGCTTGACGTGTTCAATGGAGCGCATGCCCTCACGCACGGCCAGCCGCAGGTCCTTGGCGGTGACGTCGTTCTGGTAGTCGACGAAGGCCTTGGCGCTGCCGGGATTGCGGTCGGTCGGCAGCTCCTTGTGCGACACGCCGCTGCCGGGGCGGTCGTTGTCGACCGCGTAGGCGAGCACATTGCTTGTCTTGCCAAGTGCCGCCGCCACCTCACGACCCCGCTCCGCGCCGTCCTTCAACGCCGCCTCGACGCCCCAAAGCCCACGGCTTGCACCGGCGATGGCGCAGTCTTCGTTCGTCCGGTCAGGCAGGAAGGTGGTGAGGTCGTCGCTCCAGGCGAGCTTGCCCTGCGTGTGCGAGAACAGATGCAGGGACGGAGTCCAGCCTCCGGACGTCAGCACCGCATCGCATACGATCTCTTGGCCACCGCCGACGCTGTCACCCTTGACCGGATTGACGCGGATCGACTTGACGCGCATTCGGCCCGAAGTGGCGGTCGCCGTGTGCGACAGCTTCACCGGGATGCCGAGCGCGCGGGCCTCGTTCACCAGATCCTCGCGGACAGCGGCACGGGTGTCGACGATGGCCTGGATGCGCGCGCCCGCGCCCTGCAGATCGAAGGCTGCGTACCAGGCGCTGTCGTGGCTGGTGACGACGACCGGGCGGTCGCCGACGCGCACGCCGTAGCGGTTCAGGTAAGTTTGCGCCGCACCCGCCAGCATGACGCCCGGGCGGTCGTTTCCGTGGAACACCAGCGGCTTTTCCAGCGCGCCCTGGGCCAGCACGACCCGGCGAGCCCGTACCCGCCACAGGCGCTCGCGCGGGGTGTCCTTCGGCAACGCGTCGAGATGATCGGTCACGCGCTCGCAGAGGCCCAGCATGTTCTGGTGGTAATAGGCGATTGCCGTGGTGCGGGTCATGATCCGCACGCCCAGACCCTTCAACGCCCTCAATTCCTCCGCCAGCCAGTCCCAGGCCGGCCGGCCGTCGATCCGCGCCTGCGGTTCCGACAGAAGCGTGCCACCGGGCTCGGCGTTCTCGTCGACGAGGACGACCTTTAGCCCGTCGACCGCCGCCGCGCGCGCTGCGGCGAGACCGGCGGGACCGGCGCCGACGATGAGCACATCGCAATGCAGGTTGCGCGAGGCGTACTGGTCCGGGTCTTCCTCCGTCGGGCTGACGCCGAGGCCGGCGGCGGCGCGGATGAATGGCTCGTAGACCTTGTGCCAGAAGCTCTTCGGCCACATGAAGGTCTTGTAGTAGAAGCCGGCCGAAAACAGCATGTAGGCGGCGTCGTTGACAGCCCCGACGTCGAACTTCAGGCTGGGATACTTGTTCTGCGAGATGGTTTCGAGCCCGGCGCGCAGCTCCTGCACGGTGGCGCGGGTGTTCGGCTCGAAGCGGCCGGGACCGCGCCGCGTGCCGATCAGCGCGTTCGGCTCCTCCGAGCCGGCGGCGACCGGGCCGCGCGGACGGTGATACTTGAAGGAGCGGCCCATCAGGTGGACGCCGTTGGCGAGCAGGGCGGAGGCGACCGTGTCGCCCCGTGCGCCCTGATAGATCTTGCCGTCGAACGTGAAGCTGACCGGCTGCCCGACGTTGATCCGCCCGCGGCCTGGAACGCGATACCGGCTCATTTGCGGACCTCCGGCAGGGCCTCGAGGGTGGGGCGAGGCGCGCCCGCCTTGTAGGTCGTCAGGAAGCGGTCGCTGACCGTATCGCGTACCGCGTTGAAGAAGCGGCCGCAGCCATGAAGGTGCCGCCAGCGCTCGTAGTGCGGGCCGCGGGCATTGGCGCGGATGAACAGGAAGCCTTCCCACTGGTCGTCGGTCTGGGACGACGGGTCCTGCGGACGCACGACATGCGCCTCGCCGGCATAGGTGAACTCGGCCTCGGGCAGCGTTTCGTTGCAATAGGGGCAATGGATCAGGAGCATGGGTCGGTCCTCAATGCGCGACGGCGGCGGCGGCGGCCTCGTCGATCAGACGGCCGGTGCGGAAGCGGTCCAGCGTGAACGGAGCGTTGATCGGATGCGGCTCGTCGCGGGCGATGGTATGTGCGAAGACGTGGGCGGAGGCCGGCGTCGCCTTGAAGCCGCCAGTGCCCCAGCCGCAATTGACGTAGAGGTTCTTCACCGGTGTCTTGCCGAGGATCGGCGAGCGGTCCGGCGTCACGTCGACGATGCCACCCCATTTGCGCAACATCCGCATGCGGTTGAAGATCGGGAAGACCTCGACGATGGCCGCGATGGTGTGCTCGATCAGCGGCAGGCCGCCGCGCTGAGAATAGGACGTATACTGGTCGGTGCCCGAGCCTATCACCAGTTCGCCCTTGTCGGACTGGCTGATATAGGCGTGGACCGCGTTCGACATCACAACGCAGGGAAAGATCGGCTTGACCGGCTCCGACACCAGCGCCTGGAGCGGATAGCTTTCCAGCGGCAGCCGTACGTCCGCGGTCTGCATCACCACCGACGTATGGCCGGCTGCCGATACGGCGACCTTCTTGGCCTTGATGAATCCCCTGGCAGTCTCGACGCCGGCGACCGAACCGTCCGGATTGCGACGGATCGCCGTCACCGGGCAGTTCTGGATGATGTCGACGCCTCGCGCCGCGGCGGCGCGGGCGTAGCCCCATGCGACCGCGTCATGACGCGCGGTGCCGGCGCGCTCCTGCAGGGCGCCGCCCATCACCGGATGGCGGGCAGTGGGCGAGATGTTCAGCGGCGGGCAGTATTCCTTGCATTCCTCCCGCGTCAGCCAGCGGTTGTCGACACCGTTCAGCCGGTTGGAATGGATGTGGCGCTTGAAGCTTTGCACGTCGTGGACATTGTGGGCGAGCATCAGCACGCCGCGCCGCGAGTACATGACGTTGTAGTTCAGTTCCTGGCTGAGGTTCTCCCACAGGTCGACGGCGTGGTCGAACAGCCGGGCGCTTTCGTCATAGAGATAGTTCGAGCGTATGATGGTGGTGTTGCGGCCCGTGTTGCCGCCGCCCAGCCAGCCCTTGTCGATCACCGCGACGTTGGTAACGCCGTGTTCCTTGGCGAGATAATAGGCGGCCCCCAGTCCGTGGCCGCCGGCGCCGACGACGACCACGTCGTATTCAGTCTTCGGCTGGCTGT
Source organism: Mesorhizobium terrae (assembly GCF_008727715.1). GTDB lineage: Bacteria > Pseudomonadota > Alphaproteobacteria > Rhizobiales > Rhizobiaceae > Mesorhizobium > Mesorhizobium terrae. Next base: position 191,505 of record NZ_CP044217.1, read on the forward strand.
CCGGCCATTGCTCGGTCCAGTTCTTGTTCCCGGTCAAGGCGTTCTTCAAGAGTGAGAAAGCTGAAAATCGGGTCATTGGATTCCCCAGTTCTATGGGGCCTACTTATTGCGATATCGCACCGCTTTTGGCAGAATGTGCGCGTCATAAGAATGGTATCCATGCGACAAGAACGGGAGAAGGGTCCTTGACCGATGGAGAAAAAAGGGGCCAGAATGTGCGGAAGCTTCGGCCGCGCCTGTCGGTCGGCTTCATCCTCGCGCGCCGCTTCACACTGTGCGCCTTTGCGAATTTCGTCGATGTCTTGAGATTGTCGGCGGACGAGGGCGACCGAAGCCGCCCGATTTTATGCGGTTGGCGCGTCCTGTCGGCAACGATGGAGCCAATCGTGTCCAGCTCCGGTATTGCAGTCCATCCAGAGGAACGGTTAGGCGATCCCACCTTGTTCGACTATCTCGTCGTCGTCGGCGGATTGATCGACGAGATTCCTAACCTGAGTCCGGAATATACTCACTACCTTCAGCGCGCGGCCGCTGCGGGCGTGCCACTCGTTGGCGTCTGCACCGGCGCCTTCATCCTTCACCGTGCCGGGCTGTTGAACGGCTATCGCTGCTGCGTGAGCTGGTTCCACCATGCGGATTTCCTGGAACAGTTCGATGGGCTGCGACCCGTCTCCGACCAGATTTTCATCGTCGACCGCGATCGCCTGACCTGCTCGGGCGGTGCAAGCTCGGCGCATCTCGCGGCTTGGCTGGTCGACAGGCATGTCGGACGCGCACAAGCTCGCAAGAGCCTCCATATCATGATTATCGACGATGCGTTGAGGGCCGAGAAACCGCAGCCCGGCATCCCGCTCGACCTGACGACCGACGATCCGCTGGTGAAAAAGGCGCTTCTGCTCATGCAGCAGACCATCGACACGCCTTTGTCCGTCGCCGAGACGGCCCATCGGCTAGGCGTTAGTCGTCGCCGACTGGAACGCCACTTTCAGCAAGCGGTCGGCATGGCGCCGACGCTTGCCTGCAAGATTATGCGGCTGGAGCACGCGGAATTCCTGCTGTGTCAATGCGATCAATCGGTGACGGAGATCGCCGCCGCGACCGGCTTCTGCGATTCCTCGCATTTTGTCCGCGCTTTCCGCGAAAGGTGCGGCATGACGCCCGCGGCCTTCCGCCGTACACATACTTCCGTAGGCGCCTGAGTTCGCTTTGGCGGAATGATACAGTCCGAGTATACTAACGAACCGGTTATCGCGCGGGTCGACTTTTCACTACTTCGACGAAATGGCGCGCCGAATTTGAACGGTTGCTGCGCTTCCATGCCAGCACCGTTGGAATGCGAAATGCAGGATGTACGATAGGGCGCAGCACGACGTTGCTTCCAAGGAACCCGATGAGGCTCTTGGGATAGACGGTCACTCCCAGACCAGCGGCGACAAGACCTAGAAGCGCCAGCGTATTTGAGGCCTGTTGATTTCCGCCGAGAACTGACCCGGGATTGGGCGGTTTTTCCATTGAGAAGTGACCCATGTTTGAACCCACCCCTGCTGGTTGATCGCAGGGGATTTTGGAGTGATAGACATGGCGTTACTGAGCGTTATCCGACGCTGGCATCTGCGTGACGGGCATTCGATCCGGGAGATTGCGCGGCGCACGGGACTGTCGCGGAACACGATCTGCAAATACCTGCGATCTGATGAGGTGGAGCCCCGCTTCCAGGTGCCGGATCGGCCGAGCAAGCTTGATGCCTATGCCGAGCGGCTGTCGGCGTGGCTGAGGACGGAGGCGAACAGGCCGCGTAAGCAGAAGCGCACGATCAAGCAGTTGCATGCCGACCTGATGAGCCTTGGCTATGAGGGCTCATATGGTCGTGTGGCCGCCTTTGCGCGGGCCTGGAAGGAAGAGCGCCAACGTCAGATGCAAACGAGCGGGCGCGGCACCTTCGTGCCGTTGGCGTTCGAGCCCGGCGAAGCGTTCCAGTTCGACTGGTCGGAAGATTGGGCGGTCATCGGCGGCGAGCGCACCAAGCTGCAGGTGGCTCACTTCAAGCTCAGCTACAGTCGGGCCTTCATCGTGCGGGCCTATCCGCTGCAGACGCACGAGATGCTGTTCGACGCCCACAACCACGCCTTCCAGGTTCTGGGCGGCGTTCCCCGGCGCGGGATCTACGACAACATGCGCACGGCGGTCGACAGGATCGGCCGCGGCAAGGAGCGGCAGGTCAATGCCCGCTTCTCGGCCATGGCCAGCCATTATCTGTTCGAGACCGAGTTCTGCAATCCGGCCTCGGGCTGGGAGAAGGGGCAGGTCGAGAAGAACGTCGAGGATGCGCGTCACCGGCTATGGCAGCCAATACCGCGCGTTCCATCGCTGGAGGCCTTGAACGACTGGCTGGAACAGCGGTGCCGGGAACTGTGGCAACAGGTTCCCCATGGCCTCAGGCCGGGAACGATCGAAGACATCCGGGCCGAGGAAGCACGGTTCCTGATGCCGATGCCACGCCTCTTCGACGGCTTCGTCGAATACACCAAGCGGGTCTCTCCGACCTGCCTCGTCCATCTGGAGCGCAACCGCTACAGCGTGCCGGCGTCCTTCGCCAACCGGCCTGTCAGCCTCAGGGTCTATCCGGAACGGATCGTGGTTGCTGCGGAGGGGCAGATCGTGTGCGAGCACCGCCGCATCATCGAGCGGTCGCATGACGGCCCCGGTCGCACCGTCTACGACTGGCGTCACTATCTGGCGGTCATCCAGCGCAAGCCCGGTGCTCTGCGCAACGGCGCTCCCTTCACTGAACTCCCCGAAGCCTTCAAACGGCTGCAGCAGCACCTGCTCAGGAAGCCCGGCGGCGACCGCGAGATGGTCGAGATCCTGTCGCTCGTCCTGCAACATGACGAGCAGGTCGTGCTGACCGCCGTGGAGATGGCGCTGCAGGCCGGCGTTCCGACCAAGGTCCACATCCTCAATCTCCTGCACAGGCTGGTCGACGGCAAACCGATCGAGACGCCGATCGTGGATGCGCCGCAGGCGCTGAGCCTGGTCAAGGAGCCGCAGGCCAATGTCGAGCGCTACGATGCTCTGCGCCAGACCCGGGAGGTGCGTCATGCGTCATGATCCCGCCAGCGGCGCTATCGTCGTCATGCTCAGAAGCCTTAAAATGCACGGCATGGCGCAGGCCGTCGCCGAACTCACCGAGCAGGCTTCACCCGCCTTCGAGGCCGCCATCCCCATCCTGTCGCAACTCCTGAAGGCCGAGATGGCCGAGCGGGAGGTCAGGTCCGTAGCCTATCAGCTCAAGGCAGCCCGCTTCCCGGTCTATCGCGACCTGGCCGGCTTCGACTTCGCCAGCAGCGAGATCAACGAGGCCCTCGTGCGCCAACTCCATCGATGCGAGTTCATGGACGATGCCAACAATGTCGTGCTTGTCGGCGGCCCCGGCACCGGCAAGACCCACATTGCCACCGCCCTCGGCGTGCAGGCGGTTGAGCATCATCGCAAGCGTGTCCGCTTCTTCTCCACCGTCGAGCTCGTCAACACGCTTGAGCAGGAGAAGGCTCAGGGCAAGGCCGGCCAGATCGCCAACCGGCTCGCCCACTCCGATCTCGTCATCCTCGACGAACTCGGATACCTGCCCTTCAGCGCGTCAGGCGGGGCGCTGCTGTTCCATCTGCTGAGCACGCTCTACGAGCGCACCAGCGTCGTCATCACCACCAACCTCAGCTTCAGCGAATGGGCCACCGTCTTCGGCGATGCCAAGATGACGACGGCGCTGCTCGATCGGCTCACCCATCACTGCCACATCCTGGAGACTGGAAACGACAGCTTCCGCTTCAAGAACAGCTCTGCCCAGACCACACCAACAAAGAAGGAGAAAGCACCCACCTTGACCAAGACCTAAGACCCAAACCATACATGAAGGCGGGTCACTTCTCGGCGAAAATCCCGGGTCAGCTCTCAGCGGAAATCAACAGCGATGCGCTCGGACGAGGAAGCGGCCGTGTAGAGCGCTACCGCGCAGGCAACTTCTCCGAACTTGATGTAACCCTTCCAGTTTGCCCGCGCTGCAACCATGACACTCGCACTCCGGCACAACCTATGCGAGTCAATAAAGCCATGGACCGCCGATATGGTTCCGGAGTCAAAAAGAATCTGAATTCAAAGGGTTGGGACATTCGTCGACCAGGATGCCGTTTATGGCCTGCGCAGGCGGAAAAAGGCGCAGGGCGGCGGAATGGTGATTTGAACGAACATGTCGTCCAACTGGGACGCTCCAACCCCCTTCAGGTACAGATATTTCGAGAAAGAATCCGCATTTGCGCATCACGATTGAATGGCATCAAAGCCCATTCCTTCATTGTAGGCTGCTCAGTGATGGGGAATTCAATCTCAGTTCCTCAAATTGAAATGATAGCGCGCAACATTGCCGGTCTCTTTGTTGCGAATGTCGAAATAGTAGGGATCTTTGCGCTTCGGTCTCGGAATGATCTCGTTCGTCATGCAAGTGTTGCCATCGCGCCGAAACTGGTCACTTTTCAGGTAGTCGATATTTCCGAAGTGTCTACTGCGATTGAAAAGCGTGGTGCAGGCGACCTGAACCGGCTTTGCGCAAACGGCGGTGTCGCGCATGTTGCCGCCATGGCCGCTGTAGGTGTTGATAGTGGTCGCAGTCGTTCCGGCCGGACAATCTTCATATTCGGCATAACCCGGCTCTTTGGTTCCTGCCTCGGGACAGGATGGCCAATAGCCGGGATGAACCTTGCGGATTGACAGCAGTTTCAAAACGGGCGGCACGCAATACGAAACCCCTTGCCATGAAGGATTTTGCGACGCAACACACAGCAGGATTTTGCAGCCGAAGGAAGCATCCTGGGCCTGGGCACTATGAACCGAAATGCCGATGACGATGCTGGCGATAGCGGGAAGCAGGTATCGTAGGGGCTTCATGGTTCTCTCCTTGTCTCGTCAATTCTGTGATGCCCAGACGTCGTCGATTTTGACAAAGCGGAGCACCTTGGGCAGAACGTGGTCGTGCTTGTCGGTGATCGTGAGCGAGCAGAGGACACCTGGACCGGCCGCGTCCTTCTGGCACTGATCGATGGCGACTTTTTTCACGCCGCCGAAGAATATGAGTTTGCGGATTGCGGCGAGCGCTTCTCCATCGGATGGCACTTCAAGCCTGGTCGCCGCCTCGTATTCGTCAACCTTCTTTTGCAGCGTGGTGATCTGGCCAGCGAGTTCCTCGACCTTGGTCGCGTGGATCGAGCTCGCGTAGACGTAGCCGCCAGCAACCCCGACGATCAACGACACGAGTCCCGTGACGCCTAAATTCACCGTCTGATTCATGGGAGAATGTCCGTCACTGATAGTCAGTGATGCCGAGACGGCGCAGGACTTTGCCCGGGTCGGTCTCGCAATCATGCTTCCAGTCCGGATGTCTGGCGCAGCCATAGGCGTATTGGCTGAGATCGGCGCTGGAGAGATTTGCGAGCTCGTTGCCCTTATCCATCCACTTCTGGACATCATCAGGCGTACACCCCATACCGCCGGCGCCACACTGATCCGGGTCGATGCCGGTGTTTTGAGACGGCTGCTGGGAAGTCTGCGATATCGCCGGCGAAGCGAGGATCGCGCCGGCGCCAACAATCAGGACCATGAAGAATAGGCTTTTCATCTTAACCTCGCGGAGGATTTTCGGGTGGCACTGGAGCGGGGGGAGGAAGGGGTAGGCCGAATTCCGACGTTTCCTTTGACGTCGAACGCGCCACAGGCTCCGCCGGCTTGTCGGGTTTGTAATTCCAGGGCGGGGTGAGCTTCGGATCGGACCAGACGCCAAACCCCAGGCCACGCGCGCGGCGTTCGATATCGAAATAAGCGGGAACCTGCGGCTCGCCGGGAAAATTGTACGCGTATCCAATGCCTTCGGCGATCGCGGTCGCGGCCAGATTGGTTTCATCGACAAAGCAATGCGCGAGAACGGTGCCATTCGCATCGGTCGTCACGGATGCACAATTCACATCGTGTTTCAGGGTGCGAAGGATCAACCAGGCGCGGGCCACCTGACCGACGGGCCATTCGACGCTTTCGGTCGTGGCAACCTGATCGAGCCGAGGTGCAAGATACCCTGCAAGGCGGACGATCTTCTTAGGGGTGATGAACTCGATGGTCGATCCGTCGAGCACCTGCACGCGTCCATAGATTTGCTTCGGCAGGACCGTGTCCGCTGGGCCCTGCGCGCTCGCCGGCCATATCGTGGCGAGCATGACGAAGATCGCGATGCCGTTGAGGGGTTTCATTGCTTGCCGACTACGTCTTTTGAGGACTGCTGCTGACCCTGTCCAATGAGGATGGAAACAGGATGGGGAAGATCCGAATAGGCCCAGAGCCCTTCGCGCGCTTCGCGTGCGCCTTGTTCGGCGAGCCGATAACCCGGAACGACCAGCTGGCCGGTCGAGCTGACAGCTGCAAATCCCCATCCCTGCGCGATCATGAAGGTCGCGAGGTCGTAGCGGGTTTTTCCCGTCGTCGTCTGACAGACAACAAGCAGATTGCTGGCATCGAGTTCCCGGATCGTCGTACAGACGGGTTTGCTGTCCCGGACTATAGCCTGCGCCATGATCAGGTTCAGCTCACCGCAATCACGCTTTACGCCGGGTGCTATCGTCACCGACGTGCCACGCAGACAGGCTTGTAGGCCATAGAGCCGGTAACGCTTGCCATCCGCGATCCAGCTATCGGCGGTCTCAAATTGCGCCGTCATGGGAAAGGGCACGAATTTGCTGCCGTTCCCGTCTGCCGACGGGGTCGGATCTCTTCCGTCCGGCGCCGGCGCCTGCGCCTGGACAGGAACTGGCTCCGGTCGCGCCGGCACCTGAACAGCCGGCACAACGGCCGCATAGGCGAACACAAGAGAACGGGCGACGATAGCAATAAGCATGATTGTCGAGACCTGCATCAATTCGTCTGGCTTTGCCGGTACCGTTCACCATAGGGGTGCTGGAACGAGGCGTTCGACCAAATGCCGACATGGGCCTTTGAGGCCGCGGCTTCGGCAGCGGCGTATTCAGGGAAGAGCGCTGTGCCGTCAGGCGCCCGGGTAGGGAAAGCCAATCCGCGCCGAATGAGGTATTCCGACAACGGCTGGACACGATCGTCAGCGCCGATGAAGAAGCATTCGGCAAAGCGAACCGAAGGTTTTCCGGTGTTCGCGCCAAGAAAATGGCACGGAAACGCGCCGCCCGCAGATGCTGCGGCCGTTTGCAGAGCAGCATTCAGTCCAGCGAGCGACAGCATGGTGCACGTCGCGCGCATCCCGTTCAGTTGCAGTTGTTGCGTCGATTGGCAGCCCTGAGCGCCGACCAGCTTGATGATGGTGTTTTCGGCATCGACAAACGCATTGCCGGTCAATGCCGCTTCAGGAATGACGGTTTCGAGTCTCAGGGCCTTCTCCAAACTGGCCGGATCCGGCGCGCGTTGTGGCCCCGGAACAAGATCGCGGCCGTTTGCGTAGGCATTCTGATAATATTCGACAAACTTGGCACGACGCGGCGCCGTCGCCTTTTGGGCGGCGACGGTCGAGGCCGAAGCCAAGAGGACAGAGATGGAAATTGGAGCAATTGCGCGCATTTTTCAGTTCGGCCTTTTCCAACCGACGGGAAAATGCTATAGACGATAATTATACGATAGTGCAAGTTTCGAGAGGCACGGAACCGCTTTTCCGGCACATGACGCGGTAAAATTATACGGACGATTGGCGATGATCAGGGCTATAAAAAAATTGGTGCAGGCGTTCTGGATGCTTGCCGGTCTTGTCATGCTCGTCGTCTGGATCGCCTTCGGTGGTTGGCTTCTTCTGTGGATCGGGTCGTCCGCTATTGGTGCGACATGGGCCCCTGCGATCGGCTCTTGGGGCTATGATTTCCTTGTCCAGCACTTCTGGGTGAAGCTTGTCGCCATCCTGGCATGCCTGACGCTTGTCGGAGCGATCTCGGGTGAGACGACCAGCCGGCGCACCAGGCCGGCTTCAAATTTTGACGACGAGCGTAAGACGGAGCAAGAAAAGCAAAACCTCGCCGATGAGACGATCATTGGTCAGCGCAACTCAAGGGCATCCCAATGCGCTTGGGAACGGTCTGCGGGGCTGCGCTAGCTGACGCCGCTGTCTGCTGACATGAATCCCAAGCAGCGCTGTGCAGGCCGCTACCGACAGGCTGTAACTGCCAACCGGTAGTTCCATAGCAGAATCGACTTGCCACGCGGATCTTCGACTAACGGTATCCGCCTGTGAAGCAGCATCACGATGACCGTGAAGTCCAAGGCCGCAAACGCGGCCAAAGCCGCACCTTTTATCGCGCGCTTTCCTGTTTCTCCGCCCCAGACGCTGACGCGGCAGGTCCACGCCCCACCTCCTCCTTGCAGGCCAAGTCCTGAAGGCCGCAGCAGCACGGCCAAAGGCCGTTGCTGCGCCTTGCCAGCGGCATAGGAATTGCGCCATCTAAAATTATACGATAGTAACATTTTGAGGAGGCGCCGGGGTTTGCATTGAGCGTCTGCACGCTCGAATTCGGAGCGAAATGAGAGAACAGAGTCGCCCGTGAGCGAAGTGTGGTCGATGGATTGGTATCTCGTACCGCTGCAATACGACTGTCGGCATTGCGGGACGCAGGCGGACGGATATGGGCTGGTGCTCGGACCGAACACGCAGGTATCACAGGGGACGACGGCCGAGAATTGGGACGTGGACCGACTTGGTACCTATGGCGCCGTATGCGGTTGGAAGCGCGCCGGCCCACAGCGGTGCGAGTTCATCACCGCCATGAGCGAAGGAAGGCTGCGCTTCACCAAGGATGAGCTGTTGCTCGCGTGCGAGCATTGTGGCGGAAGAACCGGACTGGGCGCGGTGGCACCTACTGCGATGGAGAATTTCGTACAGTGGGGATCGCTGCGCGCGATGCGCAACGAACGGCGAATGATCGTCGCCAAGGGGGCGGACATTGCGAAGTTTCACGATGGCACGGTCATTGATTTCGACCGGGCGATCGGTCCGTCATTCGCCGTGGTGGCGCGCGGCGCCTGCCATAACGATAGCCGCGGGCAAGGACGTATCGAGATCCTGCTGGATCTGGCGGCAGGGCATTACGCCTGGTCGACGATGTTCGGAAACCGCGGGTCGCAGAAGGCGTGGTCGACGCTGTCCGCCGTCTCGGGCAGGCAAATCGCAACGATGGTGGAGCAGTTGGCGCTGGCGGAGATCGATCTGACATCGCTGGGCTGCATTGACGATGCAGGACCCGTTTGCCGGTTCGCGTTCGAGCAGATCGTCAATGGGCTGATGGCGAGCGGCTATGCTTGCGACGCGGGGAGAAGTTGAATGAAGGTGCCGGTCATCGCGGCGATAGCACTGGGTTTGGCTGTGGAAGGGTGCGCGTCACCGGTCGGTCCGTCGAGCTACTCCGCTCCACGTCCATGGACAGGTTTGAAGCTGACGCAATGCAAGGCATACGGGACGTTCTCGGAATGCCAGTTGGTGCAAACGTCGACGTCACAGTACCGGCGATATCGGCTCGGTCCGGTGCAGCAACAGAACCGTCGGTTCCAGACCTTGAGCGACGACTATCAGTATCAGATCACGGGTTGCTACCAGATTGAGCGCGTAAACAGACCATTGCCGAACTACCTCTGCCGCATCGTTAGGTACCGAACTGGGGCCGATGCGGGGTCGGTGTTCGTCAAAGGCGCAACTGCGGTCAATCTGGCCAAATTCCTCGGCGACCAGGAGCAACTGCGCTATCAGCGGACGCGTGATCCCTGGGAGCGAAAAGGCTCCTGATCGGAGACTCAGACCGGCGAATGCGATCGGTAGCTCAGGAGTTAAATTATACGATAGTGACAGTTTGTCCTTGACCTTTGCGAATTAGATTATACTAGAGTGCAATCTAAGGTCCACCGTACAGGGTCAAGAATGCGGTTTCTGTCGAGGAGAGCGACGCGATTTTCCAGTGCTCACGGCCTCACGGCCATTGCACTGTTGTGCGCGGTGATACCCCTGCAGGCTGTCGGGGAGGGTCTGGAGGCTCGACCTTCAGGCGTGGAGACGCCGCTGAGCGATGAGGCGTTTTCCGCCCGTACCGGAGCCGCAACGGCGGCGCCGCGTACATCAGCGAAAGCTGTCCTGGTGCCGGTCCGAGTGAAGGCCGTTCGGGCAAGCGCCAATGTCTTTGCCTATCGGGCCGAGCCTCTTCGGGTCGAGCCGCCGCACGATCTGACGGCCGAAAGCACCGCAGACGCCGCCGATGTGATGCCGTGGTCGGCAATCGGCAACGTTGGCGCGAAAGTTCGGCCCGACCTGCTGGCGGGAATCCCTGACGATGTCGCACGGTTGATTGTTCAGGCGGCGGGCGAAGAGGGCGTCGATCCGAATTTGATGCTTTCGATCGCTCGGGCCGAGAACGGCGCTTTCGATCCCGAGGCGATCAGCGGGGCAGGGGCGATCGGGATCATGCAGATGCTGCCGGAGACGGGAGCCGCATATGGCGCGAGCGATTTGACCGATCCGGTGCAGAATGTGCGCGCATCGGCGAAATTCCTGAAAGTGCTGGTCGATAAATATGCCAACCCGTTGCTCGTGGCGGCGGCGTACAACGCCGGCGAGCCGAAGGTGGACGCCCGCACTTCGCTGCCGCTTATCCGCGAAACGGCCGACTATGTGACACGCGTGGTGGGTCTCTACACCCACGCATACGCGCAAGGCGACATCCAGACCGTTGGACGGGTGCGCCAAGGTCTCAACGCACGTGAGAAGCGGAGAGCGGCGAACCCAGAGGTCTCCAGCCCCGCACGATCGACGATGCTGGTGTTTTCCACAAATGACCCAAGCCCCATGGGGACGGATGCGGCTGAGCAGATACCGGGTCCGGACGGCCCCGTGAAAGTAAAAGAGGAAGGCAGCCTATGAACAGCGTGAAGGCATTTTGCGGCGGGCTGAAAGACGCTGCCAGGAAAGGGTGGAACTCGCCACTCGGCAAGCGGGTGATCGTCCATTCAACCATGGCGACGGTGAGCGCGGGGATCTTGTTCATGTCCGCGATCGAACCGGCAGCGGCGCAGAACCTGCAGGCCCTGCAGAACGCCGCCGACCGTATCGTCCAGTTCTTCACCGGGCCATTCGGGCGCAGCATCGGCGCGATCGCCTTTATCGGCATGTTTCTCGCCGCGGCGTTTGGCTACTGGAGCTGGGGCGCCCTGTTGCGGGTCGGCGGTTCGCTCGCCGGCATGTTCGCGGCGGCCGAGCTTGTCGATTTTCTGGCCGGTGGCGCGCAGTAGGCGCCTTCATCGTCATGGCGAACAGAGACGAAGAAGAGATCGTGGACACGTACCCCGTCATCCTGGCGATGACGCGGCCGCCGACGGTGATGGGCATCCCCTACACCTTCTTTCTCGCGGAGTGCTTCACCTCGCTCATGCTGTTCCTGGCGCTCGGTTCCATTCTCTGGTTCCCGGCCGCCTTCATCGTCCAGCATTCGGTTCTGTACGTGGTGAGCACGAAGATCGATCTGTGGTTCTTCGACATCCTGCAGAAGCACAGTGCATGCGGCGTCAATCCGCTCGGCAGGCGGATTGGAGGCCGGATCAGGACCTACGGCAAATGACGACGGTTGCGAGCTCCTTGCGGTCGAATCTCAGTCGGGGATGGGACATCTTCGCCGACAAGGGGATATCGACGCATGTGCCGTATTTCGCGCCGATCGAGAACGGGATCATCCGGCTCAAGAACGACTGTCTCGTCACGACGCTGCGTCTCAACGGGTTTTCGTTCGAAACGGCCGATATCGACTACGTCAATCTGCTGCAACGGCAGCGCAACACGGCATTTCGGGCGATTTCGAGCCTGGGAAGCTTTGCGGTCTACACCCACGTCGTGCGCCACAAGGTGAAGCCTTCGCTGCCGGGCAACTTCGCCGATCCTTTCATGGCTCGTATGGACGAGGTCTATCAGGCCAGCATCTCGAAGAACGAGATGTTCGTCAACGACACCTATGTGTCCCTCGTGGTGCGACCGGTGTTCAGGAAGGGCACCGTTTTGGGCCGAATCCTGGGTGCGGGCGGCACTGTGGTGGCGCGGGAGCAACTGCGCCATATGCGCGACAAGCTGCTCGAAGCGACGCGCGCGCTGGAGAAGAGCCTCGATCCATACGGTCCGCAGGTATTGCGCGATGTGAAGCGCGTCGAGGTGTCCATGCCGGATGGCCGGCGGATCTATCGCGACGTCAGCGCAGACATGGTCGTGGATCCGGATGCGCGTGTCGTCTGGTTTTCCGAGCAGTGTGAGTTTTTCTATGCTCTGCTCAATGCCGGCAAAGTTCGGCCGATGCATCTAGGAAACATGCCGATCGACGAGATGGTGCCATCGCGGCGAACCACATTCGGCAATCGCACGCTCCATCTGGAAGGAGATACGCGGGTCGAGGATCGCTATGCCGCAATGATCTCGTTGCGGGAGTACCCGCCGGAGACCGGCGCCGGAATGCTCGACTATGTGCTCAAGCAGCCCTTCGAGATGGTGGTCACGCAATCTCTGTCCTTCGTTGACGACCAGGCCGCCCGCTACAAGATCGATCGTCTGGACCGGCAATTGTCGAAATCCGATGAAGGCGGTTCTTCGATCCAGAGCGACCTCGATTTCGCGCGCGACCAGCTGGCGCGAAAGAATGTGGCGTACGCGGAACACCATCTGACGGTCATGCCGATCGCCAGGACCATTGACGCGCTGGACGAGGCGGTGGCCGTGGTCGGCTCGGAGTTCGGCGCCCTTGGCGCCAGCTATGTGCGCGAGGACCTCAATTGCGAACCATGCTATTGGGCGCAGTTGCCCGGCAACCAGGCCTATATCGCCAGACGGGCGACGATCTCGACACTGAATTTCGCCGGCTTATCGTCGTTTCATGCCTACCCCTACGGCAGGCCCGACGGCAACCATTGGGGGCCGGCGATCACGATTTTCGAGACGACGTCGGGCACGCCCTTCTTCTTCAATTTCCATCAGGGCGATGTCGGGCACACAACCGTTTTCGGCCCGACCGGCTCCGGCAAGACGGTGCTGATGGGCTTCCTGATCAATCAGGCCTATCGGGTCAATCCTGATCTGAAGGCCGTGGTGTTCGACAAGGACCGCGGCCTGGACATCATGGTGCGCGCCGCAGGCGGCGCGTACATGACGCTGGAGCCGGGGGAGCCGTCAGGCTGGAATCCTCTGATGATGGAGAACACGGAAGAAAACCGTGTGTTCCTCTATCGGCTGATCAGCTTCATGCTGAAGCCGAACCGCGAGGGCGAGTCCCTGACCCCTCAGGAGGAGCAGATCATCCGCTCCGCCATCAAGCAGATCATGTCCTCGGGCGATGTGAAGTTCCGACGCATGTCGGCACTGCGCTCGCTTCTTGCCGGCTCACAGCGGACCGAAACCGGCCTGATGGCTCGGCTCGATAAGTGGGTCGAGAACGGGCAATACGCCTGGCTGTTCGACAATGCCGAGGACCGTCTGGACATTTCCAGGCCGATGATCGGCTTCGACATGACCTCGATACTGGAAGACCCGCAGGCCAGGACGGCCGCGCTTCTCTACATGTTTCATCGCCTCGACAAGATCTATGACGGCAAGACGCCGGTGATCAACCTGATGGACGAGGCCTGGAAGCTCCTTGATGACGAGGAGTTCAAGCGCTCGATGAAGGATTATTTCAAGACCATCCGCAAGCGCAACGGGATGATCATTTTCGGCACGCAGTCACCGGACGACGTGGTGCGGTCGAGCGTGTCGCGCACGATCATCGAGCAGACCAGCACGAACATCTTCTTTCCGTTCCCCAAGGCCGACGAAGACAGCCTCAAGAAGCCGTTCGGTCTGTCGGATGCCGAATTCACCTGGGTCAAGGAAGGCGATCCGGCTGAGCGTTTCGTCCTGATCAAGCACGCCCGCGACAGTGTCGTGGCCCGTGTCGACATGGGCCACATGATGGATTTCGTGAAGGTGCTGTCCGGCCGGGAGGACACCGTGCGCCAGGTCGAAATGCTGCGCGAGGAATATGGCGAGGATCCGCGCGACTGGTTGGACAAATTCTGTGACTGGAAGGAATAAGACGATGCGGCGACCGATGCTATGCGGGGCGATGGCGACGGCATTGCTTGCGGGCGCGATGCTGTCGTCGTCGTATGCCCAGGTACCGGTGAATGACGCGGCCCGGCTGAGGATCCAGCAGACGACGCAGCAGTGGTACGACAGCTACCGCAAGAACCAGCAGATCGCGCGCGGCAACTCGGGTGATACGACGAACAGCTATGCGCCGGGGCAGGGCGTCGGCGGCATGGATTGCTCGTCCTTCGGCGGCGGCGCCGGTTGGGGCGATCAGGTCGGGCCGAACAATCCGCGCAACGCCACCCAGGAGCAAATCCGGCAAATGGTGGCGGATGAGGCCCGGCGCCAGGGCGTCGATCCGAATTTCGCGATGGCGATCGCGGAACAGGAATCGCGTTTCCGCCAAAGCGCGGTTTCCGCAGTCGGAGCCCTCGGCACGATGCAGCTGATGCCGGCAACCGCCGCCAAGCTCGGCGTCAATCCCTATGATCTTCGCGACAACATCCGTGGTGGAGTGACGTATCTCAAGCAGATCATGGGCATGTATCCGGGGCGGCTGGATCTGGTGGCGGCCGGTTATAATGCAGGACCGCATCGGCAATCGCTGCGTAACGGCAACATTCCGCAGATCCGCGAGACGCAGAACTACGTGAACATGGTCAGCCAGTTCTACAATGGCAACAAACGGCAATTTGGCGATCAAAGACCGATGGGAGCCCCGATCCCTCAGATGGTTTCGGCGCCGGCAGGGTGCGGCGAAGCCATAAAGAAGGCCGTGGACCGCAACACCGAGGCGCAGCTCGAGCGGGCCCAGACATGGAATACCCTCGTCGGCAAGGCGCTCGAGGCGAACCAGCTGAAGCAGCAGACAATGCTTGGGCAACTCAAAGAGGCGTCGGCGTTCCTGAGGGGATCGGGCAGCGGTCAAAACGGCAATTTCGGCGACGGCTCGGGCGAGATCAAGATCGCCGAAATCGCTTGTCCGTCGACGGTGGTGAACACGGGGTCGACGCGCTGCTATGCGGTTCCACCACAATCGGCGACGTCCGATATCCAGCGACTGCTTGGGTACCTGCAGGAGCAGGCGCGGACACAGGGCCTCAACGCCACCTTCGCGGCGATGGACGACGACGTGGTCGGGCTGGTCGCGATCGTCGACAGCCGGCGGGCGCAATGAGCGAACTGAACGATTACGAAGCGGAAGGATGTGAACCGATGAAGACGATCATTCTTGGAAGTGCGGCCGCACTGCTGTTGTCGACGGCGGCCTTTGCACAGGTGCCCGTGACAGATGGCGCCAATACCGCGGTCAACGAGAAGATCAAGGCGCTAACGTCGCAGATCCAGTCGGACACGACCATCATCAAGGACAACACGACGCGGACGCTGCAGGCGATCACCGGCGACAGGACGCAAGATGCCAGCAAGTTCTCGTCGCTGGCGACCGGCGGCGGATTCACGATGAGCCAGGCACCGGATTTCGGGGCGATCCTGCAGGGAAATCAGGCATCGTTCGGCGGGATTGGTGGGCAGTTTCAAAACATGGCGGCCCAGGTCATCAATGGCCTGAACCTCGTCAAGATGGTGAAGGACGCGGTGACCGGCGGCGAGCTCACCGGTGCGAACCAGGCCTATAATCAGGGGGTCCAGACGGTGACGGCCCTGACCGCGATGACGGACGCCATGAACGCCGCGTCGAAGAAGCGTACAGACGCTTTCACCGGTGCCGCCGGTGAGATTGGCAGCGCCCCGGATATGAAGGGCGCGCTGGAGCAGAACACGCAGATGGTGTTGCAGGGGAACCAGACCGCCAACGAAGCGGTCGGCGCCTTGAACAGCGCCGTCGTGCTGGAATCGCAGCGGTACAAGGCAGCCCTCTCCGAGCAATCGCAATTCCTGAAGACCTTCGCAGCGGGGGCAGTGCGCAGACGCAACGGCCAGCAGCAGGACGGCCAGTCCGTCAGGGAGCAGCTCGAACAGTTCGAAGCGCAGTCGCAGTGAAGCCGCCCTGTTCCATCCCGTTGCTGGCCTGCCTCATCGCTCTTGCCGGCTGCGCCGGCCATAAGGAGCGTTTGGCGAAGTGCTCGGCTGACGAGAATCCGGTTGGCGAACTTGCGTATGCTCGAGATCCCGGACGCTGGGATGCCGGCGGGATTCTCGTCCAGCAGTTGACCGATGAATGTGGCCCCATGCGGCCGGTGAACCAGTTCTGATCGGAGCGTTGCCAGATGGATCCGCGGGACGGGCTCACCAATTTCTATGGAACCGCGCTCACCTATTTCGACAAGATCAACCAGGATACGATCGAGCGGGCTTGGGGGCTGTTTGCCGAAAACAAGGGACTGGTCACCTCCCTTCTGGCCCTGTTCCTCATCATCTATTTTCTGTGGGGAGCATTGGGCCGGACCCACATCAGCTTCCAGGACATGGCCATCACCGGCTGCAAGGTCGCCCTCGCATATGCGTTCGTTATGTCCTGGTCGGTCTTCCATGAGGAAGTGGGCAAGCTGATCCTCGAGACGCCGGAACAGCTTGGGGCCGCGCTGTCGTCGCGCATGGCGGGGATTGCCGGCGGCGCCAACATGGCGGAACAGGTCCGTCAGGTCGCCGAGAAAGTCTACGAATTCGCATCGGCGATCGCGACCGCTCAGGCCGGCGGATGGATCGGCTCGATCGTCGGTGCCTTGCTCGATCTGTTCATCGTGGGTGGCGGGTTGATCCCCATGCTTCTGGTCCTGACCGGCGTGACGCTGTTTGCAAAAATGACAGTCGCCGTGATGCTGGCGGTAGGGCCAATTGCCATTCTCTGCAATTTCTTCGGCATCACCAGATTTGTGTTCGAGGGCTGGGTCAAAGGCATAGCCTTCGGAATATTCACGCTGCTTTTTTCCTACATCATTGCCGGCTTCTGCTTCGGCTTTGTGCGTTCCTATCTGGATTCCATCCAGATTGCGACGGCAACGCAGGAGGAGTCCTTCGGCGTGGCGGCGGGCCTGGTGCTCTACATGCTGGTTGTCGCCGCGTTCGTCGTCCGGGTGCCGTCATTGGCGCAGTCGTTCGCATATGGGACGTTGTTCCATGGGATATCTACTGCTGGCGGTATAGGCGAAACACTGCAAACGGCAAGGAACCGGGGCTCTAGAGCTGCCAATCTCGCAACAAGCTTTATACCGGCAGGCATCACCGGCGGCGCCGTGCGCGGCACGATGGCCATGGCGGGAGACATGGGGCGAGGAACTCGGGCCATGGGCCGGATGCTTGCCGGCCGCATGCGGGGCCGCTCCGGGTAGAAATCCGGAACACGGTTCGCGGTAGTTCCCCGGTTTTGCGCGGAGATGAATTCGAGTGGCATTGTTGAGGAAAGAGACGATCGGCCTGCCTGACGGGAAAGTCCCAGGTCCTGAGGAAATCTATCAGCAGCATTTGACATGGGGGGCGCGGCAGAGGTCGCTCCTTTCCCTGCTTGCGTTCGTGCTCGGTCTGGCGGCCATCGCCGGGTGGGCCGTCGCCGGCATCTCGGTTTGGTCGTCGGCGCAGTTGTTCCCACTGAAATCGACCGAGGTGGTGCCGCTGATCGTCGATAAGACAACAGGCTACATGGAGACGGTGACCACGCTCGACCATGACAGGTCGGTCTCCGAACTACAGGCGGTGAGGGCAGCCTTCATCGGCAACTACGTGATCAAGCGGGAGACCTACGATCCCAGGTATCTCGCCGACACCTTCGACATGATCCAGTTGTGGTCGGACCCGAACGGGCGGGCGTTTCGCGACTATGAAGAGCTGATGAACCCGGGCAATCCGAAGTCGCCGGTCAAGAGGATCGGAGCGGAGGGAGACGTCCGGGTGAACCTCTTGTCCGTCAATCCCCTGAATAACGAGACCATGAACGTGCGCTTCGAGACGGAAGAGCGCCGCCAAGGCGGTATGGCCAAAGTCGGCCGGTGGTCGGCGACGATCCGCTATCGGCAGGGCAATCTGGAAATGAGCCAGAGGGTGCGGATGTTCAATCCGCTGGGCTTCTTGGTGACCGACTACACCAGGGTTCCGGAAATGATGCCAAGCGGGCTGCCGCAATGAGGAGAGTGGGACTGGCAGCGCTGGCGGTCCTGCTCGGCACGGCACTCGCGCACGCGGAATTGGTGGCGCAGCCAGGACGCTATGATCCTCGCATTCGCACGGTTCCCTATTCCTCGGAGCAGGTGTTCGAGGTCACCGGCACCTACGGCATGGTCACGGTGATCCTGTTCGGGACGGACGAGGAGATCACGCAGGTCGTCGCCGGCGATACGGTCTCCTGGCAGATCCTGACGTCGGCCGACCGTCGCTCGCTTACGCTGAAGCCCATGGAAAAAGAAGCCTCCACGAATATGTCGGTCATCACGACGAAGCGCACCTATTCGTTCGAGCTGCTGGTCAACGATTCCAAAAGCCAGCGGAATCAGACCTACAAGCTTCGATTTTCCTATCCTGAGGATGTCGGGATGAAGGGCATGGCGGAGCTGTGGGAGCAGGCCCAGGAGGCGCAGAAGAATCCGAACATCAAGAATATCCGCCGCGACAACGTGAACTATGACTACGGCTTCAAGGGCGATCCCGGCGCGAAACCGGTGTGGGTGTTCGACGACGGCATCAAGACCTTCATGAAGTTTTCGGGCGACACGCCGGCGATTTTTGTTGTCGACAGGAAGCGGCGCGAGTCGCTGGTCAACTACCGCCGGGAGCAGGACTACATCGTGATCGACGCGGTGTCGCGCCAATGGACGCTCCGTTTTGGGACGGAGACGGAAACCTGCCTGTTCAATCTGCGCACGGGGCCGGCCGACGAGCCGGCGCCGATCGAGGGCGTGGTCGGGCCGAAGCCGTTGGGAAAGCGAGGGGCGTATTCGAGCCGCCCTCCGGACAGGAGCATGAGGTAGGCCGATGTCTGATCCGCAATATAGCCATGGCATCGAAAACGAAGCCGCAATTGGTGGCGCGGTGCGGCGTCGCGGAATAGGCATCGGACGGCCATTGGCGCTGCTGGTGGCGCTCTTTGGCGTTGGGATTGTGCTCTACCTGGCCTTCTCGACACCGCAGGAAAAGATCGCGACGAACCAGGCAGAACCCGAGACCTTCGCCCCGGTGAGAGCACCGGAGAGCCCGGGCTTCAACACGCCGCCACCCCCGCCGCCGATCCCCACCGTGGTGGTGCCGGAGGCGCCGCCACCCCCACCGCCGCCGCCACCGGTGGAACAGGTTGAGTTGCCGCCGGTGCTGGAGAAGCCGGTCGATTGCTCGAACGGAAACAATCCGGACGACCCGAAGTGCATCGAACTCGAACGCCAGCAGAAGTTGCTCGAGCGCGTGAAGGCGAATGCAATGGTCTACGACCAGTCGCGTGGCCAACAGGGCACGGATATGGCGCAGGCATCCACGCAGCTGGGTGGTGATGCACAAGGGCTGGCCGGCCTGAATGGCGGCGAAGATTTCTCCGCAGAGGGCGGCGCGAGCGTTAGCGGCCGCGACGGCACGGGAGGAGATGCCAACAGGGCTTTCCTGGCGGCGATGGGCAACCAGGACGTCACGGTTTCGCGGGCGGTGAAAAACAATCGCACCGACGCCTGGATCGCGCAGGGCACAATGATCAGGGGAACGCTGGAAACCGCGATCAACTCGGACCTCGCCGGCATGGCGAAGGCAAGCGTGCGAGACGACGTCTACTCTTTCGACGGCCGCCGCATCCTGATTCCGGCCGGATCGAGCCTGATCGGCGACTACAAGGCCGACATTCAGCAGGGCCAGGAGCGGGTTTTCATCGTCTGGACGCGCATGATCCGCGGCGACGGCGTTTCGGTCCAGCTCGGTTCGTTCGGAACGGACCGGCTCGGCCGGTCCGGCATAACAGGGAAGGTCGACCGGAAATATTGGGAGCGCTTCGGCCCGCCGGCGCTGCTCACGATGATCGGCGGGGCGGCGCAATATGTGGCGACGCTCGGAAATCCCGATCGCAACAACGACATCACGATCGTCAATCCGGATGGCTCGGTGACGCGGATACCGCAAAGCAGCACGCAAACACCGGAAGAGCAGGCTCGTGGCATTGCGGCGCAGACGATCGCAGCCGGCATCCAGCAGATGGCCGCTGAGGCTTTCGGCAATACCAAGGATATCAGGCCGACGATCCATATCGACCAGGGGTCGGACATCAACGTCTTCGTCACGCGTGATCTCGATTTCTCCGATTTGTACCCAGACCCGGTCGTTGAAGAGTTCGAGCGGTTGAAAAGGTCGAAGCGGGTAGGCAAGTAGCGATGGATTCTGCCAACGATACGCGCGTAGACGCACTGCTCGACAAGAAGGTGGTGACTCCGCTTAAGAAGGTCGATGCAGCAACCAGCCGAAGGGACATCGATCTTCATTGGCTCGGCGAGGCGCTGAAGCCGATCAGGCCATACCTCGATGATCCCGAGGTGGTCGAAATCTCCTGCCAGAAGCCGGGGGAGCTGTGGCTGGAAAAAGGCGGCAGCCTGGTGATGCAGAAGATCGAGGAACCGGCCCTCACCGAACATTCGGTCGAGAACATGGCCGTACGGTCCGCTGCTTTGACGGCCCAGGTGATCAATCGCGAAAACCCGTTGCTCTCGGCCGTCCTGACGGGCGGCGAACGCGTCCAGTTCGTGCTTCATCCGACTTCCGCCACAGGCCATGCGTTTTCGATCCGCAAGCAGTTCATCCGGCGGCTGTCGCTGGAGGACTACGAGAAGCGCGGCGCCTTCGATCATGTGAAGGTGACGGGAGACGACGATATGGACGAGGTCGACCGGCAATTGTCGGCCTTGCTGCGCAGCAGGCAGGTGCGGCAGTTCCTGGAGCTCGCGGCCTCGGAGCATCGCTCCATGCTGGTGTCGGGCGGCACGTCCTCGGGAAAGACGACGTTCCTGAACACGATGCTGACGGCCATTCCCATGCACGAGCGCTTCGTCCTGATGGAGGACACGCGCGAGTTGGAGCCTCGGCAGGAAAACGTGGTGTCGCTTCTGGTCTCGAAAGGAGACCAGGGCGAGGCGAAGGTATCGATGGCAGACTTGCTGGCGACGGCGCTACGCCTGCGCCCGGACAGGATATTTATGGGCGAGCTGCGCGGCCCGGAAGCTTTCGACTTCCTCAACGCGATCAATACGGGCCATCCCGGCTCCATGACCACGATCCACGCGAATTCGCCGCATCAGGCGTTCAACCGTTTGTCGACCTTGATCGTGAACGCCGGCGTGCGGATGGAGCGGGATGACATCCTCAAATACATCCGCTCGATCATCCCGATCGTGGTGCAGCTGCGCAAGGGCGACGAAACGGTCAGCCGGGGGGTGAGCGAGATCTATTTTCGGGACGAGGTCAACGAAGATGGCGAAAAGGTTCACAGCCAGGTCTTTTGACGACGCGCCTCGGCACGCGGCGGACCACACCGCACACGAGGCGCAGTGGCAGGTCAAGACGACGCGGCAGGCAGCGAATGACGGGCCGGTCAGGTTCTCCGACGACAGCGGGTTGCTGCAGGACCCCTTCGAGATCGATGCGGCGACGTTGCGCGCCGCTATGGACGAGGTGCCGCGACCGAAACGGCCGACGGCGCTGCGGCGATTTTCGTTTCTGACCTTTCCGGTTGTCATCGTGGTCGCAGGGCTGATGTGGCTCACGACATTCGTTTTCATCTACGACCTGTACTCGACGTCGTTCGGCCAGGCGTCGTTCATCGACTATCTGAGCCGCGCGCCGATCATGGATGGGGCGAGGCAGACCATGGTGATCGTGTTCACGCGCAACACGATCGGGCTGTCGCTGCTCGCCCTCCTTGTCGCGTTTCCGTTCATCTATGTCTGGCTGACCTGGTGGATGTTGAAGGGCGGCCGGTCGCTGTCGCGCCTGATCCTCTACCTGTTGCATGTCCGGTCGATCTTCAGTCTGCTGGCAACGTCCGGCCTGGTGTTCGCGGCCTGTTGGGCGGGTGTCGTCGTCTACGGCGTGGCCTTCTACCTGATCGCCACCAATGGCCTGACGCTGGACGCCGTCGCGAATTACTACGGCACCGCGCTGACCGCCATGTACCAGGCGCCCTTCGGCGGCACCAATGCCGCCGGCCAGCTCATCAAGCCGGCGAAGTTGACGGTCCTCGCCAGCCTGGGCGGATTGGCCGCGGCAGGATTTTTGATCGGATTCCCGATCGTCAGGGCGGTGATTCAGCGCGAGCGAAAGGTGTTTGGTCATTCCCGACTGGCGACGCTGCGGGATGCCGCGGACTATCGATTGCGCGAAAAGAGCGGCATCGTGCTCGGATACAAGCAGGGGATGCTTCTGCGCTCGGACAGCGATCAGCATGTCATGGTGATCGGCTCGCCGGGGCAGGGCAAGTCGCGCAGCTTCGTCATGCCGACGATGATGAACTACGCCGGATCGATGTTCATCCTCGACATGAGCGGGGAGCTCTACGAAAAAACCTCCGGCTACATGAAGAAGAAGGGTTACGAAGTCTACCTCTTGGCGCCAGGCCAGCATGGAACGCACTGCTTCAATCCGCTGGACGTGATCAGCAAGGATCCGCATCACCGCATCACCGATCTGCAGAAGCTGGCGCAGATGCTGATGCCGGAACGGCTGCGTTCGGATTCGAACGATTTCTGGGAGGAAAGCGCCAGGATCCTGCTGGTCGCCATGCTGGGCTTTGTGATCGAGTGTCCGGATACGCGCAAGTCGCTGAGCGAGCTCTATCGCATCCTCAATTCCATGTCGGACGAGCGCACGGCGATCGCACAGCTCCTGTCGCGATACGGCGATCATCTGTCCGACCAGACGCGCATGCAGCTGACAAAGTTCATCGGCCGCCATGAAAAGCTGGGCGAGGGGATAGCGGCCGAGATCGGCGCCAAGTTCAATTTCCTGCAGAACGAGCTCATCGAGGCGATGACGTCGGTGACGACGATCCCGATCACCGAGATCCGCAAGCGCAGGATGGTCATCTACCTGCAGGCCGACTGGAACGTCATCCAGATGTACGAACGGCTGATTTCGATCTTCGTGCAGCAGATGGCCGACAACCTCGTGCAGCTCGGCCCACTGCGCAATGGCGAATACGAGGTCCTGATGATGCTCGACGAGTTCGGCAATGGCGGCCGACTTGACACGGTGCTGACGCTGGCGCCGCTGATCCGCAAGAACGGGGTGCGGTTCGTGTTCATCCTGCAGGACGGCGCGCAACTGGAGCGGCTTTACCAGCGACCGGGCCAGAAGATCCTGATGGGGACGTCGACGATCAAGCTCTACATGAATTTCCAGAATGTCGAGGATGCGCAGGCCGTGTCCCAGATTGCAGGCGTCGACACAAAGTTGATGCCCCAGCCGTCATACTCATACCGTCATGGCCGCCGTGACCGTGGCGGCTCCATGATGCCGATGCGCGTGGAACTGCTGCCGGTTCACGCCCTGATGCAGATGAAGCCGGAGGAGGCGATCCTGCAGGTGACCGGCATGCCGATCATGCGCATCATGAAACTCGATTCCGGTGGCGAGCGGCAATTCCGGGCGATGGACAAATACCGGGAAATCCGAAAGCCACAGATCCAGCCGAGGGCCTGGACGCTTGAGGACGACGCGCAGTTCAAAGCAAAGCCTGCGGCATTCAAAGGGGTGATGACGCGTCAGATGCTCCATCCGGATGCTCGGGTCGTGCAGCGGCGGGTTGCCGCGTTGAAAGCCGGCGGCGTCACCAGCGCGGCGTTGAAGACGCCCACGGGGCCACGCCCGGTCGATTTCCTATGGCAGGATGTCGACGGCGAGCGGCACATCTTCTTCTCATCGCTCGACGAGCTGACGATCAGGCTGAACCTCGATGCGACGCGCGTTCCGGGCGTAACGCCAGGGGAGGCGCCGCAGCAATCGGAGGCTTCGGCCGAAGACACGGCAACCAGGCGACGGTGGCACGCCGGAAACAGTAGCGATGTGGCCGAGACGGCGGATGCCGATCAGAAGCGCCCACGCTTGGAGGACACCGATCTTCCGGATGTTGATATGGGCGATCTCATGGCGGCAGATCGCGCCGACGATGATGAGCTCGAGGTCAATGTGCAGGCGTTGCTGAAAGAGAGCTACGTCCCGCCCAGGCACCACGATCGGTCGGCATCACGATCTCGAAAGGACGTGACGAGGCACGAGGCCAACGTTGTGCGCTCACCGATCCTGAAATGGCAGGAGGTGAGCAGCCAGTTCGGCAAGATGAACGCGGCGTTGCATGCGATGCTCGACGAGAGCGCCAAGGGCGTCGAAAATGTCGATGCGCTCGCCCTGAATGACGGTCTCGAGTCGATGTGGCGGGCAACGATCGACCGGATGGAAAGCGAGGAGACCAAGGAGCTTGTTCGCGGCCATGCCGCATTAGTGATGGATCCGGTCGGCGAGGGGAGTAAATTAGCTGTCTGAACGTGGTGCGACCCGAGACTGCTGCACGTCGGCTGATGTCAGAAATCCATTGCATGGGATTGCATTTCCGGCAAGATGCCTTAAATATCTCGGCATATTGCCGGAGATTGAATATGAGCACCTCTGTTGCACTCATTGACGATGTAGCACGCAAGCTCGGCGGCGCCGCGGTGCTGGGAGCCGATGTTCGGTCGCAGGCGGACCTTGCGATGTTGGTGCGCCGGCGGCTTCCGCTTGCGACGCTGAAGGGCCTGTCTCTCGCCGGGCTCAGTGAACAAGAGATCGAGCGCTTCGTCATTCCGCAACGCACGCGCCGGCATCGCGCGGAGAAGAACGAGCCCCTGACGGTCGACGAATCCGACCGGGCCGTGCGGCTCGCCCGTATACAGTCGCTCGCGGAGGAGACCTTTGGAGATCCCGCGAAGGCGAATCGTTGGCTGCGCAAGGAACTGGCGGAATTGAGCGGCGAAACCCCGCTGACGGTGGCACAAACTGAGGCGGGCACGAGGGTCATTGAAACCATCCTCGGCAAGATCGCTTGGGGTGCTGCCGCCTGATGCAGCTCTGGGGGCTTTCCAGCCGGCAATTCGCAGCCGCCATGGATGGCGGGTACGGATTGTTGTTCAACGGACGCTGGAACACCGTCGGCCGTCCGGTGACCTATACGGCCACATCGCCGTCTCTTTGCGTCCTTGAAAAGCTTGTCCACGTCGAGGATCCGGCATTGCTGCCGGCGCTTGCAATGGTCCTCTACGACGTTCCCGACGAGACGCCGCTCACGCAACGGGCCTTGTCCGACCTACCCGCTGACTGGCGCCGCAGGGAAGCTGACACCCAGCGGATGGGAGACGAGTGGCTGGCCGGGCTTGAACACGCGCTTCTGTTTGTCCCGTCGGCGATCGTGGCGGTGGCCGGCAGCCCCGACTGGAACGTTATTGTCAACCATCGCCATCCCGCGGCTGCGGCAGTCAGAATCGAGCGGATCGAACCGTTTAATCTGGACGTTCGATTGCTCGGGTGAGCCGACTGAAATTTGTGATCCCCGCACTTGAAAGATTTGCGCGCTGTCTTTACGTCATCTTCCACGTTGCCGGCGATAACCTACAGCTCACCCGGCGGTCCTTAAGCACACCTTACGGGATGCCCCAAGACCCGCTTCGAGGCCATTAGGTTCTCTCAGTTGACGACTCTGTGTTGCAGAGTTGCAGGTTGCCGGAGAACGAGAACATGGAGGTGGGTTATGCGTAAAAAGCCTAATCTCACGCGCCTTGCTCTGAGCTTGCTTCCCGTGATTGTGCTCGTCCTCGAGCTGGTCAACGTGTCGCTTGATCTCATGAGCAAGGTCGTCAACTACTATGCCCGTCAAGTTCGAAACCTACCGTTACTCCTACCTGCGTAAGGGCAAGCCCGTCTTCGTTCCGAGCGAACGATGCGAAGCGATCGGGCGCGAACTGAAGGCCCAGGTCGAAGCCGCGACCGATTTCGAGGATATATACTACCATCTCCGCAAAGGCGGGCATGTCGCGGCGCTGCATGCACATCGGGACCATCGCTACTTCGCCCGGGTCGATATCGAACGTTTTTTCTACGGCATCGGCCGCAACCGCGTCGCGCGCGAGCTGCATGCGATCGGTATCGGAAAAGCGGGCTACCTCGCGAAATGGTCCTGTGTAAAGAATCCTTTCGGGGAGCCCGGCCACGCACTGCCTTACGGATTCGTCCAGTCGCCGATCCTCGCCACTTTGGTCCTAATGCGCTCAGGGGCAGGAGCCTTCCTGCGCGTGTTGCCGGCGGTGGTTACGGCGAGCGTCTATATGGACGATATCGCGCTGTCGTCCGACGACTTGCCAGCGCTCGAAGCGGCCTATGCCGATCTTCGTAAGGCGCTGCAGGCGAGTAACTTCAGGATCAACGAGAACAAGGCGCACGGGCCGGACGAGGCGGTCGAGCTCTTCAATTGCGAGCTCTCGCAGTGTTTCGCTTCCGTCCTTCAAGCCCGCCGCGAGGAGTTCTTCGCGAAGGAGGACCGCTCAGCCGCGAGCGTTTCCGCGTTCATGCGCTACTGCGATCAGATTGAACACGGCAATATGTCGGCGGCCATACCTGAAGCGGCTTTGGGCTAACGGATTTCCTCCTTGACCAAGATAGTTGAGTGCATGGAAGTGTATGTCGCATCCGGAACATAGCGGGAGCGGCGCGCCGTGGTGTCAGCGCTCGACAAGCACTTCGTTGCGGACCGCCTGTCCGGGTGTGATCGATAACACAATCGGTGTGTAGAGGTCGATATCGGTACGCCGGGCCTTCAGCGTGACCACGAGGGCATAACGCGCGCGTTGGTTCACGATGGCGGCGCGGGCGCGATCCCTCCACCAGCCCCCGACTGGCTTAATGCAGAGCACGTCGCGGCCCAGCAAGTCTACGGCCGGCCCGCTCCAGGTATCGCAATGCAGTGACCCTGCGGAAATGCTGTCAGGGCCCAGTAGCCAACGGTTGTCGTCAGGATGACGGGGCGCACGCTGGGTACGCACATCACGCTCGGCCGCGTTGACCCTTCGCTTAAAATTGGCGAGCAACTCGCCCTTGCGCCGCAGATCGAACCGCAGGCCGAACGACTGATAGCGCAACGGGTCGACGTTGGCCGCGAAGCCTGGGTTTGGGTCCACGAAATAGGACAAGGTGATCTTGAGGTCGACGATCTCGTTGTCTAGCTCCTCAAGGACGGCTGCAGGAAGGGGCAGGGTGTAGTAATGGCACTCGTTGAATTTCCTCGTGCCCTCCAACCGGTAGGGCTGGATGTCGGTCTGCGCGATAAGCGCAAGATGATCCCGCGCGGAGGCCGTCGCGCGATCGATGTCCGGCACGCCATACCCGAATCGCCTCGCGATGTCGTAGCGATTGCGCAGATTGGTCTCGGCCGCGAACAGCGCCTTCATCGGCTCCGTATACTCAGCGCTGTGCACCATCAGGGCGCGAATGGTTTCGGGCCAGTAATCCGGATGCGCCGCTGTCAGCTGCGCCGCCATGCGGGCAGCCTGCGCCGTGGCGGCGCTTGTCGCATGGAAAGGCACCAGCGGCGCGGCCGCTACGTCGCGACCGGTACTGAGCAGGCAGAGTGAATCGAGGGTCACGATGTCGCGGCGACTTGGGCTCACCGCGCGGTTTCCCGCCTCGAGCATAAGCTCTGGCTTGATCGGCGCTCGCGTACCCCAGTCGACGCTCGTCCGGCTATGGGGGCTCAGCTCACCTACGCCGGCGAGATGAGTCCAATCCTCGTATCCGGCGCCGCGGATCTGGTCGAGGTCCGTGTA
This sequence comes from Mesorhizobium terrae, assembly GCF_008727715.1. Classification (GTDB taxonomy): domain Bacteria; phylum Pseudomonadota; class Alphaproteobacteria; order Rhizobiales; family Rhizobiaceae; genus Mesorhizobium; species Mesorhizobium terrae. Next base: position 219,384 of record NZ_CP044217.1, read on the forward strand.
CCCCCCGATCGTTAGGGCGTTCCACGCCTGCGCCGGATCCTGCGCGGGATAGCTATCATTGTCCAGCAATTGCTGGAACTGCATGACCGGTTTGGTGTTGCCGACCGCAAGCACGACGAGCCGCTTCGGCGAATTCTCATTGTCGCCCGGCATGGTCCCCGCGGCGATCTGGTCGATGGCGGAGCTCCAAGTCGAGGGACGCGCGCCTGACACCCCGTCATTGGTCACAGCCATGCAGAATACGCGTGTGCGCTCCGGCCGCTGGATCTCCGGAAGGGCGGCCGCCGACTGCGTGACCGATCCATAGGAGTTCGGATCGTTTGGGTCTGCCCTTCCAGGCGGCAGGAGTTTTACGGACTCGAGGCGATGCGTTAGCGTCCGCGGCGCGTTGTCTCCCAACGGGATGGTAAGATCGCCATGCAAAGCGATACCGCCCATGGCGGTGCCGTGATTGTCATGGTCGTCCACGCCCCAACCACGCCTGACCGCATGCATGTCGTCGATCGACAGGGCAGGCTCGAGCAGGACGTGGGCGCGGTTGACGCCGGTATCGAATAGGCAGACCGACGGCACGTCCTGTCCAGGCCATTCGATCCGTCCGGCAAGTTCTTCATTCCACTCGTGTTGCTCCTCGCGTACGTCATCGACGAAGAATGAAGGATTATCGGTTGCCCGGCGCAGCTCAACGATGACGCCGGTCGCATACATCATCAGCTCGATCTCGGCCCTGGTGGCATAGACCGGAACAATAACGACCTCGGGGAATCGCAGTCGTCTGTCGCGGGCTCCTGCGCGAAGGCGCAAACGCTGCGCGATGTCCTCCAGCTCCAGTTCCTGCCCACGCGAAACCCAGATCGCCCACCACATCTGGTACTGCGGATCGAGGGGAAGCGCCTGCGGATCGTCCGTCCATAACGTCTCTAGACGTGCACGGCGGAAGGCCTCGATCGGTTCGACGGTGGACTTGTGGTGGGGCTCACCCTTCGGTGTCAGCGGCCCGCTTCGATAATCCGCAAGTATGGCGGCAAACGCCTCGCGAGCGTCATCCGGTATATAGAGACCGACCAGACGGGCCGCCTGCCTATCCTTGACGGCGCCTGGTCGCAGTCCAAGTGTTCTGCGCTCCAGAATGTCAGGGCTCGATCCGCGGCGCAGCTCTACTTCGATATAGCCACCCTGCGCAGGCGGCAACCTCGGGTCTGCCGCTCGTTGCTGGTCGACGACCGCGAGGGCTGCGTCGAGTTCATTCTGGAGGCGGGCCGCGTGCTCATCGCGGATTCGGACGTTGTTGCTGCGACCGCTTCCCTCACCGGTATACGCGCTGCTGCTGTAGTTTGCCGAAATATCAATGTGGGGGAGCGAAAAGCGTGTCGCCATGCACTAGGACTTCGCTGCATCCAGAAATGCACTGCGCATGCGATGCCGCTCTTCGAGTAGCACGAGGATATCCTCCGAAGAGACGGTGTTGCGCTCGTCGAGAATCGCGTTCTTGACCGCGTCATCGGCGGCACGCGCAAGCTCGGCCTGACTGAGCTCGCCGGCGGCCTTCAGGATCTTCGCCCATGCCAGTCGCGGCGCCTTCATCGGACGCAGGTTACGCAAGAGAATGTCCTTGATCTGATCGTTCGACGGCGGCCTGAATTCCAGCACCTGATCATACCGGCGCAGCAACGCGCGGTCGAGTAACCCCGGGTGATTGGTCGCGCAGATGATGACGCTATCGGTCGGAGCTTCCTCCTCCATGAACTGCAGGAAGGAATTCAGCACGCGTCGCATTTCAGCTACGTCATTGGTGGCGGTCCGGTGCGCGCCGACGGCGTCGAACTCGTCGAACAGATAGACGCCGCGCCGCTGCGCAGTCTCGTCGAACACCAGTCGCAGCTTTGCTGCGGTGTCGCCCATGAAGCGGGAAATCAGCTGCTCAAGACGAATGACAAAAAGCGGTAGTCCCAGCTCACCCGCGACCGCTTCGGCCGACATGGTCTTGCCTGATCCAGGCGGCCCGACGAAGAGGAGACGGCGCGACGGCTTCTTGCCGTGCTCCCTGAGCCAATCCCGCCGGCGCTGCTGGCGGACAACGTCACCCATATGCTTGGTAAGCGACGCATCGAGCACAACGTCCTTGAGCTTGAGCCGTGGCTCCCGCAGTTCGAGGAGACCTTCCAAGTTGCCTCGCGGCAGGCCGAACGGAATGGCGACGGATGGCCCGCGTGGCTTTACCACGCGGGCTTTCTCCACCTCGGCGCGCAACTCTTCCGCAACGCTGCGGTGTCCCTGCCTCGCCTCGGAAGCCGCGACCTGCAACGCAATGGAATAGAACAGCTCGTCGTCGCCTTCGACGCGACTTCGCAACATCGCCAATATCTGTTTGGTGTTAGACACGTCCCCTCACTGTATAGAGCATAGACGGGTTTGGAACATCAATGAAGGCGGCGAGACCGGCGTCCACACATCAATGTTTACCACCCGAAACGCGTTCCCGGCTGCTCGGCCGGCGGCCTGCAGATGCTCATAGTCTAAATCGGCTCCAGAACAAAGAAAGAACATTGGTTTCGTATCATGACTGCGGTGGTATGGGTAGAGCTATGGTTTCGCCGTTGCAGCGGCTTTTTTCGAGGGTGTCGCCATTCTTTAAGCGCAGAGGCCCTGCTTGACCGTCGGGGCGGAATGCGTTTTTCCCACCTATCCATGCGGCGACATGGATGGGGTGGATGTCTGCGAGCTGTTGCACCTACCTGCGGTGTGCCAGCTGAAAAACCCAAGGCCCCGCGCGCACAGGCGCGACGCGTGTTCGGGTTGCGGATATTGGCCGCGAAGAACTCAAGGAAGCGCAAGCGAACCCGCTCGCCGCCAGCTTCAACGAGCTGCGGCACAGCAAGTCCCTGACCTGTATTAGCTGGCTCACCGGCCGGCCTCGCGGGCCACTGCGTCAACGAACCGACGCAGCCCGACTGTTTCGGGCCTTCCGATCACAAGGCCGGCTGACGGAAAATCAAAGTGATATTGCGGACGCCACGGCCACCGCGGGTACTCGGCTTTAAGATGCTCCAGCGCGGGGTTGAAGCGCCGCAAAGGCCATCCGGAGCGTTCGTGAAGATCCGTGGCGTCACCGGTGTCGTGTTGCATCATCAACGATGCGAGAAACGCCGCATCTTTTCGGGTGCCGTTCCATCCCATGACCTGGTGATCGAATTGCTCATAGAAGCGCTGCGTGGGACGGAAGCGATGTGCGCTTGTCAGGTGCCGCTCCTCCAGATATCCAGCGGCGGAAAGCTCCAGAGCTGCGTCCTCGACCTCCGACGGATTCGCGTCGGGCACCATCTGCACGATGTCCTCGATATCCCAGAAATGCTCTGCCAGCCCATCGGGACACGCATGCGCGACCGCTTCGACGAGCCTCGCGGCCGTCCCGGAATACGCATCCGCAGCGGGAGAAAGCATTGCTTCGTGGCGATCCAGTCGCTCACTGTGCTCATTCGTTCGCTCGGAAATGGCGTGCTGCCAATCATCGCGTTGACGGTCGGACTGCGATGGGAACGTCGTGCGGTAGATCGCGGTCAACATGCCGGCGCCAGGAAGCGTCTCTGCCGCGGCTTCAACCACGTTGCGGAGAATCTCTCGACCCGCTGCCGGCGCCGGCGGAGTGATCGGCATTTTTGGATCGTCGGTCATTCGCATAAACATCCGATGGTCTATATGTGATGAAGGACATTATCAAAGATGCAGGCCGACGACACCGGAGGGGCCAGCTTCGTTGATATCCCCCCGAATAGCGGCGACAATCCCGCCAAGATGTGCGCTTTCAGGAGTACCAAAATCTTGCCTCAGCGTCCTGAATGGGGGGGGGCGCAAAGCGGCCGGTCGTGGACTGACAAGATTGGCCAAAGGAATCGATCAATCACGGGTGAAATTGTTTCTATTTCATGTTCAATATCAATAGCTTAGTTCCATAATATATCTTATGCAACTTTAGATTGCATATTTCTCGTTAAACAATCACTGATGCGATGTATGGTCAGCACCGCGCATTGAGCTGGTACTCGAACCAAACTCGTCCAATCTAAAGTGAAATGCCGTCTGATTTAGCAAAGCCGTGCAGAGAACCAACCGGTTACGTCGATGCCTAGTGGGCAAGTGGCTCGCATTCGTATCGTTTTGCAGGGTTGCTATGCAAAATCGCAACTTGGCAAATCCAGCGTCCGAACTTACATCTCGGTCGTCGGCTATCTCCTCCTCCCAGATACGATGCCGACATCAAAGGCGGTACACCTCCCTCCCGTGCTTGCCTTCTCTAATCAGCCCGCCGGATCTCCGCCCCTGGCGGGCTTTTTGTTTGCGTATGACCGAGCGACTGATCAGAACGGCATTTCCGGCGTAGCAAACGGGAACCTGGTCTCAGGCCTTTCCGAGCAAATTGGCCCTGGGCGAGTTCGAGCGCATCCGTCGCCGGTCCTGCCGAGTAGTGATAGTCGTCGGTGTTCGGCGCCATGTCCTCGACGGCGAACAGCTTGCCGCCAGCCGAGATGAAGCCGACGGAAAGGGGCACGTGCGTATGCGCATCCAAAACACGCGCTCTTTGGGCGACGGCCAGGAGAAGAGCATTCCCGGGCCGACGTCTTCTCGGAACATGAGCCCCTGGGCCATCTGCTCCGGCGTTCTGGCGACAGGCACGTCAGCGAGGATGACGTTGCCGGAGAAATAGAGCGTGCATCGTTCGGCGAAGCTTGCGGCAGGTTGGACTTCACCGCTGCCGGTGAGAACCGATAGAGCAAAGCCGGCAAGGATCAAGCCTGGCAACGCGCTTGCCATCACAGCCCTCGCAATGCTCATAACGCCGAAACCAGGTTTGTCGGCGAAAAATGGTCGGCGTTGGCCGCATAGACATCAAAAGGCCCGCCCCCGTATTACCGGCTGCGATCGCCGCGATCCCGGTCTTTCGGCGGGGTCAGAACCACCCGAGATGGGATCTGGCGCTCCTGCTGCTTTTCCGGATCGCGTTCCTTCGCCCGATCGCGGCCACGCTCCTGACTGTCGCCGACAATAGCCCTGCCCTGATTAGCCTGGGCAATCCGGGAAACGTCGGCGCTGCGATTGCTCGATGTACGATCGATCTCGCCCTTCTCGAACATGGCGTCGCGCCCGGCGCCCGATTTCGTCGACGTCGCGTTTGAAGTCCTGTCATCGTGCCGCTCTTTGCCCTTGGCGACACGAGAGTCGAGCTGAAGCTTGACGACCTTGTCGATGACCCTGGTAGCGGATTCGAAGATCGCGCGTTCGGTTGGGTTGGAGATCGCCTTTGCGACCGCTGCCGCGGACGTGGCGATCGCGTCCATGGCGGTCTTTGCCTGGCTGGAGGTGATGGGTGTGTTGCGCAGCATATGGATTTCTCCTTTCTCATGCGAAGGCAGTTCGCCGCTTGAGACGGCATCTTCCAGGCGGCGATATTCGCGCCTTAACCCGATCGTCAGATCCTTGGAGAGCTCGCGGGCGGTGCTCGGTTGCGCCCGGTCCTTGCCGATCGTTTCCAGCATGTCGATGACACGGCCCAGCGCCTTCTTCGATGTGTTGAAGCGGTCGACGCCGGCCTGCATTGTGGGCGCCGTCGGCGTGTCGCGGATCTTGTTCATGACCTTGGTCATGACGTTGGGTGGCGTGTAGGCGCCCATGCGGCGAAACATTTCCCACTCCCAGCGTTTGACGGGAGGCGGGCCGGCACGATCGAGGCGCTTCTGGTGATCGATGGCCAGGCCGCGGTCGCGTGCCTTGTCGGCAAATCGTTCACGCCACTCCGTGAAATCGCGGATGTTGGGATTGAGGCGAGTCCTGCCGGGGCCTTTCAGGCTGACGATGGCATGGACATGCGGGTGTTTGGCCCTCTCGTGACGATTGTGAATCGCGAAGGCATAGCGATGCCCATGGAACTGGGTGCCGAGGAAGTCGCCTGCCGCCTCGATGAATTTGTCGCGGTCGACGCTTGCTGGACCGGACAGGAGCAGGTGCATGAAGTCGCGGGGTTGCCGGCTTTGCAGAAGGACGCCGATCGTGCGGCCCTCTCGCGTGAGCTCCTTATGATCGGTTGTCGTGATCGAGCGGCGCTCGCCGGTGCGCTTGTAGATCGGTGTCTTGTTGCCGCGTTCAACCAGGTGAGCGTGGGTCGACAGTGTGACTGCGTTGTCCTGGCGCTGCATGGCGTGCAGGGTCGCGTTGAATCCTTTTGGACCGGATGCAAATTGGGCAGGATAGCGCCATATTGGCGCGATCCCCTGCCCTGCGAGGCGGTCGTCGACACGACGATCGATGGCCCGAACCATTTCGATCGAAGGGGGAATGTGGCCGTCGCTCGTGCGGTCAGCCCGGTCCAATTTTTCATGAGCCAGAACGATGGCGAGCTGAAGCCGCGTCTGATCCTTCACGCCCGGGCCGATGCTGTAGGCATAGGTGCGTTGTGTGTCGCCATCCTGAAGGATGCCGTCGCGTGCCAGATTATCAAGCGCCTTGGCGACGGTTTCGCGGCTGGCGTTCGGCAGTTCATAGGTGAGGAGGAGAATGTCCTTCGACCCTTCACGCGTGGTGAAATCGCGTTCCCATTGTTTGAGGGCATCCTTGATGCTGACGACTTCGCGTCCGTCCTGGTCGATCGCCCGCTCTTCTTTGGCCTGGTATTCGAGAACATTGCGCGCAGATCCCGCGCCGGCGCCATAGGACAATATCTTGACGACCACGGCGTTGTGGCCTGTGGCCCGGCTGAGTGCGGTGCTGGCAGCAAAGGGGTCGGGCCGGGATCTGGCGGGGCTGTACGGGCGGCGAGAACCGCCCGCCCCCTTCCCGGCAACACCGCCGCCATTGCCTCCCCCTCCTCCGCCCCCGCCGCCACGGCGATCGTCCTCGATGAGTTCTTGGTAGAGCGGCAAGTGACGCCTAGAGCGGAAGGGTTTCCTGCGTGGGTTTCTCATCGTGCGCGGCGATCAAATCTTTCACTATCGTATAAGATCGCACAAATGCGGCGTCGCGGATAGAGTCGATTGCACGCGCAATCTCGTCGAGCTTTTCCAGGATCTGGATCGCGTGCTGATCGGGCACGGCGGCCTCATCGCGCATGAGACCCCGGTGGATCTGCGCGATGTCGCGGATTGTGAGATGGATATGTTCAAGTTGCTCATCGTGATCGGCCAGAAGTGGGGCAGCTTCCGAAAGCGTCCGGTCCACGAGAAGCTTGATGACAAGAGCCGGCGAGGTGTCGAGGCGTGTCGCCAGCGCCTCCAGTTCATCAGCCTGGCGCCGAGGGAGCCGAAGGTAATAGCGCGGACTGGGCATTGTCAGTCCTGGTGCCGGTCCAGCCCGGCCATGATGAAGTCCTCGATCACCGTCGTGTAGCGTTTGCTCTGGGAGAGGCCATGCGCAACCAGGCGCGTGATGACGTCATTGCGCAATCTGAGCGTGACACGCGTGTAGTCGGCGGACTCGGCCTTGTTGACACGGGCGAATTGCGACGGTGCCCCCTGCGGGCGGACGGAGGAACGGCCGTTATTGCGCTTTTGCGCCTGCCCGCCCGTCGACAATGCTGTCGAAACCTCGACGGTGGTGGGCGGCGGGGCATCGATCTTAGGAGAGCCGTTGTCTGTCTCCGGCATCGATGCAGGGCCGGAAGAGGAGAGTTCCTCGACAGACGCGAGCGGGGGCATGAAGGTCATTGCCGGATCGTCGGGGTCTACAGGCTCGATCTGGCGGGTTCGGGCGATCACGGCCAGGTTGCCCACTACCTGGACGCGGCTTTTGGGAGAACTGGCCATATTCACGATGCCGCGCTGATGAGGTTGATGAAATCGTTGTTCAACGATTTGATCTGGTCGATGGCATCCAGGACGCTCTCGCGGGCTCGTTTCTTCGCCGATGGCGCCATCTTCGGATTGTGGTCGATTTCGCGCAGCTTCGTATAGAGCGTCCCGTACCCGGCTGCGACGTCGCTGAAATGGTTGCTCTTGCGAATGATCGTCTCGAAGGTCAGCACTTTTCCAGCGTTGAGGAGTTTGATGACCTCCGGAATGGCCCGATTCTTCGTCATGGCGATATGATCGACATTGTTCCAGATTGCCGCATGAGGTGTGACCGCCCTGCCCTCCTTCGCTGCAATCTGCTTCAGCAGATTTGAGACATTGATGGCTTGGGTAGCGCTCGTCGCCTCGAGAATGACGGGAATGATGACGGCCTGCACCCGCCTGAAAACATCGAGGGCGCGGCCGTGGGCATGCCCGCCGACATCGTAAATATGGATGTCGGCCACTGGCGCTGATTTCAGCCGTTCGTTCAGATCCTCGTTGGGCAGCACCGAGATCGCATCGATATTGTCGATCTCGCTGATCGAGCCGCGGGCGACAGACGTCTTGTACCAACGAAACAGCGACTGCTGTTGGTCGCAGTCGATGAGCAAGGTCCTGGTTCCCTGGCTGCCGAACTCCCCGGCGAGGTTGAGGCTGAGAACGGTCTTTCCTCCACCTCCTTTGAACGTGCAAAGGGCCAGCGAGACGGACGGGACATTGGAGATTTCACGAACCGGCATGAGGAGACATCTCTTGGAAGTGAGAATTAGACTTACACCATAGTATAATTTCCTTGCATATCGAATGCAATGTCACCGGGCGTCATTTTGATAATGTCGTCCGGTGACAACGACACGATTTCACAATGTCACGTTGTCACCCGGTGTCATTGTCACCGGGTGGCATTGTGACAATGACACCGAAGCCAATTCCTTCCGTCCGCTTGCGTTCCGTGCCCGGGCGCCCTCGCCGAAACGGACACATGCGAGCTTGTTCTCACCCGTCTGCGGCGAAACCGATCCGGCGCCCCTCGGGCGCAATGGCTAGCTGTCACCAGCTAGCCTATCCTGCCATTTTTGAGAGCACGCTGGTTGGCCAGCGTGCTCTCAAAAAAAAATCAGAAGCGGACGCCGAGAATGCGCGAGAGCGACCAGCCAGCCGCTCGGCGGAAGGCTGGTCGCGACAGCGTGCATCGAGGCGTGAGCGCGCCGCCAGGGCAGCAGCGAAGACTTCAGCCGCTTATGCGGTTGAGGTCGAGCGAACTGCCCGGTTGCATTGGCGAAGTCGCGGCAGCGTCCATCAACCGGCCCGAAAGGCCGGCTGCGAAGCAGTCCGAATGGAGCGGAGGGTCTGGGGGGAGAGGCGGCTAGTGTCTCCCCCAGGGCAGGCCGGCGTGCCCGATGTGAGGTGGCCTGCCCTGATCTGGCTTACACGATGATGCAGACGAGCAGACAGAGTCGGCTCGCCGTGAAGTGAGATCGAGGCGGCCCAAGCCGCCTCGATCCAGACCTTAATCCGTGTCTGGTCGAAGTGCCATGACTACGAGCCCGACCTCGTGACGACCGATCAGCCGCCACGGCGCCGGCAGGCGCCGTGTCCGCATCCGGCGACCAGCCGGCCTTGTGCCCTACCAGTGCCGCAAACGGCCGTAACGTTTCGCCGACAGTCGAGCGCCGCGAGAGGAGCGTAACCCGCATGGGCCGAAACCGCACAGCGGGTTCGGTGAGCGCCCCCTTGGGGCGCGAGTAGAGCCGTGCCCGAAGGGTCTCGCCCGAGCCTTCCTTCTGGAAGAAGAGCCCGACAATACGCTTATCGATGATGCCGAACCATCACTGCCATGAATCGGTAGTGCTGCATCGATTCATCAATGTCGTTGGACACCGCTTCCGGAGGAAGCGAGATTCTAGGCATGGATCACGACGAAACAGGACCGGTTCATCTTCGCCGCATCGACCCGTCGCGGAACATGCGGCGCTTCTACATGCTCGCCATCCAGCCGACCCTATTCGGCGGCGCTTCGGTCATCCGCAATTGGGGCAGGATCGGCACGAACGGCCGGTCGATGATGGAGACGTTCGACAGCGACGACGATGCGGCTAGCGCTTCTGCACGCCTTGAGCGCGCCAAGCGCCGCAAGGGATATCGTGACAGCGCCCGACCTGAATAGGTCGAAATAGCGGGAATTCCACGCTTTTCAGTGGATTCGCGCCGGGGCCCTCGCGCCCGCCCTACCCTCGCGTCGAATTCATTGCCATAGGAAAGGGATTGATCCAACAGCGAGGAGAGCCACGGACATGACGACAGCGACCGAGATCGCCGAAGCGCAGAACCTGACCAAGGCGCAGACCAAGGCCATCGTCGACAGCGTCTTCAAGGAAATTGCCTCTGCGGCGGCGAGCGGGGCCGAGACGAATATCCCCGGTTTCGGAAAGTTCAAAGTCAAACAGACGGCTGCCCGCGAGGGCCGCAATCCGGCCACCGGGGGAACGATCAAGATCGCGGCATCGAAGAAGCTGACCTTCGCACCGGCGAAGGCCGTCAAGGACGCGCTCAACGGCTAAGGCCGCCGAGTGCGTCCGAGGCGCGAGGCGCCCCTAGAAGGGCGGCTCGCTGCTGGCGAGGCCTTCCTGCTCGGCCCAGATCGCCTCGCGTTCGGCCAGCGCCATCGCCAGCTCCTCCTCGATCCAGCGCCGCTCGTCCGCGTAGACGGCATTCCGCAGTTCGGCCCGAAGCTCCTCAATGTGTTGATCGATCGACATCGTCGTCTCCTTGATGTTTGTGAAGGACGACGTCGGCGGCCGTGGCGGGCCGGAGGGGTCAAGGATCGCGGAGCGACCGCCGGAGGCGGCGAGCGGGGGAGCCGATTTTCTGACGCCGCCCTCTTCGGGCGGCGGCGGAAAATTGGGGAACCGCGATGTCCTTGAGGCCTTCGGAACGCCAGGGCACAATGGGACGATCTGAGCAGACCCACCGCTCCCGGTAGAGCGCCCGGCCAGCCGGAGCCGGGCTCGATGCCCGGTTGCGGCCTCACCATACGCAGCGAGGAAGCCCCGCCTTGCGGCGGGGCTCGTTGGTCGCGGGATCAGGCGTCGCGCCGCCTCGGGCGGTTCCAGATGAGGGCGTATTCGCCGTCCTTCTCGCCCGGCCAGAGCGCCGCCGAAATCGGGGCGACGAAGCTCGGATCGTCCAGCTTGATGGAGATGTACTCTTCGCCGTCGTCCGAGACCGCCTTCCAGCCTGCGCCGACCTCGACGCCGTTGCCGGCGGTGATGCGGAAGTCCGGAGCGTCGCGCGAGACGCGTTCGATCGGGTTGAGGCGGGCGCGGAAGCCGACCGAGAGAGTGCGGACGTTGCCGACGATGCCGTTGCCGTTGGTCGCGAAATTGCCGATGACAGCCATGATAGGTTCCTTTCCGGTTTGCTCGGGCCGCGCCCATCGCGGCCTCGATGACGGTGAAAGGACCGGAGGCGATCGACCCCGCACCCACCGGGGTCCCCGTTGCGCTTGCGCAATGGGGTGGTCCTCAGGGCCGGAACGAAGTGGAGGGCGGCCGGCAACGGCTATTTTGCCTCGCGATGCAAAGGCGGCGCAGCCGCCGGCGGAAAATGGCCGGGGCCGGACGTTGCGGGAAGGCGATCGAGACGCAGTCAGCCTCAGGTCATACCGGACTCATCGAGGCCTGCGTGGGCGCCCGCCAGGCAGATTCGGACAGGAACCTGATCCTGGCTTCATGCTCATCGGTGGAATTCGAGGACACGCCGACGGCCGCCGGACCGCAGAAGTGTTCCCACCATCGCCGACTACCCTGCCCTGCCGGATCGACCGATGCCGCCCGCGCCCGGCCGCTCCGACCGCATCATGGCCTGCGACGGCCGCGGGCGCCGTGCTGTGGAGGAATTCGGACGTTGGCGAAGTCCGCACCCGCCGATGCCGCGATCTCCGTCTCGCACCGCATCATCAGCTGCTTTCCGGCTGCGCGTGCGACGGCCTTCGCGTCTCCTGTGCGCCTACGGCGGCGACGTTTGATCCCGCCATGCACCCTCGGCCGCCGGGGCGGGGGATCCTGGCGCGTCCAGCCGGGCGCGGAGACGGAGGCGCACTGTCAGCCGTCCGAAAGATCGTCAGGCCATTGCTGGGCGCCATGTAGAACGCGCAGGATCCGTACTGTCTCGCGGGTAACCTGGTAGGCCGCGACGTAAGGCGTCCCGGTGACGACAAGTTCGCGCGTTCCGGCGACGCGGCCTGGCCGGCCGCTTTGGAAAGTCGCGAAGCCGCCGCGCAACGGCGACGATCCGCTCATCGATGGCGACGGCGGCTGCGGGATTCTGGGCTTCAACATGGGTGAAGATGCCGTCGCGATCGGAGAGCGCGAAAGCCGACCAGGTGAGCCTCACGATTTGAGGTCGCCGATCTTGCGACGCGCCGCGGCACGCCGCCCGGCGAAATGCGCTTCGACCTGGTCGTCGGGGATGTCAGGCCGGCTATCCTCCAGCGCTTCGCGAACCTTGGCGCGGAACCAGGCGTCGTGGGCCTCGCTGTTCGAGAGCAACTCCAACGGGAGCGCGCCCTCGTTGGCGGTGCGGGTGAGCAGAATGCGCACCGCATCCGACACCGTGAGGCCCATGTTCTCCAAAACGGCCGACGCGCGGTCGCGCACGTCCGAGTCGATCCGCGTTTGAACCAATGCGTTTGCAGGCATAAGCGCCTCCTTTCCCGCAATGTAATGCAACTGAATGACGGATGCCAGCTTTATTGTGCGTGGGGCCTCAGGCGGTCTCCGATCGATAAAGGAATGCCGATGCTTTTCCTGTCGTCGATGGCGATGCCGGAATATCCAGGTCTGTCGGGAGTCCGAGCGATCTGCGCCCGCCGCTCCTCCGAATCATGGATTTCGGCGCGCCCCGCAGAGTGGGTCAAGCCGGAGCAGGCATTTGCCTGCCGGACAGCGGCCGCCGCCGGGGAGCGGAAAGGATCATCAGGCTGCTTCCCGCTCCGTCGCCGGTTGCGGCTGGAGATCGTGCAGATATGCGACGGCACGCTGCGCGTGGGCCGCGGCCTGGAAGATCGCCTTCCTGTCGCCCTCCAGCACGGTAAGCCACGACTGGACGTAGCTGGCATGGTCGGGGCGCGGCTCCATTTCGGGAACGATGCCCAGGTCGGCGCAGAGGAAGCTGGCGCCGATGTCCGCGACCAGCTCCTCGCGGGCGCGTTCGCTCCGCTCCTTGTGGTAGCGGCTGAGGTCGCGGTTGAGACGATGGCTCCCGCCGGCCCAGTGGACACATTCGTGTCCGAGCACCGCGTAGTAGCTCGCCGCGTCGCGAAACGTCTCGAACGGCGGCATCTGCACCATATCGCTGGACGGCGAGAAGAATGCTTTGGGGCCGCCGTGCCGGATCACCGCGCCGGTGTTGGCGAAGAAGCTGTCCGCCTCGGCGATGCGCTCGACTTGATCGATGACCGGCTCGGTCCGATTGTAGTAATGATCGGGAAGACCGTCTATCTGGTCGCAGTTAAAGACGGTGTAAGCCTTGAGGAAGGGGATGTCCCTTTCAACCTCGCCGCCATGGCTGTCGACCTCGGTCTTGGTGAAGCGGCTGGCATAGACGACGGTCGTACCGCTCTCGCCCTTGCGGACATGCGCATCAAGCTCGGACGCCTGCCTGAAGGTCATCCACATCGGCGAGGTGAAGCCCCGCGCCATCGCCTCCGACCAGAGAAGCAACACGTTGAGCCCGGTATAGGGCTGGCCGTTGTGACGCAACGGTCGCGTCACGCGGCCGTTGGCGTTGCGGGCGCCCCATGGCTGGACCCATGGCCGGACGCCCTTTTCGAGATCGACGACGATGCGTTCGGTGATGCGCGTGTAGACGTCGGCGCGCGGGCCGGATTTCTTGGTCGTCATTTTCCTATCCTCCGTTTCGGGGCCGCGCCCATCGCGGCCCGTCGCGGAGGTCCAGTGCCGGGGCAATCAGGAGGGCCAGCGCACCCGACCAGGCCCGTCGCACTGCGACGGGCGGGGAAGGGCCGAAACGAAGTGGAGGACGGCAAAGCCGTTGCGCGGACCGCCGGCCCCGGCAGGACCGCCGTCCGGGACGGGCCGCGGGCGCGGCCGTCCTTCCCTTCCTTTCCCTGCTTTCCGGCGTGCATCGACAAGACAACAGGCCGGCCCCGTCCGGGACCGGGCTGTTTGGCTCGAAGAAGGGGCGAGGCCGGAGCCTCGCCCGATTGAGGCTCAACCGAGAGCCGCCATCTGCATCTCGGCCGCTTTTCGATCCAGCATATGGCCGGGGTTTTCGACGGGGCGCTCGAAGGGCTTCCAACGCTCGCCGACGACGTGCTCGTAGGCCGCGACGGCGCCCTCGGCGGCCATGCGTAGCGCATGGGCCTGAATGCCCATGTCGGCGGCGAACTCGCGCTTGCGCTGGGCGGCACTCTCGAAGCCGCCCGGACCGTCGAGGTCCTCGTCGCGCAGGTCGTTGGCGGCTTTTGCCGTCAGGTCGCGCGCTTCCGTCACCGCCCGGCTGTAGAACTGGCCTGCGCCGTGGGCGGAACCGACATAGGAGCCGACAATGCGTTGCAGGTGGATCTGCATGGCGCGCTCGCCCAGACCCTCTCCGAGCGCATCGGCAGTCTCGACGATCATGCGCTCGTGAAGCTCGCGGATGCCTTCGCTGTCGATCACCGGAGATCCAAAACTCTCGGCGATCAGGGTGGCCTGTGTGGCGTCTGGGCAGGCGAGGCGAACCATTTCGAGGGTCGTGCCCTTGCGCAACGGGACGACACGAGCGGCCGGGCGCGGCACGGGAGCGGATTTCTTTGCCATGGGATGTCCTTTCCTTCAGATGGGCCGATGGCTCGGGCCGGCCCTTGCCGGCCCTCCCTTCGGGCGTGCTCGGGAAAAACCGGCGGAAAGACGGGCGCTTCAGGGTCCGGGCCGGGCGGAATCGAGCGAGTCCGGCTTGCGGGCCAGCGGGGCTTTCCAGCCCCGCGCAGCCCGCGGGCCTGCCTTGGCGAGATCGGACGGCCCGGCCGCAAGGCGGCGCGAAGCGGCCTTGAAGCGCACGGCCGCCGGTTTACGAGCGCACCTTGATCCGAAGGGAGGCCGGCAAGGGCCGGCGTTTCGATAGACCGCCAGTAGGAAAGGACCCGCATGACGAATCCGGTCCCGCGGTCTGCGAAGAAGAAGCCGCGATGCCGCGCGGTGCGGCGGCCTATCCGAGACGCCTCAGGCCGTCTTCGACATCCGCTCCAGAACCTCGGGTCGCCAAAGTCGGATGATCTCCTCGATCTGAGCCCGGTGGTCGATGGGATACTCGGCTTCCGCTCGGCTGGCGAGCCAGGCGAAAACGCTCGTCATGTCGCGGGCGATCGCCTTGTCCACTGCGAAGAGGTCGGCTAGGTCGAAGCCGCCGAGACTGTCCGCATTCCACCATGCGAGGATGAAGTCGGCGACACGGCGCGATTGGCCGGTGTCGCTGCGAGCGATGCGAAGAAGGCGCTCGAATGCCTCACGTGTCGGTTCGTCCATGGCGAATGCTCCCTGCCAGACGTGCTATATCACGCCAGGACCGCTCTGGCACGGGTCTGCCGGCACGGTTCGCCAAGATGGTGAAATGCGGTCGCACCGGCTATCAAAGGTAGATCATGCCGTTGTCGCCGACATAGACGCCGAACGCGCGCGCCGCGAAGTCCAGCCTGCTGGCGTGGGGCTCGGGCCAGTCCTCGTCCCAGAATCCGGCGCCGTGACCGCAGCGCGTCAGCCAGAAATCATGAGCCGCCATCGCCGCCTCGCGGTCATGGATCGGCCCCTCGAAATCCCGCGCGAGCGGCGCGTCGAGGCAATGGATAAGCCGGTGGTTCGCGTCATAGAAGGCGGTGGCAATCCGCTTCCATCCGCGCGCGCGTCTCGGCCGCGAGATCGCTCATGTCATGGCGGCGGTCGAGAGGAACACCGTCGCCGCCGCAGGATGACCACAGCGCGGTTCCGACATAGGACGCGATGAAGGACCAGGGGGCAGCCATCGCTAGTCTCCTTTCCCGGCCATGAGCCGCGCCCAGCTGTCCCGGAGGAATTTCGGGATATCGAGGTCGGGATCGACAAAGGCGTTGTCGATCCCCTCCGGCACGGCCGCGACCTGCGTGCCGCCTTCGGCGGGGGAGGCCGGCGGCTCGCACAGCGCGTCGAGAAAGGCTGCGAGCTGGGTGCGGTCCGCGATGCCGATCTTGATCGTGGCGTCCGGAGGGAGCTTTTCGCGGATGCGGTATTGCTCGGCGTCGCCCTTCATGGCGAACCACCGGCGCTTGACGTTGTAGACGATCATGATGCGGCCTCCTGTCGGTCGGGCACGGGGTGACGCTGGCGGAAGGCCGCGATCGCGCGATCCTTCCGGGCGAGCTTGCGTGACAAGGCGTCGATCTCGGGCTGTCGCTCCGCCCTGATCGCCGCCAAGTTCGATCGGTAGCGTTCGAGAAACGCACTCGGATCGGGCGGTTTGCCGCGCCTGTAGGCCCTGCGGCGCGGCTGCAATTGCGGGATCAGCGCCGTCATGCGCCGCGTGATCTGGCGCTCGATCATGTCAAGCTGCCGCTGTATCTGCCGACGCGCTTCCTCCATGCGGGAGAGCTGCGCCTCGCGTTCAGAGCAGCGGGTCGTAACGTGGTCCTCCGCTGCCAGCCGATGAAACTCGATGGGCCGCAATAGACAGGATGGCGGTGCACATCGATGACGAAGCCGAAGCGGCCGACCTCGTACTCCTCAGCGGGCACGAGAAAGCGGCGCTCCTCGGTCCCCTCTCCGCGCCTGCCGCCAGGGGTGGCGACGACCTCCACGAAGCCCTTCTCGCGGTCCGACGTGATCGCCGAGACGACGATCCAGTCGTTCGCATGCTCTCTTTCGAAAGCGCGGCGGTCCTTCGACCGGGATTCGCCTGGTTGGAGGATCGTGCCGAAGATTGCTTCCCACGCATCCGGCCAGCTGTCCTTGACCGTGCGCTCCGCGCAGCGTCGCTCGAAGGCGGTGAAGAGATGAGGGACGCTGATCGCGACGATGGCCCAGGCCTCGTCTTCCTCGTACCAGCCGCCGGCGAGGCGCAGCGTCGCATGGACTTTTGCGTTGCGAGCGCCCGACAGATGAAACCCGCCATGACCGGCCGTGCTGTGCAACACGACGTCCTCGGCATAGAAGGTCGCGCCCTGGGACGGTCCCCACGGCGTGCTGGCTGGGACATGCGCCTCGCGTCGGCCCAGCGCGCGCAGCTCTCGGGCGTGCTCGGCGCGTTCGAGCACGGCGGCGCGGAACGCGGCCGCGTCGGCGAGCTCACCGTCGTGGCTGTAGAAATCGTCGCGCCTCCATTCCGGCATGGGACGCCGAATCCGCCAGCCGCTGGCGAGATAGTGCCTGCCGCCGCGGGCGGGAACCATCGCGTAGGCACGGTCTCCGACCTGGGCAACGTTCATGCCGTCGGCGCTGACACCGAAGGAAACCGCCGGAAAACCGGGGGCTTCATCGTTGGGGATCGGGGAAGCGTGCGCGCTCATGCTGCGGCCCTCCCCTCGACGACATCCCCTGCCACCTGGTCCGCCGTGACCGGCTTCAGGATCGCATGGGGATAGCCGTGGCTCTTCAGCCAGTTCTCGGCGGCGGCATGGTGTTCGGCCAGATGCACCAGCTCGCCGTCAGGCCGGTCGAGAACGACGACCGAGCCGATGGCGGGCCGTTCGACGACGGTGAACTTCAGGTCGCTGTCGATCGAGAAGCTGCGGTGGACGCGAAGCACGACGACGCCACCGCTGCCGAAATCCCCCTCATGAAGCGTGAAGGACTCCAGGATCGTCGTGCTGCCGACAACGTGCCGTGGCCGCTTGGCGATCAGCCGGCCGCCATTGTTGCGATTTTCCCAAGCCGCGAGCTTCTTGCGATGGCGTTCCGGCGGACGCGGCGTTCCGTCGGAATATTTTACGATGGCGCCAAGCGGCACCAGGTCGAAAATTAATGAAGCGGACATTCTTGTCCTCCTGTTGTTGACGATGAAAACAGAACCGCCGCCGGACGAGCCGGCGGCGGGATCTCGTTCGATGATGCTTGGAAAGCGGCTATTCGGCCGCTTCGCGGAACTCGTCCTCACCCTCGTCGAGCTCTTCCGAGGCAGCGGTCAGGTCGTCGCCGGAGGCGGACTCCTCGTCCTCGTCCGGCTCGGGCGCATTGGTGGCGAGCCAATTCGCGAGTTCCTTTTCGTCCGGCGCGAACAGCGCGCTCGGGTGAACGAAACGGTCCTCCTTGAAGTGCTCGACAAGGGCTGCGCGCGTGTCCTTCACCCGCGCACGCGGCAGCACGGGCGTGCCGTTGCAGGACGCTTCGAGCGCCTGACGCGACAGGCACGACAGGAAATCCGCGGTGCCCATGTTGGGCAGGAAGATGTTCGCGCCGATCGCATCGCCGGCCACGCGCGCGACGATCCCGCTGTTGGAGGCGTTTCGCCGGCACGACAGGATCTCCTTAAGCGACAGGCGTGCGGCGACGCGCAACGTCTCCTCGCTGCACTGGAGCTGGCCCTCGGCGTTGAACAGGCTCGCCGCGCACCTGGCCAGCCGACTGCTGCCATAGAGCGACTCGCCGCCGTCGGTCCTGACCGAGACGTTCTGTCCCGCGAGGGCGAGGATCAGCAGCGCCATCAGCGTGTCGTCCTCGATCGGCGCCCGGTCGAGCGCCTCGCGCAGCGCATCGGTGCGGAAGTCGCCGATCATGTTCATGCCCTTGTTGGTGACCGGCGGGCGGGGCTTCGCGACAGTGCCGATATCGTCGGCGTCCTTGCCATTTTTCTTCGCCTCCGGCATGCGGTAGGTCACGCTTTGGACCTTGCCGTCGCGATCGAGATACATGGCCACGCAGTCGCTCTTGGCCGCCTTGCCGTGGACACGCTCGGCCTTCGGCGGCAGCAACGGCTGACCCCAGCTGTTGGCCTCGGTGATGAGGCCGCGCTTCGGCAGGTGATTCGCCATCCACTCCTGCTGCGCGCCGAGGAACGCCTCGACATTGGTGGTGTAGCGGCCGTCCTCGTCGGCCGGCCCGAACAGGTCTTCCTCCCATTCGATCCCATAGGCGCGCGCCAGCTCGTCGTCGAAACTGGCGTCCTTGGCGTACATGCGGGTCTTGGCCAGCGCGTTCGCCACGTTCCACCAGCCGACCCTCGGATCGGCCTTGGACGGCTTGTGCGCCTTCCAGACTTCCTTCTGCTCATCGAGCGAAGCGGACGCGATGGTGCGCAGCTGCTGCTCGTTAGGCATATCGCCCTTGGCCATCTGGTCGAGCATCGCCGGCAGCACGTTGGCAAACAGCCTGAGCTGCTTGATCCGCCGCGGCGTCAGCGCCAGCGCGACGGCGATCGCGTCCTCGGTCCAACCGAGAGCGACCAGGCGCTCGATCGCCCGCCACTGGTCGACAGGGTTGAGCGGCTCCCTGACGATGTTCTCCGCGAAGGAGCGCATCGCGCCGTTGGCGCCGGCGTTGTCGTTGTCGGCATCGTTGACGAGGATGTCGATCTCTTCGATTCCGGCCTTGAGCGCGAGCCTGACACGGCGACGGCCGGCCTCGATGACGAAGCCGTTGCCGCCATCGCCCTGCGGCGTGACGACAGGCGGATGCACGATGCCGATCGCCTTGATCGACGCCAGCAGCAGAGCGTCGGCCTGTGGCGACGGCTTGGTCTGGCGCGAATGGTTTGGGTTCTCCACCAATGCGCGCGGATTCATCTTCATGAGATACATGGAATGCTCCTTTTCAGGGGTTTTGGACGCAGCGGCTTGCCGGTCCTTCTCCGTCTTCTTGCCGAAGACCCCTTCCGGCCCGCGGAGCGGACGGGCCGGTGCAACTGCGGCCGAGCATCCCTGCCCGGCCGGCCAAGCGGGGCTTACAGCCCAGCGCAGGGCGCCGAGCCGGGATCGCGAGCGGCGCGGTTGAGCGCCAGCGTCGGCGGCCCGCCCGATCTGCGAGCGGCTTTTCCCCTCCCCTTCCTCGCCTTTTCTCCTTTGCGACGGTGCTAGAAACGCGGTGTGCGGCGGCGACGCCGCCAGACTGGCCGCAGGCGATGCCGACTGGCCCGGATCATCGCTCGGGCGCGCTCGGCGCGAAACCGTGCATCGAGGGCAGCGACGATCTTCCTGGCGGGCAGGATTTCGGAACGGGTGCGGGTTGCAAGCACAAGGCGTTGCCGGTCCATGGCGACGACCACGGCGCGACCTGCAGCCCGTCCGGGCAGGAGCCCCCACAAAAAGCGATGCTCGACGTCAGAGTTCGGGTGAAGTTGAGCTATGCCGGCGAAGTCGAAGAATACCGGCACGGTGCTATCGAGCCAGTCCCGAGGAAAGTACTCATCGGGAAACGGCGTCGTGAACAGTCCCCGCCACGGAGTGGTCCCGAATGCGCGCCGGTGGTCCGCGAATCTCGGCAGATCGCGCTTCAGGCGTGTTCCATCGACGATCCAAATCATGTTGCCATAGAAGGCTTCGCGCGATTGCCGCT
This sequence comes from Mesorhizobium terrae, assembly GCF_008727715.1. Taxonomy (GTDB): domain Bacteria; phylum Pseudomonadota; class Alphaproteobacteria; order Rhizobiales; family Rhizobiaceae; genus Mesorhizobium; species Mesorhizobium terrae. The sequence continues at coordinate 239,719 of NZ_CP044217.1, forward strand.
CGACTGGCGAGATGTGCGAATGCTGGAATTCGAGCACGAGACCAGCGTTGGTCCGCACGTCGGCGATGTGCTTCTGGCCTCCTTCGATGACGATAACCTCCTGCCATGACGTGTGGTACTGCTGCTTCCAGCTGCGATGCCACGCTGTCTCGGGCTCCCACCAGGGATCGCAGGAGCGAACGCCCTTGTGTGCCCAGTGGTGAATCCTTTGGCTTCCGCATTTCGCGATCATTGTCTGACCGCAGCCGCAATATATTCCTGAAAGGCCTGGCGCTGCCTCGCGCCTGTGATTGTCGATGAGTGCGTACCGCATGGATTCTCCATATGCGTTGCGGCAACCGCCAGATCGGCGGCAGCCTGATTTTGGTTATTGATGGAAATCTTAGGCAGCGCGGCCAGCGCAGGCTGGTGCGGTTTCTTCTTATCTTCGACGTTACGGAGAACCGTCGCCGGTTATCGGGATGGCTCGAAATAGGTGTCCGGCGCCATCCTTTGCTCGGACAGAGCGAACCTATCGAATACTGCCCGGCGGTCAAGCAGCGTTGCGATAGTCGCGCATTAACGTAGACATGGAAATGGCCGGTCGCGCGAGACGCGACCGGCCATCATGAGCGATCATGCAGCAACTGCGGCAGACTGATGGATACCATCTATGTCCTTCGCCAGCGCCGCCTCGACTTCGGCAAGCTGCCGGCGCTTTTCCGCCAGCTCGCCGGCGAACGCAAACTCACCGCCGTTGCCATGGGCCTCGTAGGAGGCGAGTCGGCGCCGCGCATCGGCCAGGTGCTGGCGATAGCGCTCCTGCTCGTTCTCGAAACCGCCGATCGCGTGCTCGAGGCGCGAAACCGCTCCGAGCGGCGTCACCGTGATCGGCAACTCGATCTCATCCTGGACCCCTGTGCGCAGCAGCAAGGTCGCGTAGCGATATCCATCCCTGCCGGTCCGCTCGCCGGCATATTCGAGATCGAACCCGCCGATCGAGGCTATCACCCTCTCGCCTTCCTGCTGGCGCTGCACCAGAGTCAGGATCTCCTTCATAAGCGCCCGGCCCGCGTCCTTGCGCTCGGGATAGGACTTGCCGCGGACGCTCATAGCGAAAGCGTCGCCACCAGTCGGGACAAGACGCCCGATGTCCTGCCCGACCTCGGCAACGCGGCGCGTGCAGCGTTCGATTTCGCGCTCGGCATCGCGCAGCTGCCGGCGAACGGCGTGCTGGTCGTCGATATGGGCGGCGCGCAGACGCTCCAGCCGGGCGATGTCGGTCTCGAGCCCGGCCTTCTGCATCAGGCGCTGGTCGCCGCTGGCGACGGCCTTGGCCATGGCGAACTGGTTCGCCTGTCCTTCGCCCAAATCCTCCAGCTTACGGATCGACATGTCGCCGGAGAGTGCCGCAGCGATAAACCGGGCCTTGCGCTCGTTGTTTTGCCACATGGTGGCATCGAGGCTCCCTTCCGTGGCATAGGCGAAGATATCGACCTCCTGGTTCTGATTGCCCTGTCGGGCAATGCGGCCTTCCCGCTGCTCGATCTGCGACGGCAGCCAGGGGACGTCGAGATGGTGCAGTGCCTTCAGCCGAAGCTGTGCGTTGACTCCAGTGCCCATGGTTTCGGAGGATCCAATCAGGAACCGCACCTTGCCGGCGCGCGTGTCGCCGAACAGCCGCTGCTTCGCCTCCGACTTCTTGTAGTCCTGCATGAAGGCGATCTCGGAGGCCGGCACGCCGAGGCGAATCAGCTCGTCGCGGATCCAGCGATAGGCCGAGAAACCTCGCGTCTTCTCCACGCTGATCGTGCCGAGATCGGAGAAGATCATCTGCGCAGCGCCCGGAAGCTCGTAGGGCTTGCCGTCGGCACGAACGTAGGTGTCCTCCGCTGTCTCCCGCCAAATGCGGAAGGCGTTGGCGACCAGCCTGTTCAGCTTGTTTTCGGGCTCGTTGTCGTTGTCGGGATCGACAAGGCGCAGGTCGATCGCGGCGTGCCGGCCGTCGGTGATGACGGAGAGCAGGATGTCGTCGCCGGGCTGCGGCGGACGATTGCGATCCTCGATCGCCTTGATGCGCGCCGCCAAAACCAACTGGTAGTTCTTGAAATCTTGCGTCGGCTTCGACGTCACGATCTGGCGCTTACCGGTCGAGATTGCAGGGACCTTCACGTATTGGCGCAAGTCCTCCGGCATCACCACGTCCGCGAAGGACCGGAACATGGCGATCAGCTCGGGCACGTTGACGAAGCTGGCGAAGCGCGAGACGGGCTTGTATTTGCCCGACGGCTGTAGCTCCAGTTCCGTCACCGTTTCGCCGAAGGTCGACGCCCAGGCGTCGAACTCGTGCAAGCCACGCACCATCAGCGCGGCAAAGTCCATAAGCCGCTGCACCGTGAACATCTCGCCGAGCGTATTTGTGATGGGCGTGCCGGAGGCGAGCACGAGCGCCCGGCCGGGGTTCTTTGTTTCGATGAAACGGGACTTCACATAGAGGTCCCAGGCGCGCTGCGAGCCGTTCGGGTCGACACCCTTCAACGTGCTCATGTTGGTGGCGAAGGAGAGCTTTCTGAACTCCTGCGCCTCGTCGACGATGATCTGATCTACGCCGATCTCCGCGATGGTCAGGAGATCGTCCTTGGGCGTGGCAAGCGACTCCAGACGCTCCTGCAGGCCCTCCTTCAAGCGCTCAAGACGCTTGCGCGAGACCCGGTCCTCGTCATCGACGTCGAGAAGAAGCTTCTCGTAAAGCTCCAGCTCGTCCTGAATCATCTGCTGCTCGAAGACGGCCGGCACGCCGATGAACCGGAACGCCGAATGCGTGATGATGATCGCGTCCCAGTTCGCCGTGGCCGCACGCGACAGGAACCGGGCGCGCTTCTCCTTGGTGAAATTGGTCTCGTCGGCAACGAGGATCCGCGCCATCGGATAGAGCGCCAGGAATTCGCGTGCGACCTGAGCGAGGCAATGGCCGGGCACGGTCACCATCGCCTTGTTGATGAGGCCGAGCCGTCGCTGCTCCATGATGGCGGCGGAATAGGTCATCGTCTTGCCGGCGCCGACGGCGTGGGCGAGATATGTCGAGCCCGAAGCGATGATCCTCCAGATGCCGCGCTTCTGGTGCGGATAGAGCGTGAACGCTCCGCTGGCGCCCGGCAGTTGAAGGTGCGAACCGTCAAACTTGCGTGGCGCGATATTGTTGAAGCGGTCGTTGTAGACGCGCGCCAGCCGGTCGGTCCGATCCGCGTCGGACCATATCCAGCGCTGGAAGGCGTCCTTGATCTTCTGGAGTTTTTCCTTCGCCCCCTCGGTGTCGACCACGTTGAGGACGCGGCGCTCCTTGCCGTTCTCCTGGACCGTGTCGAAGATCTGCGGCACGCGGCTGTTGAGCGCATCGGTCAGCAACTCGCCGGCGTGCCGGCGATTGGTACCCCACTCGGACGTGCCGGCCGCGAGATAGGCGAGCTGACCGGCCCGTACCGTCCACGACGCCAGTTCCGGCATGTGGTGGATCTTGATGTCGGCGCCCATCGTCTCCTTGACAAAGGCGACGACGTCGGCGGCAGGAATCCACGGTGCGCCAAGACGGGCGGTGATGTCGGAGGGCCGAAGATCGACCGGCTGCACGGCCTGAAGGGCCGCAACGTTGCGTTCGTAGGCGGGATCGAGCGCGGCGGCCGCCTCCGCCGCCTGCAGCTTGTCACGGACAGGCCCGGACAGATAGGCATCGGCCATCTGCCACGAGCCCTCGGCGGGGTCGCGGAAAATGGCGCTGCCCAGTTCTGCCACGACGTCGTCCGGATCGCGGTGCAGAAGCTCCGCGATATGGTCGAGGTCGACGCGGCCGCGTTCGTTCAGCACGACAACCAGCGCATCGGCCGCACTTGCGATCACCGGCGGGGCCGGCGGCGAGATCACGCGCTCGGAGAAGATCGGTCCGGGCCTCGCCGTATCGTTCTCTAGATCGTAGTCTTCTATTGCAGCTACGAGCCAGCAATCGGGATCGTCGAGGAACGGCGCGAGGTTGGGGCGGCGGTGCGTCTCGCGCACCTCGCCGGTCTCGTCATCTTCAGCGATCGAGACGGTGGTGTGGTTGATCGGGCCGAAATCGCGCACGAAGCTCGACCAGGCGATGCGCAACTTGACCTGAAGCTCTTTCCAGGGCTGGTCGAGCTCCTGGGCCTTCAGCACCTCGCGCACGGCATTGCGAACGGGGATCAGCTTCTGGACGATGCGGACATGCTTCTCCGGCATGCCCTCGGCGCTGCGACCCTTGCGAACCTTCACAGCAGCAGGTTCGCCGTCGATGAACTGCATCAGGCCCTTGGCATTGTCGACGAAGAAGCTGCCCTCACGGACATGGCGTTCGGTAGGAAGATCGATCGGCGCGTTGTCGACCGCATCCTCCAGACCGAAATCGATCTCGGTGGGCTCGCCGTCATAGCGGTGTTCCGGGAGCAGGGAGATGGCCACGTCGAGCGCGGCCGCCAGGTCCTCGCCCTTCCGCGGCAGGCATGTGTAGGTCTCGCCGAACGGACCCGAGGTCAGTGCGTGCGTGCCAAGCACGAAATCCGGATGGCGGGCGAACCAACGGTTGGTCCGGATCGCGCCCTCGTCCTCTGTCGCCGGCCGGACCTCCTCGACGTCGAGCCAGGACTGGTTGCCTTCCGGCTCGCCGATCTTGCGCTTGCGGAAGAAGAGGATGTCGACGACCACGTCCGTGCCGGCGTCGGCGCGGAAACTACCCTCGGGCAGGCGAATGGCGGCGATCAGGTCGGCCGACTTCGCGATATGCTCGCGCGCCGCACAATCTGCCTTGTCCATGGTTCCGGAGCTGGTGACGAAGGCGGCAAACGCTCCCGGCTTCAACAGGTCTATCGCTCGCGCGATGAAATAGTCGTGCAGACGAAGACCGAGTGAGCGGTATGCCCGGTCCGACCGCACGGTGCGGTCGGAGAAGGGTGGATTGCCGATGGCGAGGTCGAAGCTCGTCGGCAGCTCGGTACGAGCGAAATCACCAGTGAGGACCCTTGCCCACGGCTGTAACAGACGGGCGATGCGCGCTGTGACGGGATCGAGTTCGATGCCGGTGACGTGGGAGACATCGCGCAGGCCTTCGGGCATCAGCGCCGCGAACAGTCCCGTGCCGATTCCCGGCTCCAGCACGCGACCGCCCCGCCATCCCATACGCTGGAGGCCGGACCAGATCGCCCGCACGATGAACGCGGGCGTGAAATGGGCATATTGCGTGCAGCGCGCGAGCGAAGCGTAGTCGGTCTCGCCGACGGCGTCCTCAAGCGCCGAGCCGATCTCGTCCCAGCCCTTGCGGAACTCGATCTCGCCGGGTCGCCGGAAGACGTGGTTCGCAAGGTCGGATGCGCCGAAGCCGATAAAGCGGATCAGCGTCTCCTGCTCCTCACGCGTGGCAGGCCGCTCGGCCGCCTCGATCTCGGCGGCAAGGCGGATAGCGGCGATATTGTCTCGAGCCCGCTCCTTCCAGCCACGCGCCAGCCCGCGATCTCCGCCAAGATAGAAGTTCGATCCACGGGACCGGGAGACTGACGGCTCCGGCTTCGCGGCTTTCGGTTCCGGCACAGCCGGCGCCGGTGTCGAGGGATCGGGATCGTCGTCGGGATCGAAGTCGCCCGCGAAGGCGGTGACGCCAAGCCCGAGGCCGGACGATAGCGCGGTGTTGCCGAAGAGGTCGATGGTGAAAGGATCGTCATTAGACATCGGGATTTCTCCTGTGATGAAGGCGCACGCGATCGACCGGCCAGGCAGGCTGGCCGCTCGATGGTTGCCGCGGTTGAAGGGGAATCAGCGAGTAATCAGCGAGAACACGATTTCGTCCTCGGTGAGATCCATGTTGATATGCGTGGCGCGACGATTGCGGTCGAAGAGCGGGATCAGCTGTTCGGCTGCGATGAATTCGACGCCGTCATCGCCGCCGAAATGGCGACGCTTGTAGTGCCACCAGTCGCGGTTGCCGACCGGGTGGCATTGCTCGGAATAGAGGACGAGGGCACGCTCGCCCTCGGCGAGCTTGCCATTGGACATGATGTAGACGCCCTCGTCGCCTACCAGCCAGAGACCGGGTTTCTCGCCTTCGCCGGGCCTGGTTCCGTAGTATGGATTGCGAAAACCGCCGTTGGCCTTGGCGTCGGCAATGCCGCGTTCGATGACCTTGCGAACCGCAAGGATGGGGAATGTGAACATCGTCCCCTCCATCACGCTGCAATCGCGTGAGGGAGGTGGCGCAGATGCACCGGCAGCTTGGACGCGACCTCGTCATCCGTGAGTTGGTCTAGCAGTTTGAAGGGATGGGCTTGACCAGAGAGATAGACGATGACGACGCGCTTCCCTCGCAGGGTGATCGGAAAGCGCCAGTCTGCGTAGCCGCGATAGTCGTCGTGAGTGCTCGACCAGATGTGCTCGATGCGCTCCTCGCGCGTCATCGCCCGAACCGGCCGCGACTCGCGCTCGACGATGATATCGCGCATCAGGTCGGGCGAGCGCCTGTCGTTCAGGTCGCAATAGCCGTGGAAATACCGGATGCGGTCATCGACCCTCAACGTGAAGAAGACGCTCGTCACATTGCCGGTCAGGAACTCCCGCATCGCGAACATGCCGTAGCGCATCCAGAGCGGCGGCAGGAGCTCGAACATGTAGTTGTGATCGGCCTGCGAAACCTCGAACCACTCGCCCCGGTAAAGGGGGGCTGCGTCATCCTCGAAGCGGCTCGGTCGCTGTGCATGGCGATCGAACATGCGGAACATCTGCCGGCGATCGGCGATGCCCTGATAGATCTTGCGGATCGGAGAAGAGGTCATGTGCGGGCTCCTTTGGCCTCGTCGGGCCGGAGCGCGGCTCATCCTCTCTGGATGTCCATCCTCTTCGGCCCTTCAGACCCCTCCCCCGCGGCCGCCTCTCCGCCCGGCCGGGTGAAGGGCCGGCGCAGCCGGGCGAAGCTTTACCCTTGACGCGGCCGGCGGGCATGCGGCAGCCGAGTTTCCTCTCCTCCTTTCTTCTTCACCCTCCACCCTCGCCTTCAGGTCGGCGTTCCAGTCGACAATGCGTGGCCGAAGACGGACGAAGCCGCATCCCATCTTCATCGACGCATCTTCCAGGCGGTCTGCATATCGGTCCCCTTGGGCGTTGTCGTCGGTGGCGGCGACCAAGAGCGTGTTGTCACGCGCCGCGAGCCTGCGGATTGCTTCGTCGGTTGCCGGCGACCAGCCGCCGCCGGTGCTGAGATACAGGCTGTCTGCGCGCTCGTATTCGAGCGCGGCGAGGCTCATGGCGTCGATGGCCGCTTCGGTAACGCAAAGACGAAGGGCGTGGACCGGGCCGAACTGGAAGAGGACCTTCGCGCCTCCTGTCGAGAAGCCGCGCCACTCGGGGCCGCGCTCCTCCCAGCCTGTGATGCGTCCACAGCAATCCCGGTGTGCCGCCCACATGCTGCCGCGCGGACCCTCGCGGAGCACGTCATTTCGGATTGCGGTGCGGATGATGGCATCGGGCAGGACCCGTTCGCCGTGAAGATAGCACCAGGTCATCGATCCGGGCCACGGCTTGCGGCGCCTCGTCCATCGGTCGGGAATCGGGGCGGCCGGCTCTATCTTGCGCAGTGGTCGCGACCAATCCGGATCCTGGGGGACAAAGCCGATAAGCGAAGCGACGCGTTCTAGAACTTCAACGAAGGGAACGCGGTCGAGATGTTCGACCAGGCTGAAAACATCGCCCTTGGCGTCCGACAGCGGATCGAACCATCCCCGGCCCCCGTGGATCACTATGACGATCTCGCGGTCGCGGCGGTATTTGACGGCTCTGCGCGTGCTTTCCTTCAAGTCGATGGCGAAACCAGCCTTTTCCAGCACGGCCGCGCACGGCACCTGGTCACGCAATTCTATCAGTTCATTCTTTTCCATAGCTTTGCCGGCCCGCACTTGCGGCCGCCTTTCCTTCTTTTCCTTTCCCCGCACCTCGCGGAGCCCCTTCCGGACGCCGCGAAGAGCAAAGGGGGCAAGGGCGCGGCTGGCACCAGCTGAGGAGAGTATGAGCGCGCACCGGCCGATCCGTGCCAGCCGCGGCGCAGCTTCCCTTGCCGCCGCAGCTCGCAAGCGGCACCGCCGGAAGGAAAAGGGCCGCCTCAATGAGCCGGCCCGCCGTCGAAGCGATTCCCTCCGCGAGGGTCTTGACCTCGTCGACATCGATCTCCGCGCTCGGCAGGATGCCGAACTCGGTGTCCGTCTGGTCGCCAAGCACCTTGGCAGCGATACGCTCGACACGGCGCGTCATCTCGAGGCGGCCCGGCGTGAGAGGGTCATGAGCAGGCTGCGTCGGGGATCGGCACCCTTCACGATCAGGTGCGCAACACGGTGCGCCAGCGTAGGCGGGGCTTGCCCACCGCGATAGGGGCAGTCCAAATGTAACCCGAGGGCGTCCGTGAAACTGGCACTATTCGGCCCGAACTCTTGCGAGCGCCATCGCGAGCGCGTGTCACGTCTTGGTTGGCAAAACCTCTATTTTCACCGACTTCGAACGACCAGAAGACGCGTTTCCACTTTGGGGATTTGTCTCCAAAGGACTTACATCGAATAGCGGTTCGAGGCATAACGCCCAGGGATACTAGAAGGTGAGTTTTGATGCCGCAGCATCCAAAAGCTGGAAAGCACGCGGCCGGATTGGCGCCGGATTGGGACGATGCCGAGCGTCTGCACAAGCGTTTGAGCAATGCGCTTATCCGGATTCGCGATGTATACGGCCTGACCAGCAAGGAAATGGCAGAACGTCTTGATGTGACCGAAAGCTATATGTCCCAGGTATTCAATGGACGCCGTGACGTTCGTCTGTCGATGCTGAACCGGATTTCGAAGGCGTTCGACATTGAAGCATTCGAACTGCTGGAAGATAAATGGGGCGAGGCGAAGTTGCGGCGGCGGCGAAGGAAAACGACCCGGCCACGCACAGCCGCTACCGAATAGGGGCACAGTCTTTGTATGTCGCCGCATGTGAACAGCACGGAGACCCGAGACCTTGCTGATGATCCGAGCAGCTTACGCCGGTCATCTTAGCGGGGTCGGCCGATCAGTTCTCGAAAGAAACCGCTTCAGGCTTAAACCCGCCAACAAAACGTAGGGCGGCATTGCCAGCGAATAGTGGCCGCAGTTCAACTCAAGAACGTTGGGTCTGGCGCCGGTGTCCTTCAGCTTCCGCATGAAGCTTGCCGACAGTTCCGGCAAAACCACCTTGTCTCTCTTGGCCAATACGACGTGCAGGGCAAGATCCGTCCGTGCCAGACGATGAACATAGTTCTCCAGATTAAGCGGACCCCATGCCCGCCTGAGATCAGTCAGATCGATCTCAGGTTCAAGGCTATGGCGTATCGCTCGCGTTGCGCGACCTGTCCAAACCATATCGGCCAGGCTTCCCGCCGTCAGAAACAACGAAGCTCTCGACACGGCCAGGTCATGCGCCGCGACCAATCCAGCGACCCAGGAACCCAGGCTCATACCGAGAACTGAAATGTCCCTATAGCCTTCGCGCTTCAACCAGCGAATGAGCTTTCGGCCGTCCAATACGGCCTGCCTCATGGATTGGATCGTTCGACCAAGGTTGGCGCTGAGCATATAGTCCGCATGCGAGGAATCGAGACGGCTGCGCTGGAAATGATAGGGCATTGCGAGCTCGACAACCGTGATGCCGCGTTTGGAGAAAAAGCTGGCAATCTGGCGATTCCAGGAGCTCGCATTCCAATGATGAAAAATCACCAACGCCTGATCGCACGATCCGCTGTCGGTGATTTTTGCCCAGACCACATCGTTTTCTTCGACGTCAGTCGAAATGTCCGATGGAAATTTGAGCCATTCGCCCTGTCTTTCAAAACCCTGGCCGTTGCCGCCCGTCTCATTGAAAAAGGCTGGGTCGGCCACGGCTTGGTCGGCCAGGACACAAAACTCCTCGATAGTTCCTGCCTGCTTTTCGCCTGGGAAGGCGCGATCGGCGTCGAGGATGAAAGCGGTTGCCTTCTTCCCTTCCTCACCGCGACGTGCCCGCCGTTCGTCCCAGCGATCAAGCCATCTATGATACACTTTGATCGTTTCCCAACTTACTCGCGCTCCCTTGGCCGAACCCCGGGTCGACCAGGCCGTATGTTGCGAGCAGCACTCCAACGCCGAGGAGGATCGAGAAGCCTGAAAATGTATCGAGCAACAAGTAGCTGGCAACGAGCAGTGTCACGACCGCCGACATCTTCCACAAAGGGACTTGGGATTGACGTCCGACGCCCAAACGGATCGCGCCATGCAGAAAAACGACACAGGCCGAAATTGCGATGAGAAGACTGCTGAAATGCGTCGGCAATCTATAGCTGAATCTGTTGCCCGCATGAGCGCGCTCATACACGGCCGACGATAGATCGCCGACCAACCAGGTTACGATATTCGTTCCGTCGGATGCGAGGTACGAGCTTTGAAGCTTCATGACCGTGGCGATCAGGACGCCCAAAATTGTGCACCGGAACACCCACCGCATCACTCTGAAGCCGGCTTCATCTAGATCTGGATCACGTTGGATGTCCGATCGAAATTTCGATGCCTCGCGAATTTTCCGCAGGTCGTCGATGACCGAATAGAGCAAAATGAGACCAGCGAAGAACAGATAGAAGCACAGGCACATATATACGTAGGCGACCCCTGTGAACGCGATCTCCGTCGGCACCGATATGGCCTCCGGGCGTATGATCGCCAACTTTCCCCAGTCTATAGCATAGTTGCCGCCGCCTTTGATCAACGGGATCAGACACACGCCGATCCACTGGAAAAGTCCGGCGAACAACACACAGATCAGAAAAACCGCCCAGAAAGAATAAGATGACGCGTCTATGACGGCTTCCCAAGTATGGAAGCTTTCACCCAGATTGCCGGATCCTACAAGCTTTGGTCGCTCTTCGTATTTCCACGAGGTCACGAGTTCAGACACGAAGGCCAGGAAGAGAGGCAGGAACACCATGAACACGAACGTCCAGTTCGCGGCCCACAGGAATCCAACTTGCTTAACGATGCCGTCCGCACGCGCATATTTCACGTTGTGAATGCCGAGCATAAACGACAAAAATCCAAGTGCGGAGATGCCTGCGAACACCGAGGCTGGCAGATTCAAGGGGGAGCCGTGGCTAAAAAGCGCTTCCGATCTCCTCGCTAGACTAAGACGTCTGGTCGCTTCCGCTGCGTCCGTATCCCGTGCCAGTTCCGCCCGGGGCTCTGTCGCGGCTGCGGAAGTGCTGAAAGGCGCTGGATTTGGACCCGGGAGCGCATCATCGATTCCCGTTCTCTTCGATTCGCGCCGCTTGGCCGTCAGTCGCGATTGCGCGGCACTGAGCGCCACCTGCCATTCCCCAGTTGCGATTGGATCATCGCACCCGAAAACCCTTGCCAACCAACGAATGTTAGCGGCGCTAATCCCTTTGTCGTTCTCCTGAAACCAAAGCTGTACTGTCCGCAGGTCGACTCCAATCCGGTTGGAATCAATCTGTGAGATCGCCTCGGCAAGAAGTTCGGGCGTCCATGGTCCGGCGGGAAAACCATCTGCGCCCATTGGCCGTCCAGCGCCCGCCGCAGCAAATCGCCTGAACAGCTCTTTGAAATCACTCCCCTCAGGTGGCGATGGGAGAAAATATTTTCCGTTTTTTATCAAACTCTTACAGGCGATGGGTTCGTATCGCTTCGCTTGTCTTCGTATCGTATCGTGCCCTCGTCCCCAATCAAAGTTTCTATCAGTTCGATTTTGCCCTGCATAGGAGCGGACCAGGGCGATCGGCAGGAGAGAGCAGGGCGTCGGGGGCCAAACACGCTGTGACCGAAGGACGCCAATCATGCGACTCGAAACTACTTGCCCGAATTCATCAGAGAATGCAGATGGAGGCGTTTTCGCAGCAATATCCGTCCATCGCCGCAAAATGCGTGACCTGGTGAATTTTACTCGCGACTGCGACAACAATTTCCACACCGACCAATTCTCCGCGAGACAAATGGAACGTTTGTCGCGAGACGAGCAACTGGCTTTGAGCGCAGTCGCAGAGATGGCCGTCGCGTCAGCCGACGATCGTCGGGCAAAGGCGGTGTATCTGGCCGAACTGATCGACGCTGATCCTGAGTGCATGAGGCCCGATGATCTTGTGGCCGCATTGCTGTCGTTGGCGTGAACATGGCAACGTCTCTCGGGCCAGTTCAGCCGTTGACGAAACGAAGTCGCCTATGCGCCGCGTGGGCCAGCACCCATCGCTGCAGGTCCTCGCCGAGGGCTTGTGCGTTGGCCGGCCGGATGTCAACGGGATGGATCTCATAAGTCGGGCCGATTTCCTTCATCCGCGGCAATGTCCTTGCCTTGGCGGCGCGATATTGTTCGGTGTCCATGCCCATGGCTTCGATGACAAGGTGCATCGGCCGGTGGTCCGCAAACACTGTTTCAAGCACGAAATCCGGTCGGCATAAGCCTTTCGGGGTCGCGATGGCGAACAGCGGCCTTCTAATTGTGATCCGCAGTCGCGGCGCAGCTTCAAAAAGCGATGTCTGCAGCCAGATCAGCAAATTCGTTACGTCGCGTTCGAATCCCGATTCGACAGGGTAAAGCGTCTCGCCATTGAACACGGGCTGCGCATAGGCCTGCACGGCACGTAGATCGCCATCGTCATCATCGCCGAAGTCAGCGTTTGCGATCACGAGATACGGCCCGCGGTGTCGGGGATCCCCGCGCAGCGGCTGCCGCACCCGAGATAGGACCTCGATCGGCGTCGACGTCGCGGCGGGATAGATAGACGTTTGGGTGACGCTCGTCGAAAACAGGATCATGAAACCGGTCCGACGCTGGTTCGGCGCCCAATCCGGCCGTGACTTGCGCAGCAAACGCTGAAACCGCGAGTTCTTGTCGCCGTAGTCACCAGCCCAGATCGTCGACAAGGCCCCGAAGCGCCAGGTACGTGTGACGCGCATTTTAGCGCCGGCGTTGCGCAGGGCCTCGAGCTGACTTTTCAGTTGGTATTGCGGGGGCCAATCCTGAAGCGGCCTGAGAACATTGATGCCGGCGCTGTCCATAAGCCTCCAAAGCACAATAGAAAGCCTGGAAGGGCGGTCGTTTCGTTCGCGGTCAGGATCGGGCGGATTAGGATCTGGATCCGCGAGTTGAGTCGGAATAGCCGGGAGCGCATCGACATAGGTGGTCTCGCGGCGCGGCACCGGCCGCAGATTGAAGGCGCGATCGTGAGCAGGCGGGTCGAAGGCTCGATCGACATGGAACGGGCAATCGTCAGCATGGTTCGGCCGATCTATGCGAGTATGGGGATCTCCGTCGGCCGGGGAGAGCCGGCGCAAGGTAAACGTCCGTTCCTGTTGCTGGGGGGCGAGCAGTGGCTTATGCGCACCGCCGATGCAATCGCATTCAATCCAGCCGTCGCGGAGCTTCGCCTGGCGAATGACTGCGAGGGCGATTGCGTCCTGCTCGCTGGATGACGAATGCGCGTACCATGACCGCAAGGCCTCGGCTTCCTCCGTGGAAATCACGTCGACGGGGTAGTCAGGCCTACCTCTGAGGACGATCCTCATGGCGGATCAACATAGCTGAGCTGAGCAACCGCTGCACGTGTCGGCTGAGGCGATGTGCCCCACGGGTTACGCCCGTGCGCCAAGAACGCCTGTATAGCGCACAAGTTACCCTGCGGGCTTACAGACGGTCGCGCTTTGAACTGTCTTTCTTGCCGCAAGCGGTTCTCCCGAGCGATGCCTGGGCTGGCCTACGGGAACGAAAATTCGCTTTCCGCTGACCACGCCAACGTAACGTTCTTGATCTCTAAAATGATACTCTCGTATAATTTGGTCCACGTCCAGTATGTCCCTGCCCCTCCGAGAAAGGGCAGGCTTGCGTGATCTGGCTTGCTCATTCCGGTACCGCGGTCGACTACTATCCCGGCCCGAGACGCCTGGTGAGTTCTTCAAGGGATTCGAGTGGACGACAGACAATCGTCCCCCCTTTGACCTTGCCTTTAAGTGCAATCGTCACATTCATACCAATTGCATCGGCAAGCCGCTATTCCAGCAAGAGCAAGTCGGCATCGTTCTCCGAAGCAGCTGGACGCGATACCGATGGCCTCTCGACCGCAGGCGTCCGCGCGAGGGCTTCTGCCTGTCACACGGACAGACCGTTCTCGACGATGTGACGCGCAACCTCAGCGGGGTCATAGGAGGTAACCAGCGTGCGGGCGCGCCCTGCGGACAAGGCCCCGCTGACCAACATATCGTGAACCACGTCCGGTAGCTTCAGAAGTTTCAAGGTGTTGGTGACGTGGCTCCACCTTCTGCGGATGACTTGCGCCCGGGCCAGCGTGTCAAGCGAAGCCAATGCGGCTCCGGCCTGGAAAGCGGCGTCGCTCGGCCCACCGCCGGCGGCCAGCACCCAGGAGGAGACGGTCGGCGGCACGGACGGAGTGGTGGTTGCGCGATCGAGAAGAATCATGGTTTCGAGCGTAAGATGCTGGTGTGCTTTGCGCCATCAATTTCGACCAAAAACGCACAGCTTGTCGACAACTCAAAACGAACGATAATCTTGTGTTCGATGACGCTCTCGGAGTCTCGTGGACTCGACAATTCGAGCCGGGAGATCGGAAATTGTGTCGGCCCCGCACGCGCAGCACCCGCCTCTATTCCAACCGAACAGCCCCCAACCAGCCTGTGGCGTGATAGCTACCATTTAATGCAAAAGCCTTCGTTACGGTTAACGGGTCCTTTCCAAGCCGCTGGCACGAGATCTAGGGTGAGCTGCGGCCGACATGAGGATCAACGATGGCATCGAACTTTGCACACGCGCGCGAACTCCTCGCCAAGGCCAAACTGGAGCTGTCTGGCGATGACGAAACGAGCTGGAAATCGCGCCGCGCGATCGATCTCCTCATCGGCGCCATTATGACCGAGGAATATGCGAGCCCTCGTCCGCCGGCGGAGATCATCTCATTTGAACTAGCGGCCCGGCAACGGCAGGGGTGACTTTTTTGTCCAGGAAACCATTGCCTCATCGCGCGAGCAGCCCAACTCTCCGAACCCAGTCATCCTGCCATCCTCGCAGTGGAACCGTTCGATTTGAACGCCGCCATCAGCATCGGCCCGACGGTGAACTCCCCTGCCCTTGCCTTTTCGGTAAGCGCCCGCAGGTAGCCGCCAGCCGAATTGATGTGCTGAGCGCGCTGCAGGATACAGGCAACGACGATCGCCGCGGTTTCCGGCCCCATGACATGGCAGGCATCCTCATACGCCGATGGCGAGACCCCCAGATACCCCCTCACCTGGGCGGCGA
Organism: Mesorhizobium terrae; assembly: GCF_008727715.1. Lineage (GTDB taxonomy): Bacteria > Pseudomonadota > Alphaproteobacteria > Rhizobiales > Rhizobiaceae > Mesorhizobium > Mesorhizobium terrae. Next base: position 255,037 of record NZ_CP044217.1, read on the forward strand.
CGGCCATTAAATCTCGCCAACTCCCGATCCCGTCGGCGGCGTAGTCGATGATTTCTGGGCAAGCCTTCAGCACAAATCCAAGCGGATAGCCTTTCGGCGGCTTCTGCGGTTCTCGTCTAGGCTCGACCGTCGCCCCGCTTTTTTCGAAAGCAGGTTCAAATTCAAGAAGAGAGTCGGTATTTGAATCAGACTGCTGCCGCTCAGTTCGATCGTCATTGCCGATTGAATCTTCGACATTCATGTGAGAATTCAGCAGGATATCGACCTCGTCGCGGATAGCGGCCAGATCACTCACAATCGGCTCCAGATCAGAGGTGGCCGCGCGGCGCGGAATCGCATCCACAATGGCCCGAAAACGCCTCCAGAGACCGCCCCAGTCGCCTGGAACGTCTTCCTCGACGGCCGCCTCGATCAGCTTGCTGATGTCCCTGCGGTGCAGCGTGATGCGTTCCCGCATGAGCTTCAGCGCCCGATTACCCGCACGGACTCGCTCTGCGGCCTCTGAGAATTCGACAGCGCGCACGAGCATAGGTGCTAGTGAGAAACCAAAGGCTTCCTCGAAGGCCCCTCCCCTGCCCTTACGGGCGTATCGTTTGCCGTTGGGGCTGTCCCGCCGGATGATCAGGCGGTTGTCGACCAAGGCCGCTAGGTGCCGCCGCAAGGTCGGTTCCGACATTCCGTGCGCCCGCAGGATCAACTGCCGGTTCGACGGGAATACGACCAGGCCGTTTTCCTCCGACAGCTCGTCGTCGGGATAGAACGACAGCAAGGCCGCCAGGACCGCGAGAGCGCGATCGCCTATACCGACGACAGATTTGCCTTCGCAGAGATCTCGGTAAGCCTGCCACTTGTCGACGGCCTTGCCGTGAGGGATCTCATTTGCCTCGTTTTGCGCCGCCAGTAAGGCAAGCGACATTGGCCGCCGCCCAAAAGGCGTCGTTGCAATGCCCGTTCCCATGTCTTTCCTTCACCCTCTCATTGGGCAAAAGAACTCTGCTCGCCGAATCGACGCCTAAGACTCTTGACAGTGATTCGCGGAAATGAGATTCTCAGCTTGTCCAGAGATGAGAAGGGCTTCCGCGACGGTGACGTTCGGGGGCCTTTTTCTTTTGCGGTTTCAGTTCTCCTGTTTCGACTTCCAATCGGCGTAGAGATCGTCCAGCCGATCTGCTAGATATCTGCCAAAGTCAGCGTCGGAACCTGACGCCTTCAGCGAAAGCACGAGCGCCTTGCCGTTGTCTTTGACCTGAGCGGCGACCTTGGTGCCCGTTGGTTTCCATTGTGGGGCGGCGGTCTCTGCCTTCGGCTTCTTGTTCGCCGCTGCCAAAACTGCCATGAAGCGCTCGTCCGAGCTCAGGGTTTCGAAATTGGCCTTCTGAATCGCTTCCTTGACGGCCAACAGCGCCTTCCCGTCTGCAAGCTTGTCAGCGACCTCCATCCAGCGGCGCCGACCTGCAGACGGTGCGGAGCCAACGGCCCTGACGATGGAGACGGGGATAGCCTTGGCAACAGACAACAGTTTCGACAGCTCTGTTTTGTCCGTCGACAACGCTTCCATAATGACGTCTCGCTTGAAGCCGTGGTTCTCAAGTGACGCAGCAAAGGCCGCTCTCTCGATGTAGCTCAAATCCCTACGCGCCGTGTTCTCGACACCCTGCGCAACGATGAGTTGATCATCCGTCATAGGGCGGACAACCGCCCTCACCTTCAGCTTGAGATATCGAGCGGCATTCAGCCTTCTATGGCCGTAGGCTACTTGGTAACGGCCTTCAAGATCGGGATGCTGCCGGACAAGGATCGGAACCTCCTGCCCGTTGTTCTGGATGGATTGAACGAGTTCATCGTCTTTGCTTGCTTCGACGTCAAATCGGTCTCGAATGAACGAACCATCGATCAGAGCCGGATCGAGTTCGACGACCCTCTCTCCCGAAGCAAGGGCTTCTTGCAGGGCCTTCGTCTCCTGATCCATGCGATCGAGGGCCAAGCCCATGGTCCGAACAGGGCCAGCAAGAACTCTACCGCCCTCGCCTTCCTCAAAGTTGGCCGCGGCCAACTCCCGGCTTGTGTCGGCAAAAATGCCCGTCAATTTATCTCGTCTGCTCATGAGCGCCCCCACACGCGCATCATGCCGTTCAGGATTTCCCCATTCACAGCGTCGAGGGATTCAATTACGCGATCATAGGTCGAGCGGCGGACCTGGCCACGCTCGATCTCGTAAAGGGTCTGCTTAGTAAGACCTGCATCTGCGATCGCCGTGGACTTCAGGACAGTGGCGGCGAGGACTTCGTCGCCGAAAAGACTACGGAGAAGCCCAACAATCTGAGCCTGCGGACCGTCATGCGGTTCGTGACGAGTGACCACGTAGCGGATGAAATCGTGGTTGAGATCACCGCCGGCTCTACGGACAACCGACAGCAAGTCTGACGTCATCAATAGAAACTGCGACATCGATGCGACGTCGACCATCTGCGGGTGGATGGTGATCAGAAGACTAGTGGCAGCGCAAACTGCGCCCAAAGTCAGGTAGCCGAGTTGCGGCGGGCAATCGATGACGACAACATCATAGTTAGCCTCAACCTCGGCGATGGCGTTGCCGACACGCTTGAAGAATATATCCTGATTGCTGGTCTTCCGCTCAATTAGCGCGGTAGGCGTCTCGTGCTCGAACTCCATCAGTTCTAGATTACCTGGAACGAGGTCGAGCCCTGCGAAGTATGTCTTGCGGACGATCTCCTTCAGCGGTCGCCGCTTGTCGTCGTAGCGGATCGCACCATACAGCGTGTCACCTTCCTGCAGGTCAAATTCTGGCTGAACGCCGAGCATAGAGGACAGCGAGGCCTGAGGGTCGAGGTCGATGGCCAGAACACGATATCCTTGCAGAGCCAGAAACTGAGCAAGGTAAACTGTCGTCGTCGTCTTTGCCGATCCACCCTTAAAGTTGGCAACGGCAATCGTCTGCAACTTTTCTCCCCGCCGACGCCACGGAAGGTGAGAGACCGCGTCCTTCGGCTTAACGGCAGCGATGTGATGACGGAGTTCGTTAATCTGCTCGAGTGTGTAGGAGCGCCGTCCGGTGGCCGACACGTCAGGCGAGGGGCCTTTGCCATCGAGCGATAGCTGGCGGAGATACCCGTCGGACACTCCCAGGAGCTGCGCGGCTTCCCCAGACGTGAAAGTCTTCATGGACTTCTGAGACGACGGCGGGAAAAGACGCTCTCCGAGCAACTGCAGCTGTTTAGACAACTGTCGCGCATGCTGAGCGATGCGGGCGTCCGACGAAACGGCCGTTGATACGTTTGAATTCTGCAACATCGATTTTCCCTTTCGATGCGCTTTTTAGGCCGCAGATGCTAAAAAAGCGTATCGAAAATGACATGATTCGGTAACCATGCCAAGAACCCTTTGAAATCAAGGGGATCCGTCAGGCATCTGAGCAAAGTTGGCCGCGGCCAACTTGCGGAACGGACGACTCACCCAACGAGATGACAACAATAAGGACAGAGTTGGCCGCGGCCAACTTATATCGGAGCCCCACAAAGGGCGGTTCAAGCGAAGCAACTTGGAATCACAGACACCAGCAAAGAGCCCGGCAGCCTTCGACACCAGAGAAGGAATTCACGCATGTCAAGCATGGCCGCCGACATCATTTACCTAGCGGAGCACCGCGGATCGAACCCGGCATCGAGCACTTCAGGCAGCATCTGGCTGACCGGAAGGCCTTTCAAAACGAATACGAACCCGAATGCGCAGCGCGTTCGATGTCGTGAAAACCGCCGCCGCCGTAGGTGATGGATCACCTGCCCTACGAGGAATTCGAGTATTGGCTGGCCGACCGGATCAAAAAGCGCGGCCTGATGCGTACCGCACGGCGGCGACGTCAGAGTATTGCTCCTGGGATGACCACCGCCCAACCCGCTGCGCATAGTTCTATCTCTTGCGCTTCGGTTGCCTGCTCGCCGGTTGGGACGCGGCTATAGCCGATTAGGCGCCCCTGCCATCCACTGGAAGTTCGACTTTGCGTGTCCGACGCCATGCGAGTCTCTTCCGGGCCGCGGCTTGCCCAAACTACAAATACAAGGGAGAAGAGCGAAGGTCTCTCGAAGGCTGACCCGCCGTCGCTCGACCGTAAGCGAAGGCAACTTGTGTCGTTGGGCCGAAGAGACTAACTTAAAAGCACTATGAATACGCATTTGGCTTCAGTTCTGACGACCGTGAACGCACCCTACAGTGATCAGCTGGACGGGGCGGCACTGGCGCATTGCCTTGCGGACCTCGACTTGGCCAAACAACATCCGGGCCATGTCAGTGCGTTTTTCAGCGAGGTTCCCCTCGCACAGCAGGTCGAGTTCGCCGCTGCCCACGACCTTGCGGTCCCCGCCCTGAAGGCCTTTGCCGTCGAGTTCTCTGCCTGGTCCGGCGAGAGCTACCCGCTCGCTGCGTAATGGCCAAAAGCAAAACCCGGTGCCCGTCCGAATGGCGACAGCTTTTCCGCATCGCAGTCGACCTCATCGACTAGCTCCGCGCAAAGGTGGGTGGTTACGACTTCGAATGGTCGTTTGGCGGCGGCACAGCCATGATGATCCAGATCGCCCATCGCGAAAGCCATGATATCGATATTTTTCTCGATGACCCTCAATTGCTCGGGTTTATCGACCCGTCCAGAAGCGGCTTGCACTTCAACATAGCGCCGACTGACTATCTGGGCGATGGGCTTCACTTTCAGAAATTCGCTTTCGAGGACATCGGCGAGATCGATTTCATCGTTGCCGGGCCGCTGACAGAAGCCCCTTTCGTGACACGGGAAGTGGAGGGTAGGGCGGTGCGGCTCGAGACGATCCCCGAGATCATCGCCAAGAAGGTCTACTATCGGGGATCTGAAGCCAAGCCACGGGACATTTTCGACATCGCCGCCGCTGCTCGTTCGCATCTCGGAGACATGGTCAATGCCCTGCACGCGTTCCCGGTGCAGGTTTCCCGGACGAAGGCGCAGCTGGAAAAGTTGAATCCGGAATTTGTCCGCCTCACCATTGCACAGCTAATGATCATGCCGGACTACGAGGCATCGGCCGCCGATAGTCTGGACACGGCACTGGCTGTGCTCGACGAGGTGCTGGTATCGCCCGCAACGCGCTAACCGCCTCGCACTTCGCCCAGCAATCCAAACGGGCAGGGGAGGGGGCTTTTCTTAGAGCCCCGACGCCTTGGTGAGATTGACGCGGAAACGATCGCGACGCCGCTGATATTTTCGCGTCATCTCCGCGCTCGCGTGGCCGAGCTGCTTCTGGACGTAACGCTCGTCGACCTCGGCCGAGGAGGCAAGGCCGGCGCGCAGCGAATGGCCGGCAAACACCACGCCGCGTTCGCCTTCGGGCAGATCGCCGCGCACGCCGGCCGCCAGCACTGTGCGTTTGACGAGCCGGGCGACCTCCTGGTCGTTGAGCCGGTCGGCGCCGACCGCTTTTCCCTGGCCAGTGACGCGCCGAAACAGCGGGCCATGCGCGATACGGGCGAGCTTGAGCCAGGTCTCCAGCGCCACGACAGGGCAGGTGGCGTCGGACGAGCCGCGCCCGACCTCGACCTCGCGCCATCCGGTCTTACCGCGCAGGCGCAACAGCATGCCCTTGTCGAGGATTTCCACCCAGCCCGAAGCATCCTCGGTCTGGTCGCGGCCGACATCGAGCCCGACGACCTCGGAGCGGCGCAGGCCGCCGGCAAAGCCGAGCAGCAGCATCGCGCGATCGCGCAGGCCACGCAGGGTGCCGCGGTCGAGTGTTTCGAGCATGGCGATCAGATCCTCGGGCAGCACCGCTTCCTTCTGGCGGGGCGGGGCGGCGTGCTTGTTGCGGATACCGGCCATGACGGTGGCGATGGCGCGGTCTTTCCTGTCGAGCGGCTGGCCGCGCTGCGAAAAATTCCAGGTTAGCGCCGAGAGCCGGCGCTCGATCGTCGCCACGGATTTCTTGTCCCCTGAGACAGTGTCTGTTGCGCTGCCGGAGGCAAGCGCGGTGATGTAGAGTCCCACCGCCTGAGGATCGGGCGGCAGCGTCGCAAACCCCTGGCGCCGGCACCAGGAGGAAAAATGCTTCCAGTCGGAGGCGTAGGCGCGGCGTGTGTTGCCTGAGCTCGCCGCCTCGACATAGTCGCGAGCCCGATCGGCCAGCGCGTCGAGATGCGCCGGCAGGCGCGGGGCCGAGACGACCGGAAGGGCAGGGGAGGGGGCTTGGGCCGGCGGCACATCCGGCGCGCGACCCATCTCCAGGACGACGTCGACGATGTCGGGCAGATCGTCGGCGACCGGCACGTCGTCCTCGGCCGAAGCCGCCGGCGTAGTTTGGTCGACACCAGCGGGCGTTTCCTGTGATCGAGCGGAGCCGTGCCGAGTGCGATTTTCGGGGTTTTGCTCGACGAGAGAGGCCATTTCGTCAGTAGAGCAGATAACGACGGATAATGCAATTTTATCGATCATTTTATCACATCGACATGCCGTGCGGATAGAGGCGTTTTCGCTCGCATAAACCGCACATCGCGTTTACGCTGTCCGCGATGAGTCGGCAGCCTACACCCGCCTTGCAAACCTCCTGCCCGGTTCCCCGCGCGCCGGCGTGGGCGACGCCGCGCGGCCGTAGCGAGAATCCGGTCGAGGCCGCCTTCATGGCCGGCAGTGCCTTGAACTCGCTCGACAATCTCGTAAGGGCAGAGCCCGAATGGAGCGCCGCGTGGCGGCATCGACTGGCGCTGAAAGCCGCAGCCGCATGCGTGACGCTGATCGGCCGTAGCGAGGATGAAGCGGCCTTGCGGGACGCCTGGTTGCTGCGCCACACCGGCGACGAGCCAGGCCCTGCCGGCAACGTGCTCGCCGCATGGCGGCGTCTCGCCGGGCGCTCGCTGCCGCCGAGCGTTGAGGAATTGCGGACGGTCGTCGCCCTGCTCGGCGTCGGCTGGTCGGACGGTTTTTGCAACCTGATCGACGTCACAAGGGAAGAGGTGCGCAGCGGCGCGCCAGCCCCGGTCGTCGCCGCGCGCACCGCCGCCGCCGTCATGCGGGAGGACCGACAAGCCGAAATTTTTTCCTGGTGGCTGGCCGATTGCGCGCTGTCGTGGCGCATGGGCTGGACGCATGCCGTGCCGATCCTCGGTCTTCAGATTCATGCGCCGCAGCTGCGTTCAGGCTTTGAAGGCCGGCGCGCGCGACCGGGCGGCGACGGGTTCGAGCGGGCCGCCTTCATTGCCGCGGCCCTCGGCGCCGCCGATGCCTGCCGCCTCGCGGCGGATATGGCGGCGCAGGCCGAACGGCTGCGGGCGGCCGTGCCAAAACTGCGGTCGAAGGCGGCCGGCGAGGTCGTCGACCAGCTGCGCGGCGACGATGCGGTATCGGGAACGTTGACCACCAAAAACCTGTCGCGCTGGGCCAGCCGGCGCCTGTTCGATCGGCTGCAAACACTCGGCGCCGTGCGTGAGCTGTCCGGCCGCCCGGCCTTCCGCATCTACGGGCTGTGACCATGACGGAGAGCGCAACCACGCGGCGACGGGGAGGGCAGGGCGGCGCAGGTCGATCAGCTGACCAGCGATCAGGCGACGGTCGGCCAAATGACGGTCGATCAGCTGACCAGCTGTTTGATCGGGAGCTGGATCATCTGCCGCCGCAGATGCGCTGGCGCGAATGGATGATGCGTGTCGAGGCAACGATCTTCGCCGCCAGCGAGCCGGTCGGCCGCGAGGTACTGGCGCGCATCGTCGGCAAGGACTGCAGCATCGACCTGTTGATCGACGACATCCGGGATGAGTTGCGCGGGCGGCCGTACGACCTGGTTTCCGTCGCCGGCGGCTGGAAGCACCTGACCCGGCCGGCCTATGCCGACGCCATCCGTACGGCTGTCGGAGGCAACGAACGATCGGTCGACCTCACCCAGTCCGAAATCCTGGTGCTGATGTGTATTGCTTACTTCCAGCCGATCACCCGCACCGAGCTGTCCAGCTTCTTCGGCAAGGAGATTTCGCGCGATCTGATCGGCCGTCTGCGCGGCGCTGGCCTGATCGCCTCGGGACCGCGCAGCCCGACGTCCGGAGCGCCTTACACCTATGTCACGACGAAAGAGTTCCTGCTTGAGTTCGGCCTCGATACCCTGCGCGACCTGCCCGACTTCGAGGCGCTGGAGGACGCCGGCTTGCTCAGCAAGGAAAAGCTGCTGGCCGGCGATATCATGCCAGGGCTCGCAGACACCGCCTTCGACGAATGAATGAACTGCAACCTTGCACGAGCCGGCCGCGATCTTGGTTGGCCGCGGCGTTTTGATAAAGTAGTCATGCGTGGCACTGCGGATTGCCCTTTGCCAAGAGCCGCGATCCGAGGCCGCGTCCTTAGGCGGAACGACAGGAGAACCGTCGCGCTCACTCCATTCAAGCTGAAGGCGGGCGGTTTGCTTTGGCTTAGCTGAAGCGTTCGCCTTCGATGTGCTCGCGCCCCTGTTAGGACCCCGTCTGACCCGCTCATCCCTCCCTCTTTGGCGAAGGATCCTGCCGGCGGCGACAAGACCGCCGCCGGCGCCTACCATGCGTCAGTTCTTGGTGACAATACGCTTGACCTGCGACTGCGCCTTCTCGGTCTTGGGTAAGGTCACGGTCAGCACGCCGTTCTTGAAGCGCGCATCGACCTCCGGGAGAAATTTGCCCGCACCATGATGCATTACCAATGATCTTAATATTAGATTATTTCTATTATTCTATTCGACAACGCTTATCAATTTTGCATGACACTCGAACAGCTTCGTATCTTCCTCGCCGTGGCAGAGCGCGGGCACGTCACCAGGGCGGCGCGCGTGCTAAACCTCACGCAATCAGCGGTCTCCGCCGCGATCTCTACGCTTAAGGCGCAGCATGGGGTGCGGCTTTTCGACCGGATCGGTCGCGGCATCGAGATCACGGAAGCCGGTCGCACTTTCATGGGTGCGGCGCAGGCCGTCATGGCTGAGGCAGAGACAGCGCGACTTGTGCTTGCGGATCTGGCGCAGGACGTCCGGGGGCGGTTGCGCATCCATGCGAGTCAAACAGTGGCAAGCTATTGGCTGCCGCCATTTCTGATAACGCTACATGAACGCCATGCCGGCCTGGATATGGCACTTATGGTCGGCAATACTGCTCAGGTGGCGCAGGCTGTGACAAATGGTGCGGCAGACCTAGGCTTTGTGGAAGGTGACGTGACCCAGAACGATCTCAGGCGTCGCGTCGTTGCTCGCGATGAACTTGTATTCGTGATGTCGCCCGACCATCTTTTGGCAAAATCTCGCTCGCTCGGTGCGCTGGATTACGGACGGACAAGCTGGGTCCTGCGCGAACTCGGGTCCGGTACGCGGTCGGAATTTGAGGCGCATCTGAGCGCCATGAGGCTGTCGATCGATGATCTCGATATCGCGCTCGAACTGCCCTCGAACGAGGCAATTCTGGCCGCTGTTGCTGGCGGACGTTGTATCAGCATGCTGTCACGCCGCGCGGTCGAGGGAGCGGTGTCGCAGGGAGTCGTGCGGATACGCTCCGTCACATGGGCACCAAGGCCCGAACGCAGCTTTGCTGTCCTGACCCATCCCGCGCGCCACCGCACCCGCGCGGCCGAAGCGTTGCTGAACCTCATCGACGAGGCGCGCTGACGGTATCGGTGCTCCCGATCGTCGGAGGCTCACGTTGAGGCGGTGGCTGCGCAATTTGCGACCAGACTTCACTGGCGACCGGTCCTGACGTTCCCAACAACCTGACAGCCGTAATTTCCAGCGGGCAGGAAAGCAGCATCTCAGAGATGTCCACGACAACGCCGTCTCTGATGCGTTGCTTGGCAAGCGATTCGGGCACCCAGGCCACCGCTATGCCGACTGCCGCCATCTCGAGCGCGGCAAGTGTGAGCGCCGTTTCTGCGATCGGCATGAGCCTTGTTGCACCGCTCAGGCGCGGCAGGATCAGTCTTCCCATCATGCTGCCAAAAAACACGTTACCTGGATAAGCGATATAGGGAACCTCGTCCCCCGCAATTCTCAGAGCCAAATCGTCAAGCGCACCGGCATCGAAGACCGGGATGAGCCGGTCGAAGCCGATAGTAGCCGATTCGACATACCCGGCATTAACGGGATGATCCTCTCCCGGCACACGGTAGATAACGGCGATATCGGCTTGGCGTGAGAGCAGAAGGCCGACGCATTCATCGAGATTGGCCGAGCGAAGGCGGACATGGATCGTCTCGTTTTGCTGCCGCAACTTCTTGAGAAGGTGCGGCGTCAACGCCGTCGTCAGTGAATGCTGGCTTGCAAGGACGACGCGATTCGAGGCGACGCGAGCGTCGAGTTTGAGATCCACGACAAGCTGACGCAGATCTACGGCAAGCTTTTGGATTTGATCGCGCTTGTCGGCCATTGTCGGGCGTACCTGCACCGGCTTTCGGGTCCGGTCGAACAGTTCGGTTCCGACATGATCTTCGATGTTCTGTATTCGCCTGGAAAAGGCTGATTGCGTGAGAAACCGCCGCTCCGCCGCTTCATGGAACGATCCGGTCTCGGCGACAGCAAGGAGATCCTCAAGCCATTCGAGGCGCATGACGGCTCCATAAGATGCAATATGTGCATCTTAGGTGGATAATTTCGAATTTGCACGAGTCATTTTGACGTGCGAGTGTCACTTTGCTCAAGTTTCGGAAGGTTTATCATATGCATCTCGCTCGCTTTCCACGCGTCTTCCTGGCCCATCTGCCGACGCCTCTCGAAAAGCTCGACCGGCTCAGCCGGGAGCTTGGCGGACCGGAGATCTGGATAAAGCGCGACGACTGCACCGGGCTGTCGACTGGCGGCAACAAGACCCGCAAGCTGGAATTCCTGATGGCCGAAGCTCAAGCCATGGGCGCCGACACGGTGATGACACAGGGCGCGACGCAATCTAACCACGCGCGCCAGACGGCGGCTTTCGCGGCAAAGCTTGGGATGGGCTGTCATATCCTGCTTGAGGATCGTACCGGTTCGAATGACTTGAATTACAACAGCAATGGCAATGTGCTGCTCGACCATCTGCACGGAGCGACCACATCGAAACGTGCGGGCGGGGCCGACATGCAGACCGAGATGGAAAGCGTGGCCGAGAAACTACGCGGAGAGGGTCGTAAAGTCTATGTTATTCCCGGTGGCGGCTCGAATGCCACAGGCGCGCTAGGCTATGTCAACTGCGCATTCGAACTGTTGTCGCAAGCTAACGACAGGAGCCTTGTGATCGATCATATTGTTACCGCAACCGGCAGCGCTGGCACGCAGGCCGGCCTCGTCACAGGGCTGAAGGCTATCAACGCCAATATTCCGCTGACCGGCATCGGCGTGCGCGCGCCGAAGGAAAAACAGGAAGAGAGCGTTTACAAGTTAGCTCTTCAGACAGCCGAAAAGCTCGGCTGCTTCAATGTCGTTGCGCGGTCGGACGTGGTCGCCGACAGCAACTATGTTGGGCAAGGCTATGGCATTCCGCGTGAGGACACGTTGGAGGCGATCCGCATGTTCGCTCAGCTTGAGGGTATTCTTCTCGATCCCGTATACTCGGGCAAGGGCGCGGCGGGCCTGATCGACTATTGCCGCAAGAGCAAGTTCAATAAGGGAGAGCGAGTGGTCTTCCTGCATACCGGCGGTTCGGCGGCTCTCTTCGGCTACAACGCTGCCTTCGCGGAAGACCAGACCAAGCTCGCGGCGGAATAGCCATGGCGCGACAGCGGTTCACCGGCAGCTTCACGCAGCAGCTTCCAATCCCTGACGAGGGCATCACCGCAGCTGCCGCCGTAATGCGTTCGGGCCGACTGCATCGCTACAATATCGCCGGCGGCGACGAGAGCGAGGCGATGGCCTTGGAACGCGAATATGCGGCCTGGCAGGGCGCGCGTTTCTGCCTTGCAGTCGCGTCGGGCGGACAAGCGATGCAGATCGCGTTGCGTGCGGCCGGCGTCCGTGCCGGCGAAACGGTTCTGACCAATGCCTTTACTCTTGCTCCCGTGCCCGGGGCTATCGCAGCGGTCGGCGCCAAGCCGGTATTTGTCGAAACAACCGAGGATCTCGTTATCGATCTCGACGATCTGTCGAGCAAGGCAAAGCGCACCGGCGCACGCTACCTGCTTCTGTCGCACATGCGCGGCCATATGTGTGACATGGAGGCGCTTCTGGCAGTCGCCACAGAGATCGATCTGACGGTAATCGAGGATTGCGCCCACACCATGGGTGCGACTTGGAATGGGCGCCGCTCAGGTTCCTTTGGGCTTGCTGGCTGTTTCAGCACCCAGACCTACAAGCATTTGAATTCGGGTGAGGGCGGATTGCTGACCTCGGACGACGCCGAATTCATTGCTCGCGCCACAATCCTGTCGGGCTCTTATATGCTCTACGAGCGACATGGCGCGGGACCGAATCCAGACACGTATACCAATATCCGGCTGGACACGCCAAACATGTCGGCTCGCATGGACAATTTGCGCGCGGCCCTACTGCGCCCACAACTGCAAGGCATCGAACAGGCCATCTGCGCCTGGAACGCGCGGCACGATCTGTTGGCCGCAAGGCTGGCCGCTAACCCTGAGATCCGCATACCGCACCGGCCCGCTGCCGAACGATATGTCGGATCCTCTATTCAGTTTATGATCCCGGTGATTTCGGCGAAGTCCGCGCGCGTCCTGCTGAGACTTCTTGCCGATATGGGGGTCGAGGTAAAATGGTTTGGGGCAAAAGCGCCCGCAGGTTTCACATCGGACCACCATAGTTGGCGCTACGCAGGCGCGCAGGATCTGCCGCGCACCGATGCAATCCTGGCAAGTCTCTTCGACATGCGACTACCGCTCACCTTCAGCCTCGACGATTGCGAGCTGATTGCCGACCACATCCTCGATGCCGTGACGGCCGTCGCGCCGAAAGTCGAGGCATGATGCGCCGCGTCGGCATTCTCGGAGGCATGGGTCCGGAGGCGACGGTCCTTGTCATGCAAAAGGTTCTGGCCGCCGTCCACGCCGACGACGATGCAGGCCATATACCGCTGATCGTCGACCAGAACCCCCAAGTGCCTTCGCGCATCCGCCATCTGATCGAAGGCGTCGGCGTTGACCCCGCGCCAGTTTTGGCAGACATGGCCCGCCGTCTGGTCGCAGGCGGGGCCGAGGCACTTGCCATGCCTTGCAACACCGCGCACCATTATGCGCCTGCGATCCTTGCCGCCGTCGACGTGCCGTTCCTGGATATGGTTGCGCTGGCGGCCGATCGTGCGGCGGAATTGGCCGGCTCTGGAGGTCGCGTGGGCATCCTTGCTTCACCCGCGGTGCGCAAAGTGGCCCTGTTCGATACGCCGCTGACCGCACGACGACTGACGCCACTTTATGCCGATGACGATGAGGCCCTGCTGGCCGCAATCCGCCGCATCAAGGCCGAGGGGCCTTGCCACGCGGCACGCCAGGCGCTCCGCAACGCCTCGACCGGTCTGGCAGCGCGCGGGGCGTGCGTGCAAATGATCGCTTGCACCGAATTCTCTCTGATCGGCAATGCAGTGGCCGATCGTGTCACGGCCTTGGACACGCTTGACTGTCTGGTGCAGGCAATTGTCGCCTTTGCCGCATCGGGCCCAATAAACGCGCTAACGCGCTTTAACTGCCTTCAAAAACAATAACAAGAGCGAAACGCCAACCGATACCAACAATGGAGGAATGACAATGACATCGATTTTCGGGAAGACGATCCTGCTGGCAACGACCGCGATCATGGTATCTTCGAGTTTGGTTCAGGCGGAAACCCTGACGATCGCTACTTTCAGCGATCCGACGCCCATGAACGCCGCCCGCGCTCAGCACGATTTTGAGAAGGCCACCGGCTGGACGATCGACTGGCGCGTCTTCGATTCGGGAACCGATGTCATCGCGGCGATGGCGTCGGGCGATGTGAAGGTGGCCGAGCTCGGCTCCTCGCCTCTCGCGATCGCGGCCACACAGGGCGTCGATTTGAAGATGTTCATGTTCTCCTACGCGATCGGCGATTCCGAGAGCCTGATCGCGCGCAATGGTTCGGGGATCGAGACGCTGGCCGACATCAAGGGCAAGCGCCTGGCGGTTCCGGTCGGCTCGACCGCTCACTTCTCGCTGATGGGCGCGATAGCTCATGCTGGTTTGCAGCCCGGCGATGTGACCGTGATGACGATGAAGCCCGATCAGATCGCGGCAGCCTGGGGCCAGGGCACGATCGACGCAGCCTTTATTTGGCCACCGGCGCAGACCGAGATCCTCAAGACGGGAAAGCGCATCGTCTCGGCCAAGGATACGGCTGAGTGGGGATATCCGACGTTCAACGCCTGGACGGTCAACTCGGACTTCCTCGCCTCGCACGAGAAGGAGGTTGTCGCGTTCGCGAAGGCGATGAACGCGGCAAACATGGCCTATCTCAAAGACCCCGCTGCTTGGACGCCGGAAAACGAGAAAGTCAAGCAGATTGCCAGCGTGACCGGAGCCACTGCCGAACAGATTCCCGATATACTGAAAGGCTACACCTTCATCCCGTTGCAGGAGCAGGTGACTGCCAAATGGCTGGGTAATGCGCCGATGGCACTCAAGGCGACGGCCGATTTCCTCAAATCCGCAGGTCGGATCGACGCTACCGCAGACGACTATTCAAAGTTTGTCACCAGCACGATAGCGCAAGAAGCAGCTAAATAGTCCGACTGTCCCGCCCGGCCACACCGGGCGGGACGGCGCGCTGACCTGGGAGGAGCCATTGCGCCTGAACATCGACGACGTCTCTGTAGTCTATCCCGCGTCCGACGGACGACCACCGGTCGCTGCGCTCAGCAAGATCATGCTGGAGATCGGTGACAGCGAATTTGTTGTCGCGCTCGGCGCATCGGGCTGTGGCAAATCGACCTTGCTTAACCTGATTGCGGGCTTTCTCGCCCCCACATCGGGACGATTGACGCTTGATGACGCGCCCGTGAGAGGACCAGGCGCGGACCGCGCGGTCGTTTTCCAAAAGCATGCCTTATTGCCTTGGTTTGACGTCCTGGACAACGTTGCCTTCGGCCTTCAGGTCCAGGGTGTAGCCTTGGCCGCCCGCTATGAGACGGCCAACCGCTTTATCGAACTCCTCGGACTGGATGGCTTTCAGAAATCGCCAGTCTACAAGCTATCTGGCGGCATGCAGCAACGCGTGGGAATCGCGCGCGCGCTGACTTGCGATCCGAAAATCCTTCTCATGGACGAGCCTTTGGGCGCGCTCGACGCTCTCACGCGCGAGAAGGCGCAGGAGTTAATCCTCAGCATCTGGAATGAGTCCAACAAATCAGTCTTCTTCATCACCCACAGCGTCGAGGAGGCCCTTTTTATGGGGACCAAACTGATCGTGATGTCGCCACGGCCAGGGCGCATAACCCATGCATTCGACCTGCCCTTTTCCCGGCAATTTCTTGCCGGCTCTCCTGCAAGGGGTGTCAAAGCTTCGCCGGAGTTCATCAATTTGCGTGAACAGGTTCTGAAGATCATTTTCGCAGACGAGGAGGCGGTGGCGACATGAGCGAACAAGCCGATCTGGAATCGCCGATCGCCAAAGGGATGTTTGGAAGGATTTCGCGAGCGCGCCCCACAAAGCCCGGAGAAATTTACGGGGTGCCCGGGCAAGGTAATACACTTTGGCTCTCGGCCTTGTCGATCGCTTTTTTCTTCGCCGTCTGGTGGCTGGTCACGGAAATGGGCTGGGTCAGACCGCTGTTCGTACCCTCGCCAGTCTCGATTGTCAGGAAATTCTTCGAGATCTGGAACAGCGGCTTCACCGGCACGCCGTTCGTTGAGCATGTGCTTATATCGACCGCGCGCGTGTTCGGCGCGTTCTTGCTGGCCTGCGCGATCGGCCTACCGCTCGGGCTTGCGATGGGAATGAGCCCGGTGGTGCGTGGCATCTTCGACCCTCCTATCGAGTTTTACCGGCCGATCCCGCCGCTGGCCTACCTCCCACTGATGATCATCTGGTTCGGCATTGGCGAAATGTCGAAGGTGCTGCTGATTTTTCTATCAGTGTTCGCACCGGTCGTGCTCGGCGCCCGCTCTGGCGTGCGTTCCGCGGCGATCGAGCAGATCCACGCAGCCTATTCCTTCGGAGCGACGCGCTGGCAGGTGATGCGCTACGTCATTCTGCCGTCTGCATTGCCAGAGATACTGACCGCTATGAGGATCGGTATCGGTTTCGGTTGGACCACACTCGTCGCCGCAGAGATGGTCGCTGCCACCAAGGGCCTCGGCTACATGGTGCTGTCCGCGAGCCAGTTCCTGCAGACGCCGGTCGTTATCCTGGGCATCTTCATTATCGCCATCATCGCTTTTGCCTTCGACCTTTTGATGCGGTTCCTTGAACGACGTCTCGTGCCCTGGAAGGGCAGGATGTAACCGGAAAGCCAAACCCCTATGAAATATCTTAAAAGAGCCGCGCGAACGGCGGAAGCGGATCAATCTGACGTTAGCGCCGCTGTCCAGAAAATATTGTCGGAGATCAAGATCAATGGCGAAGCAGCCGCACGCTGCTACGCCAAGGAGTTCGATAAATGGGACGGCGAAATCGTTATTTCGCAAGAACAGCGTAAGGCGGCAGCGGCCTTCCTGCCAGATCAGCTAAAGGCCGATATCCACTTCGCCCATGACAATGTCCGCCGCTTCGCCGAGGCGCAGCTAGCAACCGCCACGGATTTCGCGGTGGAAATCCTGCCGGGTTTGACGGCGGGGCAGAAGCAAATCCCGGTTTCTTCAGCGGGCTGCTATGTCCCAGGCGGCCGCTATAGTCACGTGGCGAGCGCGATCATGACGATCACCACGGCGAAGGTTGCGGGCGTGTCCCATATTGCCGCTTGTTCACCGCCGCGCCCGGGTGTTGGGATCCCGGCTGCGATTGTCTACACGATGGATCTGTGCGGCGCCGATATCATCCTGAATATGGGCGGCGTGCAGGGCGTCGCCGCAATCGCGAACGGCCTGTTCGGCGTCAGGAAGGCTGATATTCTCGTCGGCCCGGGCAACCAATATGTCGCGGAGGCTAAGCGCATCCTATTTGGCCAGATCGGTATCGACATGGTCGCCGGTCCGACGGACAGCATGGTGATCGCCGACACGACAGCCGACGCCGAACTGGTCGCCGCGGATCTGATTGGGCAGGCCGAGCACGGCTGGAATTCGCCGGTCTGGCTCGTTTCTTCAGATGCGGCGCTTGCCGCGCGCGTGATGACCCTCGTGCCCGAGCTGATCGAGGCGCTACCCCAACCGAACCGAGACAGCGCCCGGGCGGCATGGGCCGATTTCGCTGAAATCATCCTATGCGCGGACGCTGAGGAGATGGCTACAGTCGCAGATGACTACGCGCCCGAGCATTTGCATGTCCAGGCCGACGATCTCGACTGGTGGCTCAATCGCCTGCGCGCATATGGGTCGCTCTTTCTCGGCGAGGAGACCACGGTGGCCTTCGGGGACAAAACATCGGGCCCCAACCATGTCCTGCCCACCTCCGGGGCCGCGCGCTACACTGGTGGGCTGTCGGTGCACAAGTTCATGAAAACCGTGACGTGGCAACGGGCAACCCGTGCCGCAGCACGCCCCTTGGCGGAGGCCACGGCGCGAATTTCGCGGCTGGAAGGCATGGAGGGTCATGCAAGGACGGCCGACATCCGGCTCACAAAGTTTTTTCCCTCAAGAGCTTCAATCTAAGCGCCGCGAATGTTGATTAATGAGGGTGTGGCGTCAATCTGATATGACGTGTGATGATCTACGGTTTGCGGAACGGCGTAGTCTGAGGAGTGCTACGATTCCAATCGCTCGCCAGTGCGTTCGACAATCTATTTGCGGGAGAAATTCGACCGGCCAGTATCGATTTGCCTTGAGGCTTGCGCCAGACGCCGCCGGAAAGCTCCCGGCTGGCTGCCAAAACGCTGCGCAAAAGCTTCGTAGAAGCGTGAAAGGGACCCGAAACCCGACTCAAATGCAACATTTGCGATCGGCATGTCGGTTGCGATCAGCAAGGACTGCGCCGTATCGAGCCGCTGGCGCACGATCGACTGGTTGATCGTCAGGCCGACTGCGCGCTTGTAGATAGTCATCGCGTAGTTGGTATGTAGATTAACTGAGCGCGCAACATGCTCGACTGTGATGGCCTCCAACGCGTTCTCGCTAATGAAGCGGGCCATACGTTCGACGTGGACTATCCTTTCGCCGTCGCCGTGGTGAGCCACATTCATGGCCTCGCCCACCTGTCTCAGATCGCGCCACCCTTCCCGATCAAGGCGGCGAACACGGGCTGTCAATTCGTCGCGCACGATCTGCTCCAGCGCGGTGTCCCTCGAAAGGAGCTCGTCTCGCCAGCGCCTGAAAATATCATGGTCGTAGCTTTTGATATCGAGCGCCTCGATCATGGCTCCACGAAACACCGCCTCGCGAAAGCTGCTGAGGCTCGGCAAGCCCAAAAAAACCGACATCGGAACATAGAGGCAGACAAAATGCGTCGGCTCGTCGAGTTCGATGACCTGATGCGGGATCATGCCCCAAAACAGCACCAGACGGCCGGCAGACACCGTCAGTTCACGTCCGTCGAACCAGTAGGTCATACGGCCGTCGAGCACGAAGTTGAATTCGATCTGGCTGTGCATGTGGGGGCCAGGCATGCGCATCACACGATCGCTCGACCCAGCGCAAAATCTGTGATCGCCGAACACCACCAGCGGATGTGCCGGATTCAGTTCCGGATGCGCCGGAACGCTTTCGTCTTGAGGAGACCGCATCTCGACGCCGGGCCTACCTTAGAAAACCGGAAGAATGCTCAAAAAACTCGGTAGAAGCTTACGGCATTCACGGTCAGATTCAAGCCGCTCACGCTACGTCGCCAAAATGACGCGTGAGGCTGGCGGCGTCTGAAACAGTCGCCGCTTCAAGGGAGGAACAACATGAACAGCTTGAAAAGCTTGGCTGGGCTGGTGCTCGGCGTCGCCATGACTTGCGCGCCGGCGGTCGCCGGCGAGATCGTGCTGAATTCGGACCAGTCAGATCCAGCGCCGAAGAAGGCAATGGAGCAGTTGATTGCAGATTTCGAAAAAGCCAATCCCGGCGTTACAGTGAAATGGAACAATTTCGACCACGAAGGCTACAAGGCGGCAATCCGTAACTTCCTGACCGCCGATCCGCCCGACGTCGCGGCCTGGTACGCCGGCAACCGAATGGCGCCCTTCGTCAAGGCCGGGCTGTTCGAGGACGTCACCGACGTCTGGACCGCCAATGGGCTGGACGACCAGTTGAAGTCCGCCGCCTCGGCCTTGACCATCGACGGCAAGAAGTGGGGCGTCCCCTACACTTACTATCAGTGGGGCATCTACTACCGGAAGGATGTCTTTGCCAAAGAAGGCATAACGCCTCCAAAGAACTGGGAAGAGCTGATGGCGGCATGCGCCAAGCTGAAGGCGGACGGCATCACGCCTTTCGCCATCGGCACCAAGGCCCTGTGGCCGACCGGCGGGTGGTTCGACTATCTGGACCTGCGCGTCAACGGCTATGAGTTCCACATGGACCTGACCGCCGGCAAGGTGCCCTACACCGATCCCAAGGTGAAGGCAGTCTTCGCGAAGTGGGCTGAGTTGGTGAAGCCGGGTTATTTCCTGGAGAATCACGCCGCGCTCGACTGGCAGGACGCAATCCCGCAATTCGTACAGGGCAAGGCGGCAATGTATCTCATGGGCAATTTCGCGGTTGCGCCGATGAAGGACGGCGGCTTGAAAGAAGACCAGATCGGCTTCCTGCAGTTCCCCGAGATAACGGCCGGACTGCCGATGGCGGAAGACGCGCCGACCGATACCTTTCATATTCCCTCAGGTGCCAAGAACAAGGACGACGCCCGGAAATTCCTGGCCTTCCTGGCCTCGCCGGGCGCTCAGACCAAAATGAACGACATTCTTGGCCAGCTTCCGGTCAACAACACGTCGGCGAAACCGAGCGATCCGTTCCTTGAAGCCGGTTTTATCATGCTGTCAAACGCGCACGGTCTGGCGCAGTTCTATGACCGCGACGCGCCGGCCGAAATGGCAAAGGCCGGAATGGAAGGCTTCCAGGAGTTCATGGTCAAGCCCGACAAGATTGACGCCATCCTGGATCGTCTCGAGAAGGCGCGACAAAAAATCTACAAATAGCGCCTGATCGGCGGGAGCCGGGCATCTCTCTCCCTTGCCCGGCTCCTTTTTCAACCGGTATCGCAACGGTAGGCGCCATGAGCGTATATCAACATTCATTCGCCAGGGCCGCAAAGGGCTGGCGCAAACGTCTGGCCCCTTGGCTTTTTCTGGCCCCCGGGCTCCTGTTCTTTGCGGTATACGTCGTAGTTCCGATCTTCCGGTCGATCTGGATAAGCTTCTACGAGTGGGACGGATTGTCGGCTGCCACCTGGATCGGTGTCGCCAACTATCGGGAGCTTCTGAGTGACGACGCCTTCTACACGTCGCTCTACAACAACATTCTTTGGCTGGTCTTGTATCTTCTTGCCGTGCCGGCCGGTCTCGGCGTTGCCCTTTTCCTGAACCAGACCGTCACCGGTATCCGCCTCTACAAGTCGCTCTTCTTCTTTCCGTTCGTGATCAGCCAGGTGGTCGTCGGCCTGATCTTCACGTGGTTTTACGCGCCAAACTTCGGTCTCTTTTCCAAGCTGATCGAAGACATCACCGGCCAGCAGATCGCAATTCTCGGCGACGAGCGCTTCGTCACCTTTGGCATCATTGCCGCCGGTCTCTGGCCGCAGATCGCGTACTGCATGATCCTCTACCTGACCGGCTTGAACAACATCAATCCCGAACAGGTCGAGGCGGCGCGCATGGACGGCGCCAAGGGGTGGTCGATGCTGTGGAACATCGTCATCCCGCAACTCAGGCCAGCCACTTTCATCGCGGTCGTGGTGACGGTCATCGGCGCGCTGCGTTCGTTCGACCTGGTGTCGATCATGACGGACGGCGGTCCCTATGGCTCGAGCCGCGTCCTGTCCTTCTACATGTACGAGGAGGCTTTGTCGGAATACGGCTACCGGATGGGCTACGGCGCGGCGATAGCGGTCGTCTTATTTGCCATCATGATGATCTTCATCACGTTTTTCATCTTCCGGATGCTGAGGCAGGAGAGGAACACGTAATGTTTCCGACACCCGTTCAAAAGGCTCGGCCGTGGGTAAGGGTCGGCTACCAGGTCGGTCTTCCGGTGGCCCTGGCGGTCTGGCTGCTACCACTGATCGGAGTGGCGGTCACCTCCGTTCGTCCCGCCGGCGATCTGGCCGCGGGCAACTATTTTGGCATCCCATCCGGCTTTGCAGGGGTGGAGAACTACACCGCCGTCTTCAGGGACTCGCCTATCGGCTGGTACATTCTCAATTCCTTCAAGGTCACCATCCCCACGGTTGTCGGCGCGGTCGCTCTTTCCTGCCTGACCGGCTTCGCGCTCGCGGTCTACAAGTTCCGGGCCAACCTTCTGATCTTCTTTCTCTTCGTGGCGGGTAATTTCATTCCTTTTCAGATATTGATGGTGCCCGTCCGCGACATGACGCTCAAGATCGGCCTTTACGACACCACGCTGGGGCTGGTCCTGTTCCATGTCGCCTTCCAGATCGGCTTCTGTACGCTGTTCATGCGCAACTTCATCAAGGGCCTTCCCTTCGCCCTGATCGAATCGGCGCGCGTCGAGGGCGTATCGGAATGGAAGATCTTTCGGCATGTGGTGCTGCCATTGATGCGACCAGCCATCGCCGCGCTCGCGGTCCTGATCTTCACCTTCGTGTGGAACGATTATTTTTGGGCAACCGTCTTGGTGCAGAGCCAGAACGCCATGCCCGTGACGGCCGGCCTTTATTCTCTCAACGGTCAATGGGTCGCCGCCTGGCATCTGGTGTCGGCGGGCGCCATCGTCGCCGCCCTGCCGCCCGTGATCATGTTCTTCCTGATGCAGCGACATTTCATCGCCGGCCTTACTCTCGGAGCCACCAAGGGATGAGACGCCTCGTCTCGATCGGAAACGAACGGCTATCGCTTGTCCTTGCACTGCAGGACGAGGGCATGCCCGAGATGGTGTATTTTGGCCCCGGGTGCCCCGGTGAAGAAATCTCTCTTTCCGCCGAGCGCGCGAGCCGTATCAACGGCATGGACGTGTCGGTGCCGAGCGCGGTGCTGTTGCCTGTCGGCGGCCTTGGCTTCTTCGGCTGGCCGGCGCTGGCCGGGCATCGCAACGGCCGTGACTTCCTGCTGAATTTCCAGGACTGGCAGGTCGAGCACACGACAATGGGCGTGGTGCTTCGCGGTCTCGACCGGGTTGCCGCGATCGCCGTTGCCTTCGAGCTTGCTATCCACGACTGCGGCGTCGTCGCCACCGCGGTCACCGTTACCAACCACGGAACCGAAACATACACACTAGACCGGTGCATGGCCGCGACCATGGCGGTGGGCGACGGCCCGGCAGTGCTGACGAGCTTGTCCGGTATGTGGGGGCGGGAGTTCCGCCTTTCGTCCGAGCCTCTCGGCCGCAGCCTGTGGATGCAGGAGAGCAGGCGCGGCCGTACCTCGCACGACCGGTTCCCGGGTCTTTTTCTGACGACCGGACGAACCACATACGCCATCCATGTCGGCGCCAGCGGCAACCACCAGCTCGCCGTCGATCTCATCGATGACGGCCGCCGCCTCGTGCATGGCGGAGAGCTGTTCGAGCCGGGCGAGGTATTGCTGGAGGCCGGGCAAAGCTACCATAGCCCGCAGGCATATCTCACCGCATCTTTCGACGGGGTCGCCTGCGCAGCCTCGAGATTGCGCGCTGTCGTAGACGAAGCGATACTGGATTGGCCCGACGCCAAGGCGCCGCCTCGCCCCGTCACGCTCAACACCTGGGAAGGCTCCTATTTCGATCATCGGCTGGACGCCCTCAAGGCGCAGGCCGAGGTTGCGGCCGAGCTTGGCGTCGAGCGCTTCGTCCTCGACGACGGCTGGTTCGGCCGACGCGACGACGACACGTCCTCGCTCGGAGACTGGAGCGTCGACCACAGGAAGTATCCCTCGGGACTCGAGCCACTGATCGACCACGTCATCGGACTCGGCATGGAATTCGGCCTGTGGTTCGAGCCCGAGATGGTCAGTCCCGATTCCGACCTCTATCGGGCGCATCCGGATTGGGCGCTGGGGATCGCCGGCAGGCCGCGCCCTCTCTCGCGTCAACAGCTGGTGCTCGACCTGACGCGCCAGGAGGTCAGCGACTACCTGTTCGACCGGATCGACGCGATGCTTGGGGCGCACCGCATCTCCTACGTCAAATGGGATATGAACCGTGACTTGACCAATGCAGGCGGCTTCGACGGACGAGCCGTGACGGCAAGCCAGACGCGCGCAGTGCACGCGCTGATGGACCGCGTGCGCAAGCGCCATCCCGCGGTCGAGATCGAGAGCTGCGCCTCGGGTGGCGGCCGCGCCAACTATGGCGTGCTGCGACATACACACCGCATCTGGACGTCGGATTGCACCGATGCCCTGGAACGGCTGGAGATTCAGCGCGGCGCCACGCATTTCTTTCCGCCCTCGATCCTGGGCGCCCACATATCCGGCTCGCCGAACCATCAGACGGGGCGCCGCCATTCGCTCGCCTTCCGCGCCGTCGTGGCGCTGGCCTATCATCTCGGCGTCGAACTCGATCCACTGACGCTCGCGCCCGACAAGCGCCGCGAGTTGGCTCAGTGGATCGCGCTGCACAAGCGTCTGCGGCCGCTGCTGCACGCGTCGAGGGCGTCCTTCGCCGGCAATCCGGTCGACGGACGCTATGTCTGGGGCGCGGCACTGCCGGACCGAATCGCGCTTTTCGTCGCGCAGGGGCCGACGATGCTGGCGGAGCAGCCACCGCCGCTGCAGGTTGCCGTGCCTCAGGCAACAGCCCGACGCTGGCGCATCGCAGCAGTTCATCCCGCGGCGCCCGCCTTCGTTCGTTTATCCGCCGGGCAGCAGGCGCTTCTGGCCGGAGAAAGCGATTTCAGCCTGGACACGTTGCGCCATGCCGGCCTGGCGCTACCGATGCTACGACCCGAGAGTGGCGTCATCCTCGAAATCGAACCCGTTTAGGAGCCTGAACCATGGCCGGTGTCATACTGAGCGAGGTGAAGAAGCAGTTCGGCAACGTCGCCGTCATCAAGGGCGTCGATCTGGAGATTGCCGACGGGGAATTCTGCGTGTTCGTCGGCCCCTCGGGATGCGGAAAGTCGACGCTCCTGCGCTCGATCGCGGGGCTCGAGGAGATTTCGTCCGGGACTATGCGGATCGGAGGCGCCGACATGACCAATGTCGGACCGTCCGACCGGGGCGTGGCCATGGTGTTCCAGTCCTATGCACTATACCCGCATATGACGGTCGCCGAGAATGTCGGGTTTGGCCTGCGGATGACGGGCCATCCGAAGGCCGAGATCGAGCGGCGCACCGCCAGGGCGGCGGCCATGCTGCAACTTGAGCCGCTGCTGCAGCGCAAGCCGTCGCAATTGTCGGGCGGGCAGCGGCAGCGTGTCGCCATCGGTCGCGCCATCGTGCGCGATCCGAAAGTGTTTCTCTTCGACGAGCCACTGTCCAATCTCGACGCCGCGTTACGCGTGCAGATGCGAACCGAGATCACCAAGCTGCATCAGGACCTCGGCGTCACCATGATCTACGTCACGCACGACCAGGTCGAGGCGATGACCATGGCTGACCAGATCGTGGTTCTGAGCGCTGGGCGCATCGAGCAGGCAGGCTCGCCCCTGGAGCTCTACCACCGGCCGCGAAACATGTTCGTGGCCGGCTTCATCGGCTCGCCCAAGATGAATTTCATAAAGGTATCGGCGGAGCGGGTGGGGCCGCGGCTGGCCGTCGACCTCCCCGGCGGCGTGGCATTGACGCTCGACGTGGCCGGCTCGGCGGCGGCGACGCGCCCGCCGGCGGTGCTCGGAGTGCGTCCCGAACACCTGACCATCGGTGGATCGAGCTCGGTGAGCCTGGAAGGCAAGGTGCGCCTTGCCGAATATCTCGGCTCGGAAACCATGTTCTACCTGACGCTTGCCGACGGAACCGAGCTTACGATCAAGGCCGACGGGTTGATGAGCAGCAAGATCGGATCGTCGCTCAAGGTCGGAATTCCCGCAGCTGCCTGCCATCTTTTCGATGACGCGGGCGAGGCGATCCTCAATGGAGACCTGACGCGATAATGCTTGGCGTCTGCTATTATCCAGAGCACTGGCCGGAGGCCTGGTGGGCCGAAGACGCGCGCCGCATGCGCGCTCTTGGCATATCCTACGTACGCATCGGCGAGTTCGCCTGGTCCAGGCTCGAACCAAAGCGAGGCGCTTATGATTTTGCCTGGCTGGAGCGCGCCATGGACACGCTGGCCGGGGCGGGTCTGAAGATCGTGCTGGGCACGCCGACGGCGACTCCGCCCAAATGGCTGATGGACGAATATCCGGACATTGCGCCTGTCGACGAGCAGGGCCGCGTCCGCGGCTTCGGTTCGCGCCGGCACTACACGTTTTCGTCCGAGAGCTGGTGGCGTGAAAGCCGTTCGATTGTTGAAGCGATCGCCACTCATTTCGGCGAGCATCCCGGTCTCGTCGGCTGGCAGACGGACAACGAATACGGATGCCACGATACCGTGCTTTCGTGGGGCCCCGAGGACCTGAAAGCCTTTCGCAAGTGGTTGCGACGGCACTACCAGACGACCGACCAGCTCAACGAGGCCTGGGGCAACGTATTCTGGTCGATGGAGGTCCAAAGTTTCGACGAGGTATCGCTACCCATACTTGCCGTCACCGAGACAAATCCGGCGGCGCGACTGGACTTCTGGCGGTTCAAGTCCGAGGAGGTCAACGCATACGACCGGATGCAGTGCGATATCATCCGCCGCTTTTCTCCAGGACGTTGGGTCACGCACAACTTCATGGGTTTCTTCAACGAATTCGACCACTGGCAGCTGGGCCGCCACCTAGACCTGGCGTCTTGGGATTCCTACCCTATAGGCTTCGTTGAGCGTTTTCCCTTTTCTGAACAAGAGCGCGGGCGTTGGGCCGAGACGTCGCACCCGGACATTGCGCCGTTCCATCACGACCTCTATCGGGGCGTGGGCCAGGATCGCTTCTGGGTCATGGAGCAGCAGCCTGGTCCCGTGAACTGGGCATCCTGGAACCCGGTGCCGAAGCCTGGAATGGTCCGCCTCTGGACCTGGGAAGCGTTTGCGCACGGCGCGGAAGTGGTCAGTTACTTCCGCTGGCGACAGGCGCCATTCGGGCAGGAGCAGAACCATGCCGGCCTTAACCTGCCCGGATTGCACGAACTGTCCCAGGGTGGCCGGGAAGCCGAAGCGGTTTCAACGGAGTTGCAAGTCGTGGGGCCGCTTGGTGCGGCCTCGCGCGCACAGGTGGCGATCGTCTACGACTATCAGGCCTCCTGGGTGACGCGCATCCAGCCGCAGGGCCGGGACTTCTGCTACCACGAACTGGTTTTTCGGTGGTACGAAGCCGCGCGCAGACTTGGCCTTGACATCGACTTCGTGGCGCCGGGCGCATCGCTGCAAGGCTACGGGCTCGTGCTAGTGCCATCGATGCCGATCGTGTCGGATGCCGCAACCGAAGCCTTCGCCAAAGCTTCGGGAATTCTGCTTTTCGGCCCGCGCACGGGATCGCGAACTTCAAGCTTTGCCATCCCCGACAACCTTCCTCCGGGACCGCTGGCAGACCTCACCGGCACCCGGACAATCGAGGCTTCGTCCCTGCGCCCGAACGTGCGCCATCGCGTCTCCGGCGCGGTCAGCGGCCACGCTATTCGTTGGCGCGATCATCTGGAAGCAAAAGGTGAGATCATCGCTCGATTTGATGACGGCTTGCCGGCGCTCGTCTCAAACGGCCGGTCCTTTCTGCTGGCTTGTTGGCCGGATGGGGAGTTGACGCAGTCCGTCCTGTCTGCGGTCGCGACGTCCGCTGCCTTAGATACCTGTTCCCTGCCGGATCACGTGCGGCTGAGACGCAGAGACGGACTGACATTCGCGTTCAACTACGGCGGGGTCGAATGGATCTGTCCCGACGGGGTCGAGATTCTGGTCGGAGACCGTGTTTTATGCAGCCAGCAATTGGCGATTTGGCGTAGTCCAGCTCCACATTAAGATTAGAGTCGCAGTTGTCCGGTGGTTTTTCGTCTGGCCTATCTTTGTTGGCTTTTGCGCAGGTTTCCGGCGTGATTGCCAGTCCGTCGCGAAAGATTGTTGCTGGCATAAATGGCGCGAATAGCTCCAGAACGCATTATAAGCCTTCGAGCCAAGTGTGTAAGGGTTCATCCGGGGGTCAGGACTTCATTGACCGAAGCGAAAAGACAACGGCTGCTGCGATGCAGATTGCCGAGAAGAACGTGTGGGCGCATCGGTCATAGCAGGTGGCCTAAGTAGCCCGGTCCAGTACGTCGATGAAACGGTCCACCTCTCCAAGCGTGTTATAGTGGACGAGCGAAGCGCGCACGATGTTCTGCGCCGGCAGGCCGAGCGACTCCACCAGCCGTCGCGAATGGAAGTCGCCGTGGCGGATGCCGATGTGGCGTGCGTCGGTCGCGGCGATCAGGGCAAGCGGGTCTGCGCCTTCGAGGAGGAAGGAGATGGTCGGCACGCGCACCGTGCCATCGGAACGGCTGTCGCCGAGGACGCGGACAGTGTTGCGGCCGCGCAAATAGGCGAGCAAGTGCTCGGCCAGCGCCATCTCCTGTTGGGTGACGGCCTCGAAAGCCGCCTCCACCGACGCCCGTCCCGATGTTCCACCCAACTCTTCCAGATAGTCGACGATGGCCGCGCTGCCCCAGGCAAGCTCATAAGCCGGGTTGCCCGGCTCTAGCTTCATCGGCACTTTGTCGCGGCCGTAGAAATAGTGATAGAGGCCGTCGAGTTCGAGCAGGTGGTCGTACTTTCCATACAGCACCGCCAGGTGCGGCCCGTAGGTCTTGTAGAGCGAGAAGACGTAATAGTCGCAATCAAGCGCCTGCACGTCGATAGCCCGGTGAGGGGCGAGCGCCACGCCGTCGACGCAGATGCGCGCGCCGTACCGATGGACCAGATCGGCGATCTCGCGGATCGGGTTGATCGTGCCCAGGATGTTGGAAGCGTGGGTCACGCAAACCAGTTTGGTGCGCGGCCCCATCAGCGCCTCCAGGTCGGCGAGGTCTGGCTTCAGCGTTTGCTTGTTCAGCGGCCAGAATTTTACGACGACGCCGCGCTCCCGCAGGCCGACCCAGGGGCCAATGTTTGATTCGTGGTCGAACTCCGTCACCACGATCTCATCGCCGGGGGCGAGGCTGCCGGCCATGGCGGTGGCGAGAAGCCTGAGCAGCATCGTCGTCGAGGCGCCGAACACCACTTCTTCGGCGCGTCGTGCGTTGAACAAGAGCGCGATGCGCGCCCGCGCCTCGGCCAGCCGTTCGGTGGCGTGTCTGGACGTCTCGTAGCTGGCGCCGGTCTGCACGTTGGTAGTCAGCAGGTAGTCTGATATCCGGTCCGCCACCGACTTCAGGGCCTGCGAGCCGCCGGCGTTGTCGAAATAGGCCCAGCCGCTGCCGAGCGCGGGGAACTGGTTGCGGACATGGTCGAGATCAAGCGGCATGGCGGGTCCTCGAAAGCTTGTGCTCCAGCACGCCGACGACACGGACGAGCGGCAGCAGTATGAGAAGATAGATCGCCGCGGCGGCGATCAGCGGGGTTGGATTGGCGGCGAGTGCCTGCGCCTGGTTGGCCTGTTTGAGCAGGTCCGGCATCGCCACGACCGAGGCCAGCGCGGTGTCCTTCATGACGTTGATGGCGTTGGAGGTCAGCGGCGGCAGCACGGTGCGGATCGCCTGCGGCAACACCACCTTGCGCAGCGTCAGGACGAAATGCAGACCGAGCGCCCGCGCCGCCTCGAACTGGCCGCGCGGCACCGCCTCGATGCCGGCGCGGATGATCTCGGCCGAATAGGCGGCAGACACCAGCGAGATCGCGCTGGCCGCCGCCACGAACGACGACAGCCGGACGCCGGCGAAGGGCAGCGCGTAGTAGATGACGAACAGCAGCACCAGCACCGGCAGCGAGCGAAAGACGTCGATGAAGGCGATGGTCACCCACTGCACCGGGCTCGCGGCATAGAGCCGGCAGATGGCGACGGCGATGCCGGCGAGGAAGCCGATGACGATGCAGGTGAAGCCGAGCGTAAGCGTGGTGGCCAGGCCGCTCAGGATGAGCGGCAGCGTTTCCACGAAGACGCGGGGGTTCAGGAAGGTGTCGAAGACGGACATGCGGGCGCGCGCTCCGGCGTCCCGTGCCGACGCGCGGGGCGCACCGGCGCGGCCGCGTTGGTCAGGGCTTCGGCATGTCCATGACGGTGACGGTCGCCAGCCCGCTCTCCGGGTCGGCGCCGAACCAGGCCTTGTAGATCGAGGCCATCGTGCCGTCCTTCTTCATGGCGCTGATGGCGTCGTTCACCTTTGCGGCCAGCGGCGCGTCCTTGGCGAACATGACCGAATACTGCTCGCCCGTCTTGATGCGCTCCACCACCTTGAACTGCGGCTTGTCCTTCACGTAGTAGAGCAGCGCCGGAATGTCGGAAATGTAGCCGTCAATGCGGCCGGCGGAGAGGTCGAGCATGGCCGGCTGCAAGCCCTCGTATTTGCTGACGCTGGCGATCTTGGTTTCCGCCATGTGGGCTGTGACCCAGATGTCGCCGGTGGAGCCGGTGTCGACACCGACCGTCTTGCCCGCCATTCCCGCCAGGCCGGTGATACCGCTGTCGGCCTTCACCGTCAGCGACTGGTCGCTGTCGTAGTAGGGCTGGGCGAAGCTGACCGATTGCAAGCGCTTCGGCGTAATCGTGATTGACGACACGGCCGCGTCGATCTGGCCGGACTGCACGGCCGCGAAAAGCCCCGCGAACGGAATGTTCGTGAACTTGACCTCCGAGCCGAGGCGCTTGCCGACCTCGGTCATGAGGTCGACCTCGAAGCCGACGATCTTGCCGCTGGCGTCCTGGAATTCCCACGGCACGTTGCCGACATTGGCGCCGACGTTGAGTTCCGCGCCTTGCGCCGATGCGGCGAAAACCACCAGCGCCGCCGCTCCCGCCCAGCGCAACCGACGCAGCAAAGTTGTGACTTGCATTTGATTTCCTCCCGTAAGAAAACTGGTTAGACCGGTCTGACCAGTTACCATGCAATCACAAATCGATGGGCGGTGCAAGCGGAGCGATCGACAGCGGAACGGATCGCATAACGCACACCGGATGCTAAGAAGGGAAAACGATGCGGCGCGATCCGATCGGACTGCGTCAAGTCACGATGCCCCCGTCAGGGAATAGGAAGGTGCAGGCCGTGCTCAATCGAACCCCCGTGACCCATGCCGCGGCTAAGCAGATTCAAACCATGATCCTCGACGGGAGCCTGGGGCCGGGCCAGAAGATCCCGTCTCAGCGCGAGCTGGCAGTGAGGCTGAAGCTCAGCCGCGCTTCGTTGCGTGAGGCGCTGCTGACGCTCGAGGCGATCGGCCTCATCGTCACCCAGCCGGGGCGCGGAACGTTCGTGGCCGAAATGTCGTCCAGCGGGCGCACCATGATCTCATGGCGCCACAGAGACTATTCGGTGAAAGACGTCTTCGAGACGCGCATCATGCTGGAAAGCCAGATCGTCCGGCTCAGCGCAGCGGTCCTCACGGCTGGCCAGATCGATGAACTGACGCGCCTGACCGACCAGATGGAGCGGAGCTGGGCCGCCGGCGACCTGCTCGGCAACGCCGAGGCCGATTTCGAATTCCACGGCATCATTGTGTCTGCCTGCCCCAACCGGATGCTGGTCGATCTCTACGACGCCAATCGCGACCGCATCCATTCCACGCAGATGCAGCCGATCGCGGTCACCGACCCGGCGCGCATGCGCAGTTCGATCGCCGAGCACCGCCTGATCGTCACGGCGCTCCGCGACGGCGATGCCGGGCGCGCCGCCGAGGCCGTCGCCATGCACATCGCCAACACCGCCTGTTGCGCTGGAGTTTCAGCCTGATTGCAATGCTAAAGCAGTATCGAAAGAACAATCGTAGTGTATGCTCGAGTTGGGGCCATTGGAGAGACCGTATGGCCTAACGCGTCAGCAAATTTCCTTCCAACAATAACCCTAGGACCGGATTTGGAAATTTTCTCGCAATCGTCACGGCATAAAAGGTTTCGGCTATGCCCGGCAACCTGTCGGCCTCGACCAGAACACCAGATTCCAGCTCGTCCTTCACCACGATCGGCGGAAGCACGGCAAGGCCGACATCTTCGCGCGCCAAAAGCCGCATCATCGCCATATCTTCTACCTCTGCCACGATTTGCGGACGGATGCCCAGGCGAGCTACAAGCGCATCAAAGCCGATCTTTACGCTGCTATCCATCGTCGGCAGGATGATCGGATGTGAGTTTAGCCTCTCGGCTAAGTCGTCTTTCCTAATTTTGCCAAGCCGAGCTCTTGTTCCTATCAAGCTCACAGGCTGTTCAGCGAGGCGATGAGCGACAAAGCGTGTTAGTTCATCGCGTGCAGGCGCCTGGTTAACAAGCACAACATCAAGACTGAGCGCTTCGAGCGATTGAAGAAGCTCGCTGCTGCTGCCTGACCGCAAAACAAACTCAATATCGTTTCGCCCTATTAAGGGTTTCAAAAACGCCATTTGGAAATTGCGAGAAAGCGTAGCCAGCGCGCCAACCCTGAGAACGCGCCGCACCTCGCCCGTGTTACGCAAAGTGCCGATCAATTCTTCGCCCGCAGCGAAAATCGCATCGGCGTGGTCCAGCGCGATCCGTCCAGCTTCTGTCAGATGAAGCTGTCGACCGCGCCGTTCGAACAAAGCATGGCCAAATCGCGCTTCGAGTTTGCGAATTTGCACCGACAATGCTGATTGCGTGAGGTTCAGTCGCTCTGCCGTGCGTGTCAGATTCCCGTCGTGGGCGACCGCCCAAAAATACCGCAGATGGTTGTAATTGAACGTGCTCATAACGTTCGATTATAGCGAACGATATAGCACAAACAATGCATTTTATTCGCCGCATTGCGGCTGATACCCCATTCGTGATGACAACCTTCATTGGGGATTGCCTTGCCATATTATCTGCTTCCGCTCATTGCGCCGCTGGCTCTTGTGGTTTCCACGATCGCATCCTTCGTTTCGCCAGGACGCCGCTCTCGACTAGCCCCCGGCTTCGCCGAGATCGCTGCGCTTCTGGCGTTAGCGTCCGCGTTTGGCTCGCTCGGTATTCTTATCCTTAGCGGTCCGGGCGAAAGCCCGCTCATCGGGATGGCCGGGATCGGCTTGTCAGTGCGCCTTGACGCCGTCAGCGCCTCGATGCTGCTGCTCGTCGCGTTCGTCGGCTGGATCGTTGTGCGCTATGCTCGGACCTATCTCGATGGCGAGGCGCGCGCGAGCGCGTTCACAGGCTGGCTGTGCGCCACCCTTGCCGCCGTGCTGCTGCTCGTTCAGGCGGGCAATCTCGCCCAGCTTGTGTCGGGGTGGATCGCGACCAGTCTCTGCCTGCACAGGCTGTTGCTCTTCTATCCCGATCGGGTCGCCGCGCGCCGCGCCGCGCGCAAGAAGCTCATTTTTACCCGGCTAGGGGCGGCAAGCCTTATCATCGCCGCCGTTCTCCTAACATTCGTCTATGGCACAACCGATATAGCGGCGATCAATGCCGCCGCGAGAGAAGGCGATGGTTCGTCGCTGGCTGTTTTTGCAACAGTTTTGATCGCGCTGGCGGCCTTGCTGAAGTCGGCGCAGTTTCCGACCCATGGCTGGCTTACCGAGGTGATGGAGGCGCCGACGCCAGTGTCGGCCCTGCTGCATGCCGGTGTCATCAATGGCGGCGGTTTCCTGCTCATTCGCTTCGCAGACGTGATGTTGCTGTCGCCCGGAACGCTGGCCGCGTTGGCTATGCTTGGTGGTTTCACGGCGCTCTTCGGGGCGCTTGTGATGCTGACGCAGCCGGCGGTCAAAACGTCACTCGCCTGGTCGACGGTGGCACAGATGGGCTTCATGACTTTGCAATGCGGATTGGGACTGTTTTCGCTGGCATTGCTGCATATCGTGGCTCATTCGTTTTACAAAGCTCACGCGTTCCTCGCCTCGGGCGGCGCGGTCGACCAGGTCGCCGCGATCCGGCGGCCAGGGCCGGTGGCGATCCCCGACGGTGCGGCAGTCGGGTGGGCCTTCCTCGCGGCGATCGCGATCTATGCCGCGATCGGCGCGGCCTTCGGCATGATGTTTGGGTTCCACCATAAGTCGCCGCAATCTCTGGCGCTGGGTGCAATCCTGATTTTTGGCGTCGCCTATCTGCTGGCGCAGGGGCTGGCAGACGCCGCGCCGCGGGTTCTAACACGTAAGACGGCCCTGTACTCAGTCGCGGCGGCGGCTGGCTACTTCGCACTGCAGACCTTGGCCGAGTGGCTAACCGCAAGCGTGCTTCCCGCACCGCTTGCGCCGGGGCGTCTTGAATGGACGCTCATGGTGCTGGCGATCCTCTCCTTCGGAACGGTGGCTGTAGCGCAAGCTCTGTTCCCGCTCTGGGCCCATCACCCAGCCGCGGCCGGTCTTCGCGTTCACCTCTCGAACGGCCTCTACATCAACGCAACACTCGATCGAATGCTCGGCGGCTGGTCCGTCCGCAAGGCGTCGTGACGGCCGGACACTAAGGAACACGCAAATGCTGATGATCAAGACTAACACTCCACCCCTCGACGTCGCGGCAATTATTGCCGCGGCCGAAAGGGCGGCGCTCGCCATCCCGCCGCTTTGGCCGCTGGCTTCAAGCGTTGCGGTCAACCCATTCCTGGGACAAATCCATGAGCCTCTATCGACAGTGGCCGCCCGCCTAAGACGGGTCGCGGGAGCCGCACTCACAATGCCCCGCGCCTGGTACGCCGAGCGTATTCACGCGGGCGAAATCGCCGAAGCGGATCTCACGGCAGCCTTTGAGGCTGCACCGGAGATCTGGCGGCCAGATAGCCTTGCTTCATTGAAGTCAGCCATTGAAGCGAGCGCACCGACCCCCGTTATGCTTCCGACGATGGCGGAGCTCGCGGCCGAAGCCTCGGGTATAGATTGGACCGGCGTGATCGCCGAGCGCTTCGGTCAATGGGCGGCCGGCTATTTCGATGCGGGCCAAGCCTTGTGGACGGCGCCTCAGGGCGGCTGCGCCTATGCTGCGTGGCGCTCGGCCGCCGCCCACGATCTCACCCCAGAGATTCTCGGGCTGACGGGCTTTGCCATGCATGTGGCTCAAGCCCCAGAGCGCGCTGAGGATGCCCTGATCCAGTCGATCGAGAAGCTCGGACTCTATGGGGCGGCGCTCGAAAGCTATTTGCACCGGCTGCTGATGAGCCTTGGCGGCTGGGCGCAGTTTGCCCGGTACAAGCTCTGGCAAGCCGAGCTCTCGGGCGGGTCGGACAAGACGATCACCGATCTTCTGACAATTCGTCTCGTCTGGGAACAAGCACTGTTTGAGCAACACAAGCTTCGCATCGCTTGCCAATGGAAAGAGGCGCTTTGCGCCTATGCCGCGCCGGTCGAGCCGACACCGGACGATGCAATCGATGCAATCTTGCAGGAGGCGACCGAGCGCGCGGCGCAGCGGCAGCTGGGCAAGCTCCTCGGATCGCCGGCTCCCTCTAGATTGCAAGCGCGTCCAGCATTGCAGATGGCCTTCTGCATCGACGTTCGCGCAGAGGTGTTCCGCCGGGCATTGGAAAGCCTCGACCCCTGCATCGAGACATTGGGTTTCGCTGGGTTTTTCGGCATCGGCATTTTGCATCGTCGCTTCGCGTCGGATGTCGCGGAGGCACGCTTGCCTGTGCTTATTGCACCGCAAGTACGAACATGCTCGGGCGGGCATTCACATGATGTCGAGGCTCGGGACCAAGCAGCTCGGCTCCTGGCGCGTGCCAAGCGCGCCTGGGGGCGCTTCAAGCTCGCCGCTGTCTCCTCATTCGCTTTCGTCGAGGCGGCCGGGCCGATCTATGTCGGCAAGTTGGTGCGCGATGGTCTGGGACGCGCCAGCAACCGGATGCCGGATGACCCGGCACCAAGGTTCGAACCAGCGCTCGATCCCGAGGCTCGCATCGGCATAGCCGAAAGCGTGCTGAAGGCGATGTCGCTGACCGAACGTTTTGCACCGCTTGTCCTTATCGCTGGCCATGGCGCCAACGTCATAAACAATCCTCATGCCAGCGCGCTCCATTGTGGCGCCTGCGGCGGCTATTCCGGCGAGGTGAACGCGCGGCTACTCGCTACGCTCCTCAATGACCGCGAGGTGCGCGCCGGCGTCGCGGAGCGCGGGATCACCATCCCGGACGACACGCTGTTTATCGGAGCGCTGCACGACACAACCACTGATCGTGTGACGATCTACGGCGAAGACTCTCCATCAGCGCTACACAAGGAGAGCGTCAAACAGGTAAAAACCTGGCTTGCGACGGCCGGCGCTCTGGCACGGAGCGAACGCGCATTGCGCTTGCCCCGGGCGTCGGGAGGGCGCGACATCCTCCACCGCGCCCGCGACTGGGCCGAAGTCCGTCCGGAATGGGCGCTTGCCGGTTGCCAGGCCTTCATCGCCGCGCCGCGCCATCGGACTGCGGGTCGCGACCTCAAAGGACGTGCATTTCTGCACGGCTATGACTGGCGCCGGGACGATCAGTTTAGCGTTCTGGAGCTGATCTTGACAGCGCCGGTCGTGGTCGCGAGCTGGATCAGCCTGCAGTATTACGGATCGACTGTCGCGCCAACGGTGTTCGGAGCCGGCAACAAGCTCCTGCACAACGTTACCGCCGGCATCGGCGTGGTCGAAGGCAATGGCGGGCTCTTACGTGCCGGGCTACCCTGGCAATCGGTTCACGACGGAGAACGGCTAGCTCATGAACCACTGCGCCTGACCGTGTTCGTCGAGGCGCCCCGCGAGGCAATTAGCACGATCCTCAAACGTCACGATCAACTGCGGGCGCTGGTCGACAACAAATGGCTCCATCTTGTTGCCCTCGAT
This sequence comes from Mesorhizobium terrae, assembly GCF_008727715.1. Classification (GTDB taxonomy): domain Bacteria; phylum Pseudomonadota; class Alphaproteobacteria; order Rhizobiales; family Rhizobiaceae; genus Mesorhizobium; species Mesorhizobium terrae. Next base: position 291,087 of record NZ_CP044217.1, read on the forward strand.
GACCAGGGCCGCCCGGCTTGGCGGTACGCCGGCAAACTTGGCTGGGAAGCCTTTGACCAAGGGCACGTTGAACCGGAACGGACGATGGTGGTCGCATGAACGGGTTGCCCGCCCATCTGGCGGCCTTGGAGTCAGAGGCGATCCATGTCTTGCGCAATGGATTGTCGGAGGCGCGCAACCCCGTGGTGCTGTTTTCGGGCGGCAAGGACTCGACCGTCCTTGCCCATCTCGTGCTGCGCGCCTTCTTCCCTTCGAGGCCGCCGATCCCGCTCTTGCATATCGACTCGACATGGGAGTTCGCTGAAGTTCTCGCCTTCCGCGACGCCTTCGCGGACCGCCATGGCTTTCGGCTGATCGTTCAAGTCAACGAGCACGGACGGACACAGTCTATCAATCCGTTCGACCATGGCGATCTCTACACCACCATCATGCGCACTGATGCGCTCAGGCAGGCACTGACTGTCGGTGGTTATGACATCATCTTCGGCGGCGCCCGACGTGACGAGGAAGCAACCCGCGCCAAGGAGCGCATCGTTTCGGTACGGAGCACCAACCATGCCTGGGAGCCTCGCCTGCAGCGTCCCGAACTCTGGCGCTGTTTCAATTGGCGGATGAAGCCCGGCGAGACTATCCGCGCTTTCCCGCTGTCGAATTGGACCGAGCACGACCTGTGGACCTATATCCTGATGCGTGAGCTCGAAGTCGCGCCTCTCTACATCGCTCATGAGCGCAAGGTCGTCACCCGAATGGGAATGCGGATCGTCGTCGACGATCCGGTCCGCATGCGCTGGCAGCCTGGCGAAACCGCACTGCCGGAGAAGGTGCGCTTTCGTACGCTCGGATGCTGGCCGGTGACGGCGGCGCAGCCTTCCGAAGCAGAAACCATCGCCGCTGTCGTGCTCGAAACCCTGCGCGCCGAAACCTCCGAGCGCCGCGGCCGTCTCGGCGACGATGGCTCGCTCGAGCGTCAGAAACGGGAGGGCTATTTTTGAGCAACGACGGTCATTCGCAAGCCACGATTGGGTGTCCGCTGTCCGGTCCTTATGCTCGCCAGCGCGCCGTGCTGGCCACCATGCATGGCAAAGAGGCGGCAATCGTGCCGGCTTTCCAGGAGCGACTCGAGCTTACTGTCGAGACCCCGTCCGCGATCGACACCGACGCGCTGGGCACCTTCACAGGCGAGATCCCGCGCGCAGGCACGATTCGCGAGGCGGCCATAGCCAAGGCGCGGCTTGGGATGGCGGCGACGGGGTTGTCGATCGGCATCGCCAGCGAAGGCAGCTACGGTCCGCATCCGCATGTGCCGTTCATCCCCGGCGGGGTCGAGTTGATGGTTCTCGTGGACGACGGCCGCGGCATCGTCGTCAGCGAGTATCTGATCGATGATGCCCCGGTCTACGAGCACGTCGTCGCGGCCGAGATCGGCGATCTCAGGACGTTTCTCGACCATATCCGTTTCCCCGATCATGCCGTGATCGTACGACCTCATGAACCCGACGATGGTAGCGTTCTCATTCACAAAGGGCTGCGCACAGCTGAAGCGCTTGAAAGCGCACTCGAAACTTCAACCTTGCGATCGCGCGACAACCGCGCGCTCATTCAGACAGATATGCGCGCCCACATGAATCCCACGCGTATGGCGAGCATTGGCCGCCTGGCGCGTGCCCTTTGCGATCGGCTGGCGACCCCGTGTCCGGCCTGCGGCGCCCCCGGTTACGGGCAAATCGACGTAGAGACGGGGCTTCCCTGCGAATGGTGCGGCGCCCCCAGCATCATGGTTCGTTATCAGATCTTCGGTTGTGTCGCTTGCGAGTTTCGCGAGATGCGTCCCCGCCCCGACGGGCGCACCCATGCTGATCCTGGCCATTGCCCGGAATGCAATCCGTGATCGGCGTGACCGACCAGGAACCGATCGCAAACCGGCTGTTGGAGCCGTGGAAGATGCTTGCTCGCGCTAGGAGTAAATTCGATGTCTTGGTATGACGCTAGCTTGAAAGAAACCGATGCTCGAATTGCTTGGATTCTGGCCCATCCGGGCATGAGCGTGTGGCTGAAAGAAGCGCTTCGGGCTGCACTTGAGCGCGATCCGGTCGATATTCTAAATGATCTCGAAATCCTCATCTACCTGCTGCGCGCCCGATCCGATGCCCTGATTCACGCAGCACTTGGTGCAGAAGGAGGTGACCTTGCACGAGAGGATTGAGCTGACGTCCTCGGCAGACTGGTACGGCCTAACGTAGTGTACGCGATCTCGTAGAGAGCAGGAGTCGCTCACCTGTCACTAAATCGGCAGACTGCAGGTGGTGATCGATTTCCTGACGAAGAATTCGCAGGTGGCCGGTTTCGACCAAAACTCGACATCATGAACAATCGTCGATGAGCTTGGCGTGTGAGGACGGAATGCGCTTTGCATCAACATTTCTCGGCACTCCAATGCGCGCTCCCACGCTACGCCGTGTGTGGTCCGTCCCTATCATCTGCTTCGCGAACTGATCCAGCGACAAACATGGCGCGTAAGAAACGAGAGCGATAACTGCCGGAGATTCGTCATC